>JAFVTA010000024.1 GCA_017503525.1 Clostridia bacterium | reverse complement strand
CTACTATTTGTGAGGTAACCAACTGTACGAACACTGGTGTGATTACCGCAGGTGGCGTAGTTGCTACTGCTGAAACGGGCGATAGAAACGGTACGGAAAAGGTAGGTTTAATTGTTGGCTATACGGGTATCGTTGTTAATGCGCAACAATATGCAGAATTAGTTAAAGGTAACACCTATTAATAGGTAAAAAGCTACGGCGCACCGAAAAGGTGCGCCGTAATTTTATTTGGGGAGCTTTGCGAGGTGTTCGTACAGCTCCCGTCTTTTTTTACACTCTTTTTCCGCCCTTTTTAACGTTTCTTCGTCCATTCCCTTAAAACGGCTTTCGCGTGATAAAAACTCGCTTAAATCGCTTATAGGGGGCTTGCAATCGAGGATCAATGGGAACTCTCGTTCGGGGTGAAAACGGTATAACTGCCAAAATCCGCTATCCACCGCAAGCTTTTCCTCTTCCATGCACTTACTCATGGATACGCCGTGCGCAATGCAGGGGGAGTACGCGATAATCAGCGACGGGCCGTCGTAATGTTCTGCCTCTATTAGCGCGTTTAAAAACTGTTGCTTGTTTGCGCCCATGCTCACCTGCGCAACGTAGGCGTAGCCGTAGGTCATGGCGATTAAGCCCAAGTCCTTGCGGGGCAGGGCTTTACCAAGGCTGGCAAACCTTGCCCTTGCGCCCATGGGGGTGGCTTTGGACACTTGTCCGCCCGTGTTGGAATACACCTGCGAATCAAGTACGAGAATATTCACGTTTTTTCCCGTGGCAAGCACGTGGTCGAGTCCGCCATACCCGATATCGTACGCCCAGCCGTCGCCTCCGATCATCCACACCGATTTCTCACTATCCTTTTGAGTATCGTAAGCAAGGCGCATACCCAAACCAAATTCGGCGTTGTCTTCAAATAAAGAGTTTGCCCAAGCAGGGCCCTCGCCTTTTTCGTTGACGGTATACGGGCAGGTCGGCGCAGAACCGCCGTAAATGGACGAACAACCCGTGGCGTTGGCAATCACAAGCCTTTCCCCAAACAACTGTGTTAAGACCTTGATATAAGGCGTTTCTCCGCAGCCTGCGCAGGCGTAGGAAAACTCGAAAAGGGGGCGTTTAAATTGACTTCCTTTGACGGTATTTTCTTTAAACACGTTCCTATCTGCTTGGGGTGCAGTTTCGGCAAATTCCCAGTTTCGACCTTCGGTGGGCATAAGCTCGGTTGCAGGGCGCATAACGAGAGCCTTTTCCTTGGTAGGACAAGTTTGTGCGCAAACACCACACCCCATACAATCGTGCGGAGAAACTTGGATACGGAACTTCGCACCCTTTGCGCCCACTGCAGGAATACAAGTAAATTCCGTCGGTGTTTTTTCCTTTTCCTCTAATAAGAAGGGGCGAATGGTGGCGTGCGGACAAACGAAGGCGCATTGATTGCATTGAATACAATTTTCGGGGATCCATTTGGGAAGTAGATAGGGAACACCGTGTTTTTCGAGCCTCGTCGTACCCGTAGGAACGGTGCCGTCCGCTTGGAAAGCGGATACGGGCAGGCTGTCCCCCTTGAGGGTTAGGATAGGTTCGATAAAGTTTTCAAAATATTCGTTTTGGGGCTGGGCAAGCATGGGCGAGCCTTCGCTTGCCGTCGCCCATGCTTCGGGGTAGGGGATTTGGATAAGTTCGCTTTCTACTCTATCCACGGCGGCAAAATTTTGCGCCACTACCTTTTCGCCCTTTTTTAAAAACTTGGATTTCAATTCTTCTTTGAGATAAGAAAGCGCGGTTTCATAAGGTAAGATATTCTCGTGGAGCAGGAAGAAAGCGGCTTGCATTACCGTGCCCGTTCTTCCGCCAAGCCCCGTTTCGTTGGCGATTTTTGTGCCGTCAATGACAAACAGTTTTGCGTGTTTTTTGGCTAATACTTGCTTAAAGGTAGGGGGCAGGTGTGCGTTGAGCGCGTTTAAATCCGTCCATGGGCAGTTTAAAAGCACTCTTCCGCCCTCCTTTAAATCGGAGAGTATATCGTATCTTGTTAAATACGAGGGGTTGTGGCAAGCGACGAAATCGGCGTTGTCGATCAGGTATGCGGAGCGTATGGGGGAGTGTCCAAACCGTAAATGGGAAACGGTTGTGCCGCCCGATTTTTTAGAATCGTAGCAAAAATAGCCCTGCACGAAAAGGTCGGTGTGATTGCCTAAAATCTTAATGGAGTTTTTATTTGCGCCCACCGTTCCGTCCGACCCAAGCCCGTAAAATTTACATGAAACGCAATCGCTTGGTGAGGTGTGATAAGGGATGGAGCAATCCAACGAGGTGTGGGTGATATCGTCCTCGATTCCAACGGTGAAATGGGGTTTTGGTTGGTCATTTTTTAAGTTT
>JAFVTA010000023.1 GCA_017503525.1 Clostridia bacterium | reverse complement strand
TTCTCGCACTTTTCTCGCAATTTTCTCGCAAATTTCCGGGAAGTTGAGAGGAAAGGGCTTATTTCGGCTAAATTTCGGGGAGGTTCAGGGATTATTCGGGACGAGTCGGGAAAGACTGCGAAGTTCTTGAAAACCGTTTGGGTGAAAGCCCACGGGGGTTCGAATCCCTCCGCCTGCGCCAAAACCTTGGGGATAGCAACGCTATCCCCAAGGTTTTTATCTTTAAACAAATATCCGCATAAAAAATTCCAAGAAGTATTGATTTTCCTTGATAAAAATGCTATAATAAATGAAAAGTTCCCAAGGGGGTAAACCGTGTATCGCATTTTTGAGTACAATCCGCAATTAAAAGAATTTTCCGGGGATATCGAGCTTCGTATGCACTTATACCAGCATACGAAATGGCGTTTATTACAAGGCAAACGCTCCTTGAAAGAATTTGCGAACGCGCATAACTATTTCGGGTTCCACCACGTAGAAGGCGGATGGGTATACCGCGAATGGGCGCCGAGCGCCCACCAACTCTATTTGACGGGCGAGTTTAATCAGTGGCATTGGCTTGACCACCCCTTGACGAGGCTTGAAAACGGCGTTTGGGAATTAAAACTGGACGGCGATAACGCGCTTTGGGAAGGTTGTAAGGTGAAAACGATTGTGGATGCGAATATGACGCGCACCGAGCATATCCCTTTGTACGCCAAGCGAGTCGTGCAAGACAAAAACACCTTGGCTTTTTGTTGCGAGGTTGTGGATAATCAAAAGCAATTCCCGTGGACGGACAAGCATTTTAAAGGGGAGGATTCCCTGTATATTTACGAGGCGCACGTAGGCATGGCGCAGGAAGAGGGGAAGGTAAGCACCTACCGCGAATTTGCCGATATTACTCTGCCCCTCATCAAGGAAGCCGGATATAATACCGTTCAGCTTATGGCGATTATGGAACATCCCTATTACGGGAGTTTTGGGTACCAAGTGTCCAACTTTTACGCCGCATCGTCGTGGTTCGGTAAGCCGGAGGACTTGAAATATTTAGTCAACAAAGCCCATGCGTTAGGTATCCGCGTACTTTTGGACGTGGTACATTCGCACGCCGTAAAAAATACCGCCGAGGGAATCAATATGTTCGACGGCACCGTTTGGCAATTCTTTTACGACGGGGAGAAGGGCGAACACCCTGCTTGGGGGACGAAATGCTTTAACTACGGCAAGGACGAGGTGATTCACTTCCTTCTTTCCAACTTAAAATTCTGGTTGGAAGAATACCACTTTGACGGGTTTCGATTTGACGGTGTCACCTCTATGCTGTACCACGACCACGGGCTTGGTACCGCTTTTGACGATAACCGCAAATACTTCTCTACCAACACGCACGTGGAGGCGATAGCCTATTTACAGCTTGCGAACGAGCTGATACGCGAAGTCAATCCCAACGCCATTACGATAGCAGAGGATATGTCGGGTATGCCGGGCATGTGCCTACCCATTCAGGAGGGCGGTATAGGGTTTGATTACCGGCTTGCGATGGGCTTACCTGATATGTGGATCCGTACCCTCAAGGAACAAAGCGACGAGGCTTGGGATATCGGTAAAATGTGGGGGGATATGTGTTTAAGACGACCGGGGGAGAATACGGTCGCTTACGTGGAAAGCCACGACCAAGCGCTGGTGGGCGATAAAACGATTATGTTTCGACTTGCCGATGCCGCCATGTATACGGACATGGATAGGGCTTGTCACAACCCCGTCATCGATCGCGCGGTGGCATTGCATAAAATGATTCGTCTGTTTACCCTTGCAGGCGGCGGCGAAGGGTATTTGAATTTCATGGGCAACGAGTTCGGCCACCCCGAATGGATAGACTTCCCCCGCGAGGGGAACGGTTGGAGTTTTCATTACTGCCGCCGTCAATGGAGCTTAAAGCATAACGGCTTTTTGAAATACGGCTGGTTGGGCGATTTTGATAAGGACATGGTCGAGCTCGCCAAAGCGCATCACATTTTCAATCAAAAAATGCCCGATTTGCTTTTGTTGAAAAATCCCGAACAGACGATTGTATTCTACCGCAATGGACTGATTTTTGCCTTTAATTTTAGCCCGAGTCACTCGTTGACGAACGTACTTGTACCCGTCTTTGACGAAAAGGAATACGAGGTTGCGCTTTGCTCCGACGATCCCAAATACGGCGGAAACGGGCTTGTCCAGCATATTCGCTACCCGTCTAAAAAATTCGACGGGCAAAACTATATCGAGCTGTATCTCCCTGCCAGAACGGCTATCGTTTTTAAGGAGTGTGCGCAGGTACGGGCTAAAAAGCGTTTAACCAAGCCCATATCCACCCGTTAAGGGGTCTAAAAAGAGAGGGAGCATGGGCGGTGCGAAAGTAAAAATTACAAAGCAAACCGCCATCAAAATTAACAAAATCAAAACCGCTTTTGCAAGCTTGCAAGGGCGGTTTCCTTTTTTGAAAAGGCGTGCTTCAAGCCATACTCCAACCCCTGCGGACACAAAGAAAATGGCGATATTCACCCAGTCGGGGGAAGAGCCGAACGCGCCATTATAGGTGTAAAAGAGCACGGGGACGAGCAGGGTAGAGGTTAAAATCCCTACGCCCTTCACGCACCAAAAATTCTCGTAGTTCTCCTTAAAAAATTTGTTTTGCACGATTGCGAGCAAAAAGGCGGGGAAGAAGAGGATTTTCATGTGTTCCCAAGTGGACTCGTTGACGGCGGAAAAGTGCGCTACGGAGATATTCTCCCCCGTCCAGCCATATAAGAAATGTAAAAGCGTGCCTAAAAAGACAGTAATAACGAAACCTGCGAACTGCCAAAGCGGAATATTTTTCATAGTGGTACAAGTATATGTTTGCAATCCTTAAAATATGAAAAAAGCCCTCGCCGATTTTCGGCGAGGGCTTATACACTCCGTTATTCAATATCCAGTTCGGGCGGCACGTCGAGTTCGTCGGAAACGTACTTTCCGTT
This sequence comes from Clostridia bacterium, assembly GCA_017503525.1. GTDB lineage: Bacteria > Bacillota > Clostridia > Christensenellales > Borkfalkiaceae > Scatosoma. The sequence goes on along the minus strand of JAFVTA010000023.1, from coordinate 27,234 downwards.
CTTTTTGCGTTGGCGAACGCATTCGGAGAGTAGATATTCGATTTGTCCGTTCACGGAACGAAAGTCGTCTTCCGCCCATGCCGCAATCGCGTTATACAGTTTTGGGGACAAGCGCAAGGGGACTTGTTTTTTGCCGTTATCGTTCATAATCTAATACCTGCCTGCTTGATTTTTTAAAAAATTAATACAAACTGCTCGTGTTTACAACGGGCTGCGCGTCGTGGTTGCCGCAAAGCACAACCAAAAGGTTGGATACCATTGCCGCTTTTCTTTCCTCGTCAAGGTTGACAAGGCCGCCGTCGTTCAAGCGTTCAAGCGCCATTTCCACCATGCCTACCGCGCCGTCTACGATCATTTTTCTCGCGTCAATGATAGCGGACGCCTGCTGGCGTTGGAGCATAACCGCCGCGAGTTCGGGCGCGTATGCAAGGTAGGTGAGTCTTGCTTCCACGATTTCAATACCAGCTTCGTTTACGCGTTCTTGGATTTCGTCGCGGATACGGGATGCTACGAGCTCGCTCGAGCCTCTAAGACTCCCGTCGTCGGCAATGCCGTCGCCCGTCGTGTCGATACCGGGGGCTACGTCGTAGGGGTAAAGGCGGACCACGTTTCGAAGTGCGCTGTCGCATTGAAGAGAAAGATATTCCTTGTAGTTATCTACGTTGAATACTGCCTTTGCCGTGTCTACTACTTTCCAAGTGACCGCGATACCGATTTCAACGGGATTACCGAGGCAATCGTTGATTTTTTGGCGGTTGTTGTTCAAGGTCATAATTTTAAGGGAAATTTTCTTATCGGGAATATTGATATTGATATTCAAATCCCCGTTCGCGTTTTGAGCCGCTTGACCGTGCTTGACATCGCCGCTTTGGTTGAGCTTGGTTTGCGCCGCAGGGTTCACCGCTACACAGAAGGGATTTACCCAGTAAAAACCTTCGCCCTTAAGCGTACCGACGTACTTACCAAAAAGGGTAAGCGCCAACGCCTCTTGAGGCTTGAGCACGCGAAGGCCCAAAAGGGGAATCCAAGCTATACAGAAGATAACCAAAGGAATGGCGAAAAGGGCAATATTAAGCGTAGTTTCCGCCTTATCCATTTGAATACCGCCGTAGATCAAGCCTGCAAGTGCGAGAAGCTCAATTAAAATAACGATGAGCAGCACGCGCATGCCGTGTTTTTTGTTGTTCAAAATGATTTCTTGCATGTTTATGTAAACCTCCATATGGTTTTGATATTAAAATGATATCACACTTTTACGAGGCTGTCAAGCGTTTTTTGATATTTTTTGCAAAAAAATTTTAAATCAATGTTTCATACTCGGCGTACAGCTTGTCAAGCAGGGTTTTGATTTCGTCGAGGCGGTTGCATTTTTCGGTAAGCAAGGCAAAATTCCCTGTGACCTCGGGGGTAGCGAGGGCGGCGTTGATTTGTTCGTCCTCTTCCTCGAGGGCGGAAATTTCTTCCTCTATCTTCTTTATACGCGTGCGTCTGCGCGCGTCCTCGGCGCGTTCTTCCTTCGTTCTATAATGCCCCTCGTTTTTGTCGCTTTTTGTCGAAAGAGTGGGGGCAGGTATGGGTTGAACGCTTGCTTTAAGGGCGTTTTTGTAGGCGGTGTACTCGTCGTAAGTGCCGTTAAACTCCTGCAAAGCGCCGTTTTCCAGTTCGATAATCTTTCCTGCGAGGGCGCGGATAAAGTATCTATCGTGAGAAATGAACAGCACGGTGCCGTCAAATTCCTTTAACGCCTCTTCCAGGCTTTCTCTTGCAGGCAGGTCGAGGTGGTTGGTCGGCTCGTCCAAAATGAGGAAGTTGCCGTTTTCACATTCAAACACGGCGAGGGCGAGCTTGGCTCTCTCACCGCCCGAAAGCATGCATACCTGCTTGTCCATATCCTCGGCGAATAAGCCGGCTTGGGCAAGGATACCGCGGATTTTGGTTTGATCCCAAGTGCTGTGCCTGCCCCAAAGCTCGTCTAAAACACGGGCGGAGGGGTTGAGGTTGGCGTTTTCTTGGTCGTAGCAAGCGATTTTGACAAACCGCCCAAAGCGCAGGGCAGGATTTTTGCCCTTGACGATTTCCTTGACGAGGGTGGATTTTCCCGTGCCGTTATCCCCGACGACGGCGCATTTTTCACCGCGCATGAGGGTAAAGGATGCGTTGGTAAGCAAGGTTTTCTCGCCTGCGGTCAACACAAGGGAGAGTGCCTCCAACACCCTTTCGTAGGGCTTGTCCATATATCCAAAACGGAATTTGGGGGGAGCAGGGGGGAGTTGAGGCTTTTCCACAAGCTCCATTTTTTCAAGCGCCAAACGGCGCGACTGCGCCATTTTCGTGGTCGAGGCGCGAACGAGGTTTCTGTCCACATAGTCTTGCATGTGGGCGCGTTCGGCTTGCTGTTTTTCATATTCCTTGACAAGGCGCGCCACCTTTTCCGCCTTCAAAAGCTTGTATTTGGTATAGTTGCCCTTGAATACGGACAGTTTCTTGTGTTCGATTTCATAAACGGTCGAAACGAACTTGTCGAGGAAATACCGATCGTGCGAAACGGTGAGAATCGCGCCCTTGTACGATGCGAGGTAGTCTTCCAGCCAAAAGAGGGTTTTCATATCCAAGTGGTTGGTCGGCTCGTCCAAAATCAAAAGTTCGGGATCTTCCAAAAGCAAACGGCAAAGTTTTAAACGGGCCTTTTCGCCCCCCGACATGGTGCAAATGGCTTGCTCGTAGGCATTTTCAAAGCCCATGCCGTTCAATACGGTACGGATACGCACTTCAAAATTATAGCTGTCGCGCGCGGCGATTTGTTTATTCAAGCTTTCGTAGCGTGCGGAGAGGGCGCGGAAAGCATCCGTGCCTTCGTGCTCGCGGGAGATTTTTTCTTCCACTTCGCGCAAAGCGGCAATCGCGCGGATATCCGCGGAAAAAATTTCACGCATTTCTTCAAAAACCGTGCGCGCGGAATCGTATCCGCCGTTTTGGGCAAGGTAGCCCACGCGAATACCGTTCTTTCTAAATAAAACGCCGCTTTCGGGTTCAAGTTCGCCCAAAATCAAGCGGACGAGGGTGGTTTTACCCTCGCCGTTCGCCCCGATTAATCCAACCCTGTCCCCCTCGTTTAGGGAAAAACAGAGATTTGCAAGCAGGGGCTCGCCGTTGAACCCAAAGCATAAATTGTCCGCGGAAATGAGCATAAAAACCTCGTGCGCCGTTCAAATTAAGAGCATGAACGAGTGTGCATTTCAAAAACTTCGGCAAGCGGAGAAAGAGCTTTTAACCGCCGACCCCAAACGGGCGGCAAGGCTTACCGTCAAAATCGTCAATCTTAAATCTAAAAATCCCAAGTAGGGATATACTGTTCGCCGCTGGATTTGCGCTCTTGCAAAAACAAACGGTTTTCCAACCCTAAATCAAGCGCCGTTTGCACTACGCCGTCGTATTCCCTTGCGGTGACGGGACGGGACAGCTCCTTATACCCCTCGATGTCCCCAAACGGGGTGTACTGGCTCATAAGGCTTAAATAGGACGAAGGGGGTAGGTATGCGTTGAACCACTTAATAAGGGCTTTTGAATCCCCCGTGCAAAGGGGCATAACCAGGTGGCGCACTACGCAACCTGACAGCATTTTGCCCTCGTTTGTCATGATTAAGGGTTTGGCGTTTGCCATGAAAGCAATCGCCTCGCTTGCGATATCAAAATAATTTTCCTTGCCCAAATACCGCTTGGAAAGAACGGGGGAATAAAATTTCATATCGGGCAGGTAGATATCCACAAACGGGTCGATGCGTTTTAGCGTGTCGACTTTTTCATAGCTCCCCGTGTTGTACACGACGGGGATTTTCGGTTTGTAAAGCTCGAACGCCCGTATGAGATAGGGGGTGAGATGGGAGGGGGTGACGAGGGAGATATTCTCCGCGCCCATATCCTCAAGCTCTTTAAAGATATCCGCCAGCGCGTCGGGGGTGATTTCCTTACCCCGTTTGGCGCGCGATACTTCGTAGTTTTGGCAGAACACGCAACGCAAATTGCACCCCGAAAAGAAGATGGTGCCGCTGCCGTTTTTATGGGAGATGCAGGGTTCTTCAAAGGGGTGGAGATAGTACTTGGCAATCCTAAGCGAGGATACGCCGCAAGCCCCAACGCCTGCAAGGCGGTTTGCTCCGCATTCGACGGGACAGAGAGTACAGTTTTTCAAAAGAGCGTCCATGTTTATTATTATATCACGAAATAAAAGATTTTGCAAGCGCGTAATGAGTTGACAAAGGTAAAAAAAACATATATAATATGGTTTGTTAAAAGATTACGAGGATATACGACATGAAGAAGTTTTTTACAAGCGAAAGCGTGACCGAAGGACATCCCGATAAGGTTTGCGATAATATTTCTGACGGGATTTTGGACGCGATTTTAGCGGTCGATCCCCAAGCCAGAGCCGCAATCGAGTGCGCGGCGGCGTTCGATACCTTGCTTATCATGGGCGAAGTGACGACGGCGGCGCAGGTGGATTATGAGAAAAAAGCGCGCGAAATTATCAAGGAAATCGGCTACGATTTCGGTACTTTTGCGTACGATACATGCAAAATCATTACGGCGATTCATACGCAGTCGCCCGATATCGCCATGGGCGTAAACGCGTCCTTGGAGAAAAAGACGGAAGGAGGCGACGAGGCGGATCAGCTCGGCGCAGGGGACCAAGGCATGATGTTCGGCTATGCCTGCCGTGAAACCAAGGAGCTTATGCCCCTTACGCTTTCTTTATCCCACCGCCTTGCAAAGCGTTTGACGGACGTGAGAAAAGAGGGGCTTTTGCCCTACCTTCGTCCCGACGGTAAAACGCAGGTGACAGTAGAGTACGAGGACGGCGTTGCCAAGAGAGTGGATACCGTGGTCGTTTCCACCCAGCACGATAGCAAGGTTTCGCAGGAACAAATCCGCGAGGATATGAGAAAGTTCGTAATCAACGAAATTATCCCTGCCAAATTCATGGACGAAAACACGAAAATTTTTATCAATCCCACGGGCAGATTTGAAATCGGCGGTCCTGAGGGCGACAGCGGTTTGACGGGCAGAAAGATTATTGTAGACACTTACGGCGGAAGATGCGCGCACGGCGGCGGCGCATTCTCGGGGAAAGATCCTACCAAGGTGGACAGAAGTGCGGCGTACTATTGCCGTTATATCGCGAAAAACCTCGTTGCGGCAGGGCTTGCCGACGAAGTGGAAATCCAAGTAGCTTACGCAATCGGCGTTGCTAACCCCGTATCGGTATTCGTGGATTCCCACGGCACGGGGAAATTAGACGACGAACGTCTTGCCGAGGTCGTCAAGAAAGAATTTGACCTTCGTCCTTACGCGATTATCCGTGATTTGGATTTGCGCAAGCCCGTTTTCAAAAAGACGGCGGCGTACGGTCACTTTGGGTATAAAGGGTTCTCTTGGGAACAAACCGACCGCGTCGAGGCGTTGAAAAAGTATCTTTGATAAAAACGGAAATTAAAAAACCACCCAAACGGGTGGTTTTTTTCGTTTAATAGTCTTTTTCGCCTAAGAGATAGTCGGTGCTTACTTCAAAATACCGCGCTAAAATAATAACGGCTTGCGCATTTGGGATCCTTTGCCCCGTTTCCCAGCAAGCGATAGCGCTTTGGGAAAGCCCCGTAGCTTTGGAGAGTTGATCTTGCGATAATCCTTTTTCTTTTCTTAACTCTTTTAATCTTTCGACAAACTTTTCCATATTTAATATTTTACCACAAATGTAATTAAAAATGCTTGACAATTACGAATGCGGTTATTATAATTATAATTACATTTGTGGTTAAGGAGATTATCATGTCGGCAATTAGAGATATGTACGAAATGAGAAAGGGGAATTACGACAGTATTTTACAAAGCGAAGAATATCAAAAATCCTTGGATGAAGTAATCAAATGCGACGACGAAATGCGCAAGGCATTGAAGAAAAATCCTAAGCTTTTGGCGTTGTATCAAAAGGCGACGAGTGCTTTGGACACGCTTTGTGTCGTGGGGGCAGACGACCATTATATCGAAGGGTTTAAATTCGGCGTTTTAATGGGTTTGGATATAGCAGGTATGCGTTGAAATGTTTATTTGTCGCTAACCATATTTTTTTGAAATGCTATCATTGTTAAGATGATACTGCCAAACGTAAATATAAAGATAGGGATTAACCCTAAGAATGCAATGTTATCAAAAGAATACGTTAATCCTAATGCGTTTGTTGAATTTGTAATGATTCTACCAATATAAACGGATGGATAAAATGGTAAAAATCTACAAAATGATTCAAAAGCGCCCATAGTTTCAATGGGCATCCAGCAACCGCCAAGTATTCCAGACAAACTTATAAATACGGAACAAATACCAGGCGCTGATTTATCATTAAAGATAGTTCCGAATAATATTCCTAAAAATATATTTACAATAAGTATCGGCAATTGAGAAATGATTAAAAGGACAATATTACCAATGGTGATAAAGCCAACATTAGATATTAGAGAAATGATAAACGCCGTTATAAGACAAACCATTGTTTGTAATAATCCGACAAATAACCCAACAAGAGAATATCCCAATATAAAATGATAGGATTTCATCGGAGAGGAATATAATCTTTTCAAGAAGAATGTTTGTTTGTCTTTTGATACAATAATGGCGAGGGTTAACATAACAAAAGAATACGAAAATACAATGATTCCAGGAAGTAAAGACAATACTTCAAAGGTGGGAGTATTTCCATTTGAGAACTTATTGATTATATAAAATAGCCAAAACATGGCAATAGGAAATCCTAAACAAAAAATATAAATAATAGGGTCTCTTAAAACTTCTTTTAGATTTCTTTTATAAAAGTTTATAACTTTATTCATTCTTTGCCTCCACTAATTTTATAAAAGCATCTTCAAAGTTTTGTGTATTTGTTATTTGCTTTAATTCTTCAATTGTTCCTGTTTTTAACAATTTTCCATTGGATAGTATGGCAACTCTATCACATAAGTTTTCAATTTCTTCTAAATAATGTGACGTTAAAATGATGGTAATATCTTTTTGCAATTTTCTAATGATATTCCAAAGTTCACGCCTAGCAAAAACATCTAAACCAAGTGTAGGCTCATCTAAGAATAAGATTTTTGGTTTTGAGATTAAGGCAATTGCAATAGATGATCTTCTTTTATAACCACCGGATAGGGTTTTTGCCCGTTGATTTATCACTTCATTGAGATTAAAAATATCAATAATTTCATTGATGGTGTTCGTATTATTATTGTTATATATATTTGCAAAAAACTCTAAATTCTCTTTGACTGTTAGATTGTTTGCCACTGATGTTTCTTGTGGCGATATATCTATCATTTCTTTAATTTTGTCAATCTCTTTATCTAAATCATAATTATTTATCTTTATAGTTCCGCTTGTTTTACGCGTTAAACCGCAAAGAATTTTAATTAGAGTTGTTTTTCCGGCACCATTTACGCCCAAGAGCCCAAACAATTCGCCTTCTTTAATGGTGATAGAAACATTATCTAACGCCTTTTTAGTTGGATAGTTCTTACAAACATTTTCAATCGTTATGATATCCATACAATAAAACTCCTTATTGGTTTAATACCTTATCTGTTAAACTATCAATAACGTCTGCTTTGAGTAAAGCAATACCTTTGGCTTTATCGCAAAGAACAATAATAGAATCTCCTGGATTTATATCAAACATATTTCTTATCTCTTTAGGTATGACAATTTGTCCTTTTTCTCCAACTTTACAAATGCCAACATATTTGCTTTTATTCGTTTTAATTTTTTCCATATTAAACTCCTTTTTGTATAACTAGTTATACTTTTCATACTAATTATACTCCTATACAATAGTTTTGTCAACTGATTAACAAAAAAACACCTTATCTATTATGATAAAGTGTCTTTATAATGATTGCATTAGTTTCCAAAATACTAGCCCTTACTCTTCTTTTTTATTTTTAGAGTGTTTGCGCTACTGCGCAGGAACGCCTTTCGGGGTTGGGGCGCAACCTATCGGTTGCTTTTATGGATACCGTTTTTTTTTGGGGGGCTCTGCCCGCGCCCGTCGGAAATTGCGTTTTTGGAATTCCTGGTGAGGATTACAGCAATACGATACCGTTTTCTTTACAAACGCGTTTGGTTTCTTCGTCCCAAAGGGATACCTGCACTTCCCCGATATGCGCCTTGCCGAGCAGGAGCATGGAAAGTCGGGATTGTCCGATACCTCCGCCCATGGTCAAAGGCAGTTCTCCTGCCAAAAGCGCTTTGTGGAAGGGGAGCGTTCTACGCTCGTTTGCGTTTGCCTTGTTCAACTGTTCGTCCAAGGCTTTTTCGTCAACTCTGATACCCATGGACGAGATTTCAAACGCACAGCCCAAAATATCGTTCCAAAACAAGATATCTCCGTTAAGCGACCAGTCGTCGTAGTCGGGCGCACGGGAATCGTGCGGTTCGCCCGATTTCAACTTATCGCCGATTTGCATAATGAACACCGTCTTGTGTTCCTTGGTGTAGGCGTTTTCGCGTTCCTTGGAAGAGAGGTTGGGATACATATCTTCGAGCTCCTGCGAGGTGATAAAGCTAACCGTTCGGCAAAGCTCGGTATCCAGCTGGGGATAACGGCATTTGAGGAAATCCAGCGTATCGCAGATTGCGCCGACGATACCCTGCACGACCTTTTTCAAATAATCGATATTGCGCGTTTCGGGGGTAATAATCTTTTCCCAGTCCCATTGATCGGTGTAAACGGAGTGCAAGTTGTCCATTTCTTCGTCACGGCGGATTGCGTTCATATCCGTGTACAAGCCTTCGCCTGCGGAAAAGCCGTACACGGCAAGCGCCATGCGTTTCCATTTCGCCAAAGAATGTACCACAACCGCGTCCTTGCCCGTTTCCTTTAAGTCGAATTTGACGGGGCGTTCCACACCGCTCAAATCGTCGTTCAAACCCGTCGTAGGGTCAACGAAGAGGGGGGCAGATACGCGTTTAAGGTTGAGTGCGAGGCATAAACGCTCCTCAAAAGTGCGCTTTAACAGCCCGATTGCCGTTTGCGTATCGTACATGCCAAGCGCGGTTTTATAGCCTTTTGGAAGAATGACTTTGCTCATGAGTACACCTACATGGTAAGAATTTGTTATAGTATAGCACTTTTTTTTAGCATTGTCAACTTGTCAAAGCGCGCAAAAGAAAGTTAATTTTTTTATCAAAATGCTTGCAATTCATAAAACGGAGTGTTATAATATATAATGTAAAGTGCGCGCGAGCGCGAAGACTCAATAATAAGTAGCAACCCCATGGGGTTATTTACTGTTCCACAGCAAATAAAATCGCTGATTGAGTTTCGCTATCAAACGCAAATGAAAAAGGTAAACAAAAAATGGAGGTATAAGGCATGAGAAATTCATGGAAAAGACTGCTGGCTTTGCTTTGCGGCGCTTGCATGAGTGTGTTCGCAGGCTTTGCGTTGGCGTCCTGTAAGAATCCCGAAGATAGTTCTTCTAGTTCTGAAAGTTCCGTCGAGCAACAAGCGCACGAACACTCGTGGGATGGCGGCGAAGTAAAAAGCACCAGTACCTGTACGAGACAAGGTGAAACGGTATTCACCTGTACGACCTGCGGCGGCAAGAAGGTGGAATACGCCCCCTTGGCTGCGCACGATTACAAGGAGACCAGTACCATAGCGCCTACTTGTACGACTAAGGGCTATACGATTAGCCAGTGTTCGGTTTGTTTCGACGAAATCCGCGGCGAGTTTACGGACGCAACGGGGCATGAGTACGAAACGAGCGTACAGCCTGCAACCTGTACGTCGCACGAAATCACCACGTACGATTGTAAGCATTGCGACGAGGACGACTACACGGAAATCACGAGCCCGACCACGGGTCACAACACCCAAGGCGCGACGTGGGTAGTTGCAAGCGCAACTCCCGTTGAAGGCGGTCCCAGCTGTATGTACATTCTTACCGAATCGACGACCTGCCAAAACGCAGGCTGCGGCGCGACGATTACGCGCACGGTAGCAGAGCCCGTACATAAAGCGAACTATTCGCACGAAATCACGACCCCTGCAACCTGTACGACGGAAGGCGTGATTACCTACACTTGTGCTTGCGGTGATAGCAAATACACCTACACGACCAACTATGCAGGCATAGGCCACGAATGGGACGAAGGCGTTGAGGTAAACGGCGTTAAAACCTTTACCTGCGCGCATGATTCCACGCACACCAAGCAGACGGTTGTGGCGGTAAAGGATACCGAAAACAAGAAGGCTACCCTTTCCACCGACGCGTTGAACGCAGCGGCAAGCGATAAGGCGACGGAAGTTGAAGTCACCGACAACACCAAAATGCAAATGGATACCGCGCTCCTTGGCGCGTTGGCGTCCGCTACGGCTTCCGAAGTCACCTTTATCGCGGAAGAGCTTACGAGCGACAACATGCCTGACGGCGTAGACACCAGCCGTTTGGAAGAAGGCGCTACCGTATATAACTTTGACTTGAAAGACGCGTCGGGCAATCCTTTGTTCGGCGAAGGCAGCACGGGTTCGATGACCATTACCGTTTCCTATACGTTAGAGGACGGCGAAGACCCTTCGTCTATCGTTGTGCTTTGGCTTAAGGATAACGGTGACGTTGTATCCAGCCCTGCAATTTACGACGCAGTGGAAGGTACGGCAACCTTCACGGTTAACCACTTCTCTTACTACACCGTAGTTCGCATGACGGCGGAAGAACGCTGTGCAAGAGACGGACATAAGAATGTCACCGTAGTCGTACCCAACGATTGTACGCACGGCGGTTATACCCTTTCCATTTGCGGCGTTTGCGGTAAGGAAGAACGTACGAATATCACCAACCCTACGGGACACAACTACGTACCTACGGTTGTTGCACCTACCTGTACGGATAGAGGTTATACGCGCTATGCTTGTACGAACGCAGGCTGTCAGGATTCCTACGTTTCCAACCTTGTAGATAAGGTTGACCACGTTTATGCGGACAGCGTAGTTGCACCTACCTGTACGGAAAAGGGCTATACGGCACATAGCTGTACCTTCTGCGGTACGACTTATCGCGATACGTACACGGCAGCGACAGGCCATAGCTTTGCAAACGGCGTTTGCGGCGTTTGCGGCGAGGACGCTCCCGAATCCTATTTGAATGCGAACAACTTCTATTTCAACCTCATTCAAAGCGTTTCCGAGCAGGATAGATTCTACCTCGAAGTAGAGGATATCAGCTTCACGGCGGACGTAGTCATGGAAGATATGGAAGCAGTCGTTGTAAGCGAAGTAGACATGTATCGCTTTGCGTTTAGACTTGACAAGAACGGTTATATCGTCGGTCAAGGCGAAGGTAAAGTGAATGCAACCATGACGCAAATTGAAGACGGCGAATCTATGACCATGGTGGAAGACATGGAAATGATTGTCGTATTCCAGAACGGCAAGATTTATATGTTCCAAAAGCTTGCGGAAACGGAAAACGGTCAAACCAACCGTCAAACGGTTTACTCCATGATTCCTCAGGACGAAGTTCCTATGGATGACATGAAGGAAATGTATAAGCAAGTATTCGGCGACAGCATTTCTAACATTTTGAAGGGCATGCTGGCGCAAGAAAACAACCCTGCAAATAAGGTTATGGCAACCGTGCTTGAATACGTATTCACCAAGACGGAAACGACGGGCGGCTATACCTTCACGGCAAACTATGACGCGCTTCCCGGCATCTACGACGGGCTTACCGAAATGACGGTTGCGGAAGTTTACGACGCAATCTTCGGCGAAGGCGCGTACGTGAAAGCATATAACTATATCTACTCTGTTCCCGAAAAGACGATTGAACAGGTTAGAAACGATATCGTTGCTTGGGCAATGAAGTTCGGCGTAGATATCAAAGACGTATACGCGGCAATCAACGCGCTTGCAAACAATATGCCTACGGGCGGTTTTGGCGGCACGAACGGTCCTGAAAGCGGCAGCAACGGCGGTGCGGTTCAGGATAAACCCATGCCCGAGCCTACGAACGCAGGCACAGAACCCGAACCCAAACCCTTCAGCATTGAAGAAATCATCACGCAGTACAGAGATATGACGGTTGCGCAGATCCTCGACATGATGATGGAAGTTCCCGAAGGGGAAACGGGTCTTGAACAATACAAGGCAATGATTGAAGAAATGGGCAAACCTGCTGACGCAAACGGCGAAAACGGCGGTATGCTCGCTATGATGAGTATTGCGGATATCGCGCTTGGCATGGGCGTTGGCGAAAACGAAGCTATGCTTGAAATGATTACGGGCATCATGGCGTTCGTTGACGAACAGCTCACGGCGCTTGCAGAGGCTCTTGAAGGTACTTCCAGCATGAGCTTCACCACCGATAAGGACGGCAATCTTCTTTCCCTCGCGGCAAGCTTTACCGAGTTTGAACACGAGCTCACGGTTGACGGCGCGATCGTTGCGATGCTTTCGGGCGGCGATATGGAGAGCGACGTTTCCGTATCCATGACTGCGAACGGCAGCGTGAACGTGGTTATGGGCGGCAGCTATATCGGCGAATACGACCATATCATTACCTCGCTTGAAAAGAGCAAGGCGATCTTCGATATCAAGCAAACGCTTGAGCTTACCAAGAAAGAAGAACGTTATATCGATAAGGAAGAAGACATTAAGGTTTACTACGATAGAGATTACGTGTTAGTTCCTAGCGAAAAAGGCGTTCTCTACGCACCTGCGTTTAATGCGGCGAATTCGGAAGGCTCGCCTTTCGACATGCAGGAAGACACCTACCAAGGTCAAGATTGCTTAAGCTTTAAGGTAAGAGTATGGGGCGCTACGCCTTTGCTCCTTGCTCCCGAACAGGGCATCACCTATGCGGAAAGCTGCAACGGCTGGAGAAAGTACACCTCCAAGGCATACTACTGCCATAGAGGCGCAGTCTATAAGGTATATACCACGCAAAGTGGGGGATACATCGCCCACGAGCTTGACGTAGAATTGACCACCGAAAATGCAGGCGAAGGTTCTGCATACGAAACGATGGTATTCTATTACAACGCAGGCTTGAACCAGTACTCCTTGAACGATCCTCATAACTGGATTTTGACCAAGACGGAACTTCCCGAGAAATGCGGCGACAGCGGCTATCACGCATACCGTTGCTCCGTTTGCGGCAACGAAATGGTAGAAAACCTTTACTGGGGTCACGAAAGCTACCAGACGTATCAGCTTGTCACGCCCGGTACGACTTGTGCGGACGGCTTAAAAGAAGTTTACATTTGCCGTATTTGCGGTGAAGTCACGCATGAAAACGAAGTAAGCGAAGAATACGCTGCAACCCATCCTACCAACACCGTAAGGATGGACCCTCCCAACAAGACGAGCGATACCTGCCCTAAGCATTGTATGATCCAAACGTCTTGTGCTTGCGGACAGAAACAGGATCTTCCCTGGTTCAACCAAGGTTATGAAGAGTTCTCTTGCATTACCAGCTATACGGTCGCTCATGATGACGAGAACGTGTATCATAATGTTTGGATTTACCGTTGCCCTGTAAACGCTTGCGCATACACCTATGCAAGTGAAGAATATACGGTACGCAGCACTGCAAACTGTACGGAAACGGTGACGCGTACCTTGCACGCAGGCATCAACTACGAAGACGGAACGGAAACCTTCACGGGCGGTACTTCCTATACGAAGACTACGGTGAACGATTGGCATGCTACGGGTGAGGCTACAACGTCGGTAGACGGCAACGTGATTACGTATACGTATGCTTGTGTGAATTGTCATAAACCCATTGACGTTTACAAATATGAAAGACTTACGGCAGACGTGAACGGTTCGCAACGCACGTATGAACGTGAAATCTATAATTTCCACTATGAATACGAGAATAAGGTATTGGTTAACGGTTATGGCTGGAGAAGAGAGTACGACGGAAACTGCAACTGTACAGAGATCTCGTTGCGCCTTAAAGACGGTCAAATCGTAGACGGTGGTTCTTATAGCGAAATTCGCCATTCCTACGTTGGCACGACGATTAGCGAACCTACCTGTTCGCAGTTCGGTTTAGAGCAACGTTATTGCTTGGGTTGCCATATGTCTACTACGACCAAAACGGTGGACGGTTGGCATGACTTTGGCTATGACAGCGAAGTTGGCGCACACGTTTGCTATCAATGCGGTATGGTAAGCGATACGGGTGCGAACGGCGCGTTCACGCTTGAAGACATGACCAAAAACGGTGTAGTTAAGGTTGGTTTCTTGAATAAATACGGCCGCGAGTACGATATCCGCGTATTCGTAAACTATCACGGCGATAGAGCAGTAGAGCTTGCGGGCTTAACGTGGAATGTTTCCAGCTCTTTTGTAGATGAATCCGACTGGGCGAACAATGCTTGGTGGATTCGTTGGGCAGAAAGCGGTACGCTCACCTTGGATATGAACGAGGTCATGAACGCGATTGATGCCGCAGGTATCATTAACGCGGAAACGCTTACCGTTGTCTTTGAAACCGAGGTGAACTACGAGGCAGAAGACAAGGGTATGCAGGACGCTTTGGAATACGGTATCACCTTTGAAATCGGCAAAGCAGGCACGTATAAGCTTGCAGGCTGGGCAGAATACAACGGCGCCGAACTTGATACGAGCGTAAACCCTGACGACTTCGTAATCACCTTGAATAGCGACTTTACGTATACCATTGAAACGGCTAATGGCATACAGGCATTCTCTAATTCGGGCGACTGGAGAGTATACGGCGACAAGATCCGTTTGTACGGACCTAACGGCGAATACGACGATATCAATGCAGATTTGTGTCTTTGGAACGAATACGGCTACTGGTATTTTGAGATGGAAAAGGTCGGCACGTATATGATTGACACGACGGAGCATACGGATGTAGCAGCAGAAGATTGCGTAATCACCTTGTACAGCAATTCCACCTACACCATGACTTCGGCAAGCGGACTTCTTTTGTTCTCGGAATCGGGCGGTTGGGAAGTTGGCGACGATGGCATTTATTTGTATAATGCAGACGGAAATTATGCGCTTCTTGACGCGAACCTCTTCTTTGAGGATTTCGGCGGCGTTAATGATTTCCAAATGGTAAAAGTTGATTAAAACAACTAAAAACGCAAGAGAGCGCGGAGAAATCCGCGCTCTTTTTATACTAGAAACTTGTGTAAAAATGCTAAAAAATGGGTATAAGAAAAAGAAAGGCTTTTTATAAGGCTTTTTTTTGGAAAACGGGTGTGAAAACGCTTTGATTTTTGGACAAAATATTGTACAATATAATAAACTGCCTTATTGTGGGCAAAAATCAAAATTTGCAAAAAAAACTATCGGAGTTTTAAGATGGGATTGATTAAATATTTAATGGGCGGCGACAAGAGAAGAAGTTTAAAAGCCCTCAACAAAATGGCGGACGAGGTAGAGGCGTTAGAGCCCAAATACCAAGCCATGGATGATGAAACGCTTAAAAGCCAAACGCAGGTTTTTAAGGACCGTTTGGCGGCTGGCGAAACTTTGGACGATATTCTCTTCGACGCGTTCGCGGCTCTTCGTGAGGCGGCAAAGCGCGTACTTGGCATGCGCCATTTCCGCGTACAGATTATCGGCGGTATTTGCTTACACCAAGGCCGTATCGCAGAAATGCGTACAGGTGAAGGTAAAACCCTCGTTTCCACCCTGCCTGCATATCTCAACGCGCTTTCGGGTAAGAGTGTGCATATCGTCACGGTAAACGATTACCTTGCAAAGCGTGACGCGGAATGGATGGGTAAGGTCCACAAATTCATGGGGCTTACCGTCGGCGTGGTCGTGCCCGGTATGGAAGACGACGAAAAGCGCGCGGCGTACAAGTGCGATATCGTGTACGGTACGAACAACGAATTCGGGTTCGACTATCTTCGTGATAACCTCAAAACGGATATAGCGAAAATGGTACAACGCGATTTGACCTTTGCGATTGTCGACGAAGTGGACTCTATCTTAATCGACGAAGCGAGAACCCCTCTTATCATTTCCGGTCAGGGCGAAAAATCTTCCGAACTCTACGGTCAGGTAGATAAGCTCGTGCGTACTTTCACGGGCGGTTTCGACGACGAGTTAAAAGAGGAAGAGGACGCGGCAATCCAAGCGCAACGCGCGGACAAAAAGAGCAAGAAAAAGAATAAAAAGAAGGTCGTTGAGGAAGTAGAGGACGAAGAGGAAGAATTTGTAGACTACACCAAAATGACCTTGGAAGAACAAGCCAACTACGAGGCGGAACTTGAGGAAAAGAGGGCTGCCGCGCTTTTGGCTGCGCCCGAGGGCAAGAGATCTTTGGCGGCGCAAAAGGACTGGGATTACATCATCAACCGCAAGGAAAAAACTGTAGAACTTACCGACAGCGGTGCAAGAAAAGCAGAGCGTTTCTTCCGTATCGATAATATCGCAGAAATCGAACACGCCGATTTAAACCACCACATTCAGCAGGCGCTTAAAGCACATAAGCTGTTTAAGTTGGACGAGGATTATATCGTAAACGAAGGCGAAGTTATTATCGTTGACGAATTTACCGGTCGTCTTATGATCGGCAGAAGATACTCCGACGGTTTGCACCAAGCGATTGAAGCAAAGGAAGGGGTAGAAGTACGCAGCGAAAACAAGACGTACGCAACGATTACCTTCCAAAACTATTTCCGTTTGTACTCTAAGCTTTCGGGCATGACGGGTACGGCAAAGACGGAAGAGGCGGAATTTAGAACGATTTACTCCTTGGACGTAGTGGAAATCCCCACCAACCGTCCCGTAAAGCGTGTAGATTTGGCGGATATGGTATATGCCACGGTAGACGGCAAAAAGCGCGCGATTGTCAACGAAATTATCCAGCGCCACGAAAGCGGTCAGCCCATCTTGGTAGGTACTTCTTCCGTTGATAAATCGGAAGAAATCTCCCGTCTTTTGAAGAAAAACGGCGTAAAACACAACATTTTGAACGCAAAGAACCACGAACGCGAGGCGGAAATCGTTGCACAGGCAGGCAGACTTGGCGCAGTCACCATTTCTACCAACATGGCAGGCCGTGGTACGGACATCTTGCTTGGCGGCAACCCCGAATATCTTGCGAAAAAGCGTTTGCGCGAAGAGGGCGCGGCAAAAGAGGATATCGAGCTTGCAATCAGTACCTATATCACCGAAGTAAGCGACGAAATTCTTGCCCTTAGAGAAAGATATAAGACGGTATACGAATACTATAAAAAGCAAACGGATGCGGAAAAAGAAGAGGTTATGGCGGCAGGCGGTCTTTGTATTATCGGTACCGAACGCCACGAATCCCGCCGTATCGACAACCAGCTTAGAGGCCGTGCAGGCCGTCAAGGGGATATCGGTATGTCCGTATTCTTCCTTTCCTTGGAGGACGATTTGGTGCTCCGTTTCGGCGGCGAAAGAATGAAGGCGCTGTACTCCTTCTTCAAGATTGACGAAGATACTTGCTTGCAATCCAAGATGCTTTCGCGCGGTATTGAAAACGCGCAGAGAAATATCGAAGGCAGAAACTTCGGTATTCGTAAAAACGTATTGCAGTACGACGACGTAATGAATAAACAGCGTATGGTTATGTACGAGGAACGTATGAACGTACTCCGCGGTGCGGACGTGCACGAGCAGGTACTCAAATACATTCCCGATTACGTAGCGGAAACGCTGTCGTCGGCGGTGAACGTTGAAGATATGCCCGAGCTTTGGAACGAGGCGGAACTCAACGCTGCGTTGGAGGCAAAGGTATTGCCCGAAGGCACCAACTACGTCACGCGCGAACGTTTGATGAAGTGGGACTATGAGCTTGCGTTAAAGAAGATTTCTAAGAAGGTAGAAAAGGAATACGAACGCAAGATTGAAGAAATGAAGGAAATCGGCATCGATTTTAGCGCAATCGAACGCAGAGTACTTCTTATGACGGTAGATAGAAATTGGATCGACCATATCGATGCAATGGATCAGCTTAGAAAGGGGATCTCCCTTCGTGCATACGGTCAGGTTGACCCGATTATTTCCTATAAGAAGGAAGGCTTTGATATGTTCGACGAAATGGTAGAGCGTATCCAGCGCACGACGATCAGCACCCTTTTGAAGGTGCGTGTAGAGGCTCGTCCTGCGCCCGCTCCCGCGCCTGCTCCCACCCCTGCCCCTGCGCAAACGGAAAGAGCATCGCGTCCCTTCCGCCGTCAAATGCCCAGCCCTTTAAGCGACATGTCTTCTTTCAAGGGGAATAAGTAAAAGTATGTTCAAAGCAGACGATTATAGATTAAAAATTCAAGGCATGCGCGAAGTGCTTAAAGAGGCGGAGTACGCCCTCGATATCGAGCACCTTCGCCCTCGCCTTATAGAGCTTGAAAAGGAACAGGAAAATCCCGACGTGTGGCAGGACTTGGAACGCTCCACGAAAATCGGTCGGGAGATTTCCGCGCTCCGCAATAAAATCACGGCTTACGAGCAGGGGGCAACCGCGCTCACCGACGCCGAGGACGTGGTGGACTTGATTGAAGAGACGGAAGACGAAAGCTTGATTGCCGAGCTGGACGAAATGCTCCTTACGGCGGAAAAGGATATCGAAGATATGCGTATCCGCGCCATTTTGAAAGGACCTTACGACAACCACAACGCCATGCTCACGCTCCATGCAGGCGCAGGCGGTACGGAAGCTTGCGACTGGTGTCAAATGCTGTATAGAATGTACTGTCGCTATTGCGAAAAAATGGGCTTTAAGGTATACGAACTCGACCGCGAGGCGGGGGACGGCGCAGGCTTTAAGAGCGTGGATTTTAGAGTAGAAGGCGAAAACGCTTACGGGTATTTGAAGGCGGAAATGGGGGTACACAGACTTGTTCGTATTTCCCCGTTCGACGCCAACAAACGCCGTCAAACCTCTTTTTGCTCCTTGGAAGTTATGCCCGAGGTTGAAGAGGACGACGAAGTGGAAATCAACGACGACGATATCCGTATCGATATCTACCATTCGGGCGGCGCAGGCGGACAAAACGTAAACAAGGTTGCATCCGCAGTCCGTATTACCCACTTCCCCACGGGTATCGTGGTACAGTGCCAAAACGAGCGTTCTCAGCTCCAAAACAAGGCGATGTGCTTTAATATGCTTCGTTCTAAGCTTTTAGAAAAGAAGATTGAACAGCGCCAGGCTGAGGCGGCTGCAATGAAAGGGGACGTAAAGAAAATTGAGTGGGGCGCGCAAATCCGTTCCTACGTATTCTGCCCCTACACCCTTGCGAAAGATCATCGTACGGGATTTGAGAAAGGGGATATTCAAGCGGTTATGGACGGAGATATCCACGGCTTCGTAATCGATTATTTGAAAAAATCTTAAGGATTGCGGCGGCTATTGCCGCCGCTTCTATCTTGGAAGTCGAGAAACTCAGTTTCTCGTCAGGGGTGCAGGGGGCGGAAGCCCCTGCAATAACGGACCCCCAAAAGCAAAACGCAGTTTTGCGTCAACAAACGCCATAGGCGTTTAGGCGCAACCTAACGGTTGCTTAAAGGGGCGCGCAAGGGCTCACAGCCCTTGACCCAAGTAGGAAAACGAGTATGCAAAGATACAATCCCTTTGAAAAATTAAATATTCAAAAGCCCGACCCCATTATCTTGGGGATAGAATCCTCTTGCGACGAAACGGCGGCGGCGGTCATTCGCGGTAGGAAAATCCTCTCGGACGAAATCGCCTCGTCCGCAACCTTGCAGGCGGAATACGGCGGCGTCGTGCCCGAGCTTGCTTCCCGTGCGCATACCGACGAGATTGCGCGCGTGGTGGAACGCGCCGTTAAAAACGCAGGGATTACCTATCAAGATATCGACGCGGTTGCGGTCACCTACGGCGCAGGGCTTTTGGGCGCGCTCCTTGTCGGCGTTTCCTTTGCCAAAGCGTTTGCGTATGCTTTGAATAAACCGCTTATCGCGGTCAACCATATCCGCGGCCACCTTGCTGCGGCGTATTTGGACGAGCCTACCCTTTGTCCGCCCTTCGTCACCTTGCTTGCAAGCGGCGGACATACGGCAATCCTGCACGCTAAATCGGAAGGCGATTTTGAAATTCTCGGTGCAACTCTTGACGATGCGGCAGGCGAGGCGTTTGATAAGGTGGCAAGAGTGCTGGGGCTTTCCTACCCCGGCGGTCCGCATATCGAACGCTGTGCAAGAGAGGGCGAGCCCATTGTTCCCATGCCAAAAATGCTCAAAGGCGGCGGTGGGTATAACTTCTCGTACAGCGGCTTAAAAACGGCGGTAATCAATTACTGTCATACCAAGGAGCAAAAGAAAGAAGACTATTCCAAAGCGGACGTGGCTTGCTCTTTCCAAAAAGCGGCGGTGGACGTTTTGGTGGAAAAAACGGTGTCGGCGGCAAAGGAAAAGGGAGTTTCCACCGTCACGGCAGGCGGCGGTGTAGCCGCCAACGGCTACCTTCGCGAAAGCTTGGAAAAGGCGTGCCAAGCGCAGGGCTTACGGCTTGTATTGCCCCCTAAACGCTACTGTACGGATAATGCGGCAATGATTGCGTCCGAGGGCTTGGTGCAATACCGCCTTGGCAATTTTGCAAGCATGGATTTGACAGCAAAGGCGTCCATACCCCTTGCCGCAACCTTGCAAACGGTACAAAGCCGTATGCAGAAGGAGAAATAATGGAACATTTCCTTGAATTTTTCCTGCATGCCTTGAAGGATACCTTGCCTTTATTGCCTTGGATCTTGCTCATTTATCTTTTAATTGAGCTGCTTGAAAGCAAGGCAGATTTAACCAAAATCAATCGTTTTGGCGGTAAGTTAGGGCCTTTGATCGGCTCGGCAAGCGGACTTATACCGCAGTGCGGCTTTTCTATTATGGCGGCAAAGCTGTACGAGCAAAAATATATCACAGTGGGCACCCTGCTTGCCATATTCACGGCAACCAGCGACGAGGCGTTTATCATTATGCTCTCTTCGGGGGCAGGCGCGGTATGGGTATTGCCCATGCTTGCCGTTAAAATCGCGGTGGGTGTTTGCGTGGGGTATACTGCCGATTTCATTATGAAAGGCATAGGGCATAGGCAGGTATGCGTGGAGATTCCTTCCGCATACGAAAGCGAGCCGAAAACCACGCACGAAATTTTTATCCGCCAGTACTTGGATGATAAGGACGTAGAGGTCAAGTGCGCCTGCGGCCGTTCGCACGCAGGGGATTCCGCGTGGAAAAAATACCTCGTATTCCCTCTTTGGCACGCGATTAAAGTGTGCGGATTTATCTTCCTCGTCAACTTCGTTTTGACGGCGATTATTCATTCGGTCGGGGAAGAGGTATTTGCCGCGTTCATGCATAGAAACCGTTTCGTGCAACCCTTTATCACCTGTGCGGTGGGCTTAATCCCCAACTGCGCATCCAGCGTCGTTTTGACGGAGACATTCCTTTGCGGCGGCATTACCTTTGGTTCGTGCGCGGCAGGGCTTTGCGCCAACGCAGGTATGGGGTTTGTCGTGCTGTTGAAAAATACGCGGAAGTGGAAGCGCAACCTTATTCTCGTCGGCGTTTCGTACGCAGTGGCGGTGTGCGTGGGATTATTGCTCAATTGCATGATTTAAAAGTGCAAAATCGTGGTATAAATAAGAAAATACAATCCTATGGAGTGTTATTTATGGAACAAGTGAAATTTATCGGTATGGAAGAAAACGCTTTGCGCTTTGCCCTTTCTGGGGACGTTGATCTTGGGAATGCGGATGCTTTTTACGAAGAAGTATCCCGTGCGTATAACGCCGCGCCTTCAAATATCGTATTCGATTGCCAAGAATTGAACTTTATCGATAGCACCACGCTGGGTACCTTCGTAAAGCTTTTTAAAGAGGCGCAAAAGAATGGACACGGCGTTAAGCTTTGCAACTTACAGCCTAAAATCAAGAAATTGTTCGTGATTTGCTCGCTTGACCAAATCATGGATATCGCCTAAGTAAAGGGAGAATACTATGAATACGTTTTCCGTAAATCTTCCCTTGACGGGAGAATATTTGACGACCGTGCGTTTAACGACGGGCGGACTTTGCGCTTTGGCTGGGTTTGACGTAGATTTGGCTGAGGATTATAAGGTTTGCGTGACCGAAAGCTTGCTTATCTTAAAGAGAAACGGCTATGCGCGTGCGGCGATTGAGTTCACCGTGGGCGAGGTGCTTGGCTGCGTTATGTATGGGCAGGAGCGCACCTTGGAAAAGGAAAACACCGCAGAGGACGAAATTTCGCGTGCTTTGCTTTCCGCTTTGCTGGGCGAAGTGGAATTTATCAAAACGGCAGAGGGGGAAATAAGCGGTATCCGCTTTGAGGGGTAAGGCATGGACGATACGCTCTTTCGGCAATACAAAGAGAGCGGCGATATCCGTATCCGAAACGAAATCGCCGAGAAGTATCTCTACATAGCCGATATCCTTGCCAAAAAATTCGTTGGCAGAGGAGTGGAGTACGACGACTTGAAACAAGTCGCCGCGCTTGCGCTTTTGCGCGGTATCGACCGTTTTGACCCCGATATGGGTATGCAGTTTACCACATTTATCACGCCTACGATTACGGGGGAAATCAAAAACTATTTCCGTGATAAATCACGCGTGATCAAGTTGCCTAGACGGTTAAGCGAATTGAGCGTAGCCATTCGCAAGTTCTCTTCTTACTACGAGGCGGAGCAAGGCGTAAAACCGAGCGTGAAACTCATTTCCGAAAATCTTGGCGTAGCGGAAGAAGAAATCGTCCGCGCGCTTGAAATCGGGGGTACGCTGTCCTTGGACGGGCTTCCTTCCGACGGTGAAGAGGACGGGAAGTCTTTGTACGCGCTCCTGGCAAGCGACGAAGAGGCGTACGAAAACTTTGAATTAAAGGAAACCCTGCGCGCGGTGATGAAGGATTTCTCCGATGAGGAAAAATCCCTTGTGCAGTACCGCTACGGTGAGGGACTTTCGCAAAGCGAAACGGCGAAACGTCTTGGGGTTTCTCAAATGTTCGTATCTCGTATGGAGCGCAAGCTCTTATCCAAGCTCAAGACGAGCTTAGAGGAATAAGGGGGCGTAAGGTATGGTATTTAAGGTAAAAGATTATACCGCTATGCAAGAGGCACTTGTTGCCCTTTGCGCTTTTTTAGAGGGAGAGCAAATCCCCAAGGAAAGGGTGTTTGATGCGAAACTTGCAGCGTGCGAGCTGATGGGAAACGCGCTTAAATACGCAGGCGGCGAAACGGGCGTAGAGAGTGAAATCAAGGACGGGTATATCCAGTTGAAGATTTATTCCAAGCGTTTTTTTGCCCTGCCTGAAAAAGTGGTTTGCGCCGATTTGTTTTCTGAACACGGCAGAGGTTTATTCCTCGTCAACGAGCTTTGTAGAGGGGAAATGACTGCGGAAGAGGACGGTATACGGGTGCGTATACGATTATAATCAAATCTTTTAATGGGAGTAAAACTGTGGTAAACGTAATACTGCACCATGACTTAAAGCTTATAATTAAAAAAAGAACAGCCGACCAAAATGGTCGGCTGTTTGCATTTCAAAAGGTTTGTGAAATTAGAGCTTGATCGAGAATTGATACATCATGC
Source organism: Clostridia bacterium (assembly GCA_017503525.1). Taxonomy (GTDB): domain Bacteria; phylum Bacillota; class Clostridia; order Christensenellales; family Borkfalkiaceae; genus Scatosoma. Next base: position 3,606 of record JAFVTA010000023.1, on the reverse strand, counting down.
CAAGCAAGTCGCTAGGGATGCGATCTCTGTATTGACCAAGGTAGATGAATACCTTGCGGAAGAATTCCTTGTTGTCGCCGCCTACTTCGTAGTCGGGGAGTTCGGGCATTTCACCCTTAAACTTCAAGATGAAGATTTCGGTGAAAGCGTTTCTTTCTTCCATGTTCAACGTAGCGATGAAGGGGTCAAAGCTCTTGCAGTTGTAGAAGTCATAGCCAGCGGTTTGAACCTTGGGTTCGTGAGGGAGGAAGGAAGGATTTACTTCTTCTGCCATCAAAACGCCTGCAACGGGCCCGCCTTCGTATGCGTATGCTTCTGCATATTCTTCAACTTGGAAACCTTTATTTTCTTCTTCAACGGTTTCTTCTTGAACTTCTTCTTGAACTTCTTCAACTTTCTTGTTGCGCTTCTTTCCTTGAACAAGAGCAAAGACAATAGCCAAAACAAGTGCGCCTACTGCAATAGCAAAGCTGAACCAATCGATGGTATCAAAGACATCTAATCCAGTTGCCTTGCTCGCTGCGGCAAAGCAGAAGGTATATACAGCTGCGCCGAAAGCCATGAAGAGGAGAGCCGTTCTAACGCGGCGAGGCGCTTTCTTCTTCGAGAAAATTGCGAAGAGGAAGATAAGCGCTGCAATGACCGACGTAACTGCGAAGAGGTACATGCCAACGGTGGTCAGCGTAGCTGCCGTGCTGCCTTCAAAGAAAGCAGGCAAAACACCGAACACTTTCGCTTCTGCGGAGAAAACGTCGAGGAGTGCCTTAAGAAGGGAAGCCTTTTCTACAGTTGCGCTTGCATAGAATACGTTGTAAGGAATTACCGCCAACGCAACTACGCTAAAGGCCAAAAGAAGAAAGGCAAGGATGCGATAACCCGCGTTCTTCTTAACGGGTTGTTCCTGAGTGGGCGCTGCGTCGTTGGGCGCAACATTCTTTTGCTTTTTGCTCATAACAAAACTCCTGAAATTTTATTTGAATTTTTTTCCTTCAGCCCGTCTCTATATGGGAGAAATACGAGATTTGGGAATTAAACTATTCACTTTACAGTATTATAACACTTTTAAAAGGAGATGTCAATACTTAACAGCGAATAATTTTCAAAAAATCCACAAAATTTACCACTTTTTTTTCTTTTTTTCGGCGGATAAACTTTCGGTGGAGGAAGTTGGATAAAAAGAGGGTAAAATTTCCCAAAACCTCTTGAAATTTTTATAAGATTGTAGTATAATGATAGAAGTGAGGGAATTGCTATGTTGGAACTTACAAAAATTCAAAACGCCATACGGGAAAAGCTTGGATTGGAAGTATCCTTTTACCCCGAGAACGCGCCTATAAACGGCGTGCCCGTTTGCGATAAACCGTTCGAAGCGACGGCAAGCGACGGTCAATATACCTATTTTAGATTTCTGCACAAAGGGACCGCGCATATCGGCGTACTGACGGGCGCAGGTGAGGAAGAAAACAACTACGCGCTTTTGCTCCCTGCTTATATTGAGGGTTTCGCAGAACGGGAAACAGAGCTTTCCAAAACCGAGCATTTAAAACGCATTCTTTTTGGTGAATGTTCTTCCATGAGCGTATACAAGTATGCGACCAAATATTCCGTGCGAAAATCTGCATGTTTCGTCATCGCCCTGTATATTCCCAAGCTCATGGATGAGGCGATTGCGCTTTTGGAGCAGTACGGCGGCAACAGCTTGGATACCGCTTTACAAACGGGGGAGAATACCTGTGTCTTGGTGAAGTTCGTAAACGAAGCGGCGGAGGGGGATGAGTCTTCCGTAAATTACGCTGAATTTTTGGTGCAATCCTTAAAGGAAGAGCTGGGCATAGATGCTGTGGCAGGCGTGGGCAAGACGGTGAAGGAACTGAAAGACGTCGCCCTTTCCTATTCGAGCGCTGAAAACGCTCTGCGCTATGCGGACGTATTCGAGTTGCAGGGCAGCGTACACTCCTACCGTGAATTTTTGCTTGTCAAGATGATTGAGGATATCCCCGAAAGTAAGCTTGCCGAATATTTGAGCGAGCTTTCCGGCGAAGGGGCTAAAGAGGTATTTGAGGACGAGGAAATGCTCGCGACGGCGGAGAGTTTCTTGCAAAGCAGTTTAAACGTCAGCGAAACTTCGAGAAATTTATATATGCACCGAAACACGCTTTTATACCGTTTGGATAAAATCGAAAGGGCAACGGGTTTGAATATCCGTTCCTTTCCCGATGCGGTATCCTTCCGCGTGTTGACCATTTTGCATAGACTATTAAAAAAATAACCGTTTACCCGTTCGTTTGGACGGGTAAACTTATTAAGAGGAACGATATGGGAAAAGAGAAAAATAACGAGTTCGACGCATACATGCCTGCCGCGAATACGGGTAAAAAAAGGATTTGGCGCGTACTTGCCTGCCTGCTGGGGGCAATTTTGTTTTTTGCCGCAGGGGCGGCGACTCTTTGGTTTAGCTTAGACGGCGAACTGCGCACTTTATTTAAAGTGAAAAAGATGATTCAAGAGAAATACTATAAGGATATTTCCGACGAGGATTTCTACGGCGTACTGTTTAAGTCGATTAACGAGGACTTGCTTGATCCGTACTCCTGCTATATGACGGCGGACGAGTTTACCGCTTCTTCCGGAGAGCTGGCAGGAAACCGCAGTGGCTTGGGGCTTGTGTTCTTGGTCAAAGACGGCGAGGGCAAGGACATCATGAAGATTACACGCGTGTGCGGCAATTCTCCTGCGGAGCAGGCAGGGATTATCGCAGGGAGCTACCTTGTCGGCTTTGGCAAAACGCAGGAAAGCTTGATAGAGAGCGAAAAATTCGACGCCTTTTCCGCTTTTCTTGGCGATTTTGGCGCTGGAGAGGAATTTTTCTTAAAGCTCCGCGTAGAGGAAGAAACGGAAATCATCAAGATATCCAAAGCTGAGTATGTGGAAAACTATGTTTTCTACCGCACCCATGATAAGGCATACGGTTTTGAAGGGAAGAAAGCTACGGAGCTAGTGGAGCGCGGCGCGCCGCTTACCTGTTTAAAGGAAGATACCGCGTATATGCGCCTTATACAATTCGGGGGCGAGGCGGCAAATGCCTTCGGGCAAGTGATGGACTTATTTAAGCAAGAGGGGAAAAAGCACCTCGTTTTGGATTTGAGAGGGAACGGGGGCGGATATTTGAATATCATGCAGGAGATTGCAGGGTATTTTTGTAAGAATACGGACGAAAACAAGCCCGTGGTTGCCGTAGCCGATTACGTCGAGAAAAAGGAACGCTTTACCGCCAAGCGCAACGTGTACAAGGACTATTTTGCAAAGGATAGCCGTATCTTCGTGCTTGCGGACGAGGGGTCTGCCTCGGCATCCGAGTGCTTGCTTGGCAGTATGCTTGATTATGGTGCGATTACCTATGCGGATATTTGCCTGATCGAAAGAAACGGGGTAGCCAAGACCTACGGTAAAGGCATTATGCAAAGCACCTTTTATTTGGGGTTAAAAGGCGACGCGATAAAGTTGACCACGGCGGAAATCCGTTGGCCTGTCACAAACAACAGTATCCACGGCAGAGGGATTTTGCCAAGCGACGTTACGAAGACGGTGCAAGAGGGGATAACGGAC
>JAFVTA010000022.1 GCA_017503525.1 Clostridia bacterium | reverse complement strand
TTGCTTAGGCAAGTTAACCTGAACGGGCTGTTGCGCCGCAGGTACTTGTACATGGATAGGCGCTTGCTTAGGCAACTGCATATTGATTGCTTGCGTTGCAGGCGTAGGTACTTGTACGTTAATCGGTGCTTGCTTAGGCAAGTTAACCTGAACGGGCTGTTGCGCCGCAGGTACTTGTACATGGATAGGCGCTTGCTTAGGCAACTGCATATTGATTGCTTGCGTTGCAGGCGTAGGTACTTGTACGTTAATGGGCGCTTGCTTAGGCAAGTTAACCTGAATAGGTTGCTGAGCAGCAGGTACTTGTACGTGGATAGGCGCCTGTTGAGGAATATGTACGTTTACGTTAGGAGCAGCCGATGGCTGTCTAGGAACATGTACGTTAATCGGAGGCAATGCAGGAAGCTGTTGCTGAGGCACGTAAACACTAATAGGCGCTTGTTTGGGGATATTTACCTCGACATTTGTAGGAGGAATATGTACGTCTACCTTGGGAGCAGGCACCACGACAGGGTCTTTCTCCGCAACGGCTTCGCGTGCTTCTTCTCTAGCTTCCCTCGTCCATCTGTTTCTCAAGATGAGATCGACTAAGAACATCGCGAATGCAACTACCGCAATCAGGAACGCGCTGAGATCCAAGCCCGTGAATTTCTCTACCGAGAATTCACTCCCCTGAATATCGGGAATCGTGTAGATCGCCGCACCGATAAGCCATTTGTAAGCTACGATACCCAAGGAGAAAATTGCAAGGAAGAAGGATGCAATGCGATAGGTGCGTCTACCTTCCGCGAAAGGACCTTCCACGTTAAACTCCGTGCCGCTGAACGCATACTTGAAAAGTACACATATACAGAAGAAGGATATAAGCTCCAAAGCCACAAATCCAAGCCCCATCATGTTCGCCTTCAAGCTTTCAAAACCGCCGGGCATGAGGTATACGTTGATAACCGTATGAATTTGTTCCGAGGTAAAGAAGAAGTATGCGATAGAGAAAACTGCTGCAAGCTGTAAAATATTTCTAATCAATGGCATAATTCTGCCAAAGGGACGTTTACGCTCGATAACTTCAGAACCTTCCTGAATGTAGAAGGCGCTCGTTTTGCCGGACAAGAAGCCGCAAACGAAATGCACCGCAAGACCGATTGCAAGAACCGTGAAAGGCGCACCTACGAAGTATGCAGGCGACCAAGCCATACCGCCTTGAAGCAAATACAATAAAACGTTGACAATAACAACGCAACTAAACGAAGAGGAGAAAATATCCCCAAGCGCTTCCATTGCGCCGATATTCGCGTTCAAACCGTAGATACGGCTAACCTTTTTCTTGAACAGGTACTTGATGTGCGAAAGCGCTCTTAATGCATTGACGAGCAAAATAAGCAACATCAACGCATACAGCGCCGAAGTCACCAAACGCATAATACCGAACGACGAACTTAAATCCATCGCCAAGAAAGGTCTCCAGAACTGTTTAAGCCCCATGTTGTCGTACACCGAGGAGAACATTGCCCTGCAACCCAAAACCGACACCACCGCAATAGCAACGAGGTAGATCATACCTACGAGCGCTGCTCTCTTGCGCGTCTTGTTGATTCGGTTGCGGATAAATGCTCCACGCTTGGTGGGAACCGTTGGAATTCTGTACTGTTTCATCTATCCCTAACCTCCGAAGGTTTTTTCCGAATTTACTTTAGAATAAGGTTTTTCACGCCCTCGCATGCGCGAGAAAACAAAAGAAATACCTATAATATCCTAATTCTAATCTATTATACCTTTTTTTTACGCAAATGTCAATATCATTTCCCTAAAAAAATCACAATTTTTTAGAAAAAATCATATTATTTTTTAAGGGCGCGGCGATTTTTCGCCGCGCCCTCGTAAAAGCAGATTTTTTTATCTTTCGAAAATTTCTCGATAGGCTTTTATACACTTATTAATGATATCCATCGCCTCGTCGCGGTGACAAATTTCTTTGACCGTCGTTTGTTTGTGTTCCAAAGATTTATAAACCTCGAAAAAGTGCATCATTTCCTCGAAAACGTGCTTGGGTAATTCGTGTATATCGTAATAACCGTTGTATGTGGGATCGCCGAAAGGAATCGCCACAATTTTCTCGTCTAATGCACCACCGTCAATCATGGTAATTACCCCTATGGGATAACATTTAACGAGGGTGCAAGGATATATAACCTCGTTGGAAAGCACCAAAACATCTAAGGGGTCGCCGTCATCCGCAAAAGTACGGGGAATAAACCCATAGTTTGCAGGATAGACCGTAGACGTATACAAGACGCGGTCGAGTTTTAACAACCCCGTCTCCTTATCCAACTCGTACTTCGCTTTACAGCCCTTGGGAATTTCAATAAAGACTTCAAAACTCTTTGCCGTAATTCTATTCGAGGCAATATCGTGCCAAATATTCATAACTCTTCCTCTCGCAATCTCTATATAGGGTATTATAACACATTTCTGGATATAAAACAAGGATATAAGGCAGGTTTAAGAAATTTTTTTAAAATTCTTATGCTCGTACGCTTTGTCATGGAAGCTTTCAACGCGTACCTGCCCTTGCCTTACCCCGAAAATCCGCCAAACTTCTCACCAAATAAACGGAATTAAGCGGTATTTGACCTTTTTCTTATATTCGGCATACCCGTCAAGTTCTTTTTCCAATAATTCCTCTTCGTTTTTAATGCGCTTGGCGATAATAAAGGGATAAGCAAGAAAGACGATAAACGAATACACCGACCCCAGCACAATTGGCATGGATAAAAACAAAAGCAATGTCGCCGCATACATAGGATGGCGCACGATTGCGTACAGCCCCGTATCCACCACCGTTTGATTTTCCTGCACCTGAACGGTACGGCTTAAATACGCGTTTTCCTTTAATACTTCCGCGTAGAATACGTAGGCAAGCAAAAAAGCAATACTTGCGGCAATACTCGCCCATTTGGGCAGAATATACCAGCCCAAACGGAAACCCAATCCCGCAAGGATAAAGCCTGCAATAAACATCAGTCCGCTTAACTTCACCACAAGACTTTGCTCTTTTTGTTTTTCCTTTGCATCTAAACGGCTTTTTAAAAGTTCCGGCTTTTTGAAAAACATAACCAGCCCTGCAAGGAACATGGGAATAAATAAAATCCCCATAAGCAGCCAGCCGTTAAAAAAGTTCAAAGTCCCTGCAGGCAGGAATATGAGCGCGCCCACCAAAAGAAGACCTAATAAAAATTTACCTATAGCTTGAAAAAATAACACGTTTATACTTCCTTGAAATATTTTCCGTCATCAGCTTGACAAATGACTCCCTTTTGTATAAGCTTTTGCGTAATACGTTTGAACCCATTAGGGTTTACAAGCCCGATTTCCGCAAGCGTTTTCGCCGTTTCGGGGGATACCGCGCCGTACTTTTTTAGCTTTCTAACGATTGCATTTTTTCTAATCATGGGAATAGGCGGAAAAACTGCCATAATCATATCTCCTTTTTTTAACATTGTAGCATAATCATGATAAAAAGTCAAGGATAATTCACAAAGCCTCTTACTCGTCTTCTGCGCCAAAAAAGGACACCCAAAGGCACCGCAAGACGAGATTACTCGCTTACGCTCGTAGCGTCGTCGCTCGACATCCCTCGCCCTATTTTCAAAACGCCATTTTGCTCGCTCCTCGCGCGAACTCGTGATAATTCACAAAGCCTCTTACTCCTCTTCTGCGCCAAAAAAGGACACCCAAAGGTGTCCTTTTGGCGCAGAAGACGAGATTCGAACTCGTGCTACGGTTTTCCCATACTACTCCCTTAGCAGGGGAGCCCCTTGAGCCTCTTGGGTACTTCTGCATGGCTCAATATCAATTGTCGCTTAAAGCTATATTACTATACCACATTTTTTATGGCTTGTCAAAGCTTTTTGCCGTAAAATAAAAAATCTTTTGGGATTTTTTTTGTAAACGCTTGACCCAAGTTTGTTTTTGGACTATAATATATATTGTCAATAATATTTTTTGCGAGGTATGGCAAATGAAAGTTATCATCACTGAAAATTACGATGAAATGAGCAAAAAGGCAGCCGAAATCATGATCGATTTGGTTAAAAGCAATCCAAACGCCGTTTTAGGACTTGCGACAGGCTCCAGCCCTATCGGTATGTATCAATACATGGCGAAAGATTGCAAGGAAAACGGTACTTCCTATAAAAACGTATCCACCGTTAACTTGGACGAATACGTTGGTTTGACCGCCGACCACGACCAAAGCTACGCGTACTTTATGCGCAGCAACCTTTTCGATCATATCGACATCGATTTGAAAAACACCAACCTGCCCTGCGGCAGCGCGCCCGACACGAACGCGGAATGCGATAGATACAACACGCTTTTGGAAACGAAAAAACAGGACGTGCAAGTGCTTGGGTTAGGCTCGAACGGGCATATCGGTTTCAATGAACCCGGTACCCCCCTCGATTCCGTCACTCATCTCGTTGATTTGACTGAAAACACCATCAAAGACAACTCCCGTTTGTTTAGTTCCATCGATGAAGTTCCCCGTCAAGCGCTGTCCATGGGTATTAAAAATATCATGAACGCGAAGTCCATTCTCATGGTCGTTTCGGGCAAGAACAAAGCCGAGGCGGTACGCGGCATGGTAAAAGGTGAAATCACCACCGCTTTGCCTGCTTCCGTTTTACAGCTTCATCCTTTCGTGACGATTATTTGCGATAAGGATGCGGCAAGCCTGCTTTAACACATAAAATTCAACGCGCTGCGGAAAACCGCAGCGCGTTTATTCTTTCTCAAAAAAGTCAGCGCGCACGAAAACCGTGCACGCTATTTTTTTCATCTTTTCGCGCTAAGAATTATTCGTTTGCGCCTTTGTTTACGTTTACGTATGCTTCAGAAACCGTCACGCGAGAAATATCTTTAACAAGCTTTTCGCCCTTACGAACGCGGAAAAGATTGTTGCAAACGGGACACATATACACGCTGTTGTTAGCCTGAACGTGAAGAGCCGCACCGCATCTATGGCAGTTTACTACCCATTTCTTTTCTTCAACTACCGCCGCTTCCGGATCGTTAGCGTATACGGTTTCGGTTACGAGC
>JAFVTA010000021.1 GCA_017503525.1 Clostridia bacterium | reverse complement strand
GTAGCAACCCCTTCCACTTCTTTTTTCAAAAGCTCCGCATCCGCACCGCCGAACGCCGCCTTAGCTTGGCTGTCGGCAAGCTTTGCTTTTTCTTCGCCGTGCACTTCTTTCGTAAGCTCGTACGCAAGCACTTCCTTCGCGTGGTTGATACGCTCGTCCTTGTGCGCGCAAAGCGCCTCAATCTCTTCCAAGGGCAGGAAGGTAAGCAGTTTCATGCACTTCTCCACGTCCTCGTCGTTGATATTACGCCAATATTGATAAAACTCGTAAGGAGTCGTCTTGTTCTCGTCCAACCATACCGCGCCCTTTGCCGTCTTGCCCATTTTCTTGCCGTCCGAAGTCGTCAAAAGGGTAAAGGTCATGGCAAAGGCAGGCTTTTGCTCTTTCACGCGAATGAGGTTTGCACCAGCCAAAATATTACTCCATTGATCGTCGCCGCCAAGTTCCAACGAGCAGCCGTATTCTCTATGCAATACGAGGAAGTCGTACGCCTGCATGAGCATGTAGTTGAATTCAAGGAAGGATAAGCCTCTTTCCAAGCGCTGTTTAAAGCATTCCGCGGAAAGCATACGGTTTACCGAGAAATGCGCGCCGATCTCACGCAAGAAATCAATATAGTTCAAATTCAAAAGCCAGTCGCCGTTGTCTACGATAATCGCGGCGTTTTTACCCTCGAAACTAATAAATTTGGACATTTGCTTTTTAAAGCACTCTACGTTGTGGCGAATGGTTTCCTTGGTCATCATGGAACGCATATCCGTTCTGCCCGAAGGGTCGCCGACCATTGCCGTACCGCCGCCGATCAGGATAATGGGCTTGTGCCCAGCCTTTTGCATGTGGTGCATTGCGATAAGCTGCATGAAATGCCCTACGTGCAGGGAATCCGCCGTGGGGTCGAAACCGATATAGAAAGGTACGCTCTCCTTGCCAAGCTTTTCGTACAATTCGTCCTCAAACACCGTTTGCTTGACGAATCCGCGCGCGCGGAGAGTATCCATTACGTTAACTGCCATAATCTTGCTCCTAAATATTGCTATCCTATATAATGTAATGCTTTTTTGCAAAAAAGTCAAGCGTTTTGCCCTGCGTTTTGCGGATTTTCCGACTTGACAAGCCCTATCATATATGTTATACTAAAAAAGTTATGAAATATACCATTTTACTTTGCATTTTATCCGACCTTTTGGAACATAGAACCCTAACGGCAGGGTATCTATCGGAAAAATATGAAATCTCACCGCGCACCGTGTATCGGTACGTGGAAATTCTCTCTGCCGCTTTGCCCGTGCAAGTCAAGCGCGGCAGGGGCGGCGGCGTATCTCTTTCCGAAACGTATAAACTGCCCTCGGGCTTTCTCTCCAAAGCGGAATTTGAAACGGTTATCACCGCCCTTTCCCAAGCCTACGGCGATAGCTTGAACGAAGAATTTTTAGCCGTCAAACGCAAGATTACGGCGCAAATGAAAACGGAAACGCGTACGCCTGCCTGCGTAGGCTCGGCGCAGGATATTTTCGTGCTCAACGAGCTAACGCGCGGTATGAAAGAAAAAGCAAGAGTGCTGGAAGAATGTATCCGAGACCGAATGGTGACAAAGGTGGAATACCTGCACGAAAACCAAGAAAAAACTCAAGACCGAATCGAGCCTCACGCTATCGTTTTTCGGGAAAACGTGGGGTACGTATACGCGTTTAGCTATAAAAACAGGGATTTTATCTTCCTGCCCTTGGGTAGAATTTTCACCCTTGTGAGAACCAACGAACGTTTCGCAAAACGCCCCATCCCCCCCTCTTCTCTCTTGGATAGTCCGACCGTGGAAAACCCCGTGTTCGTCCGCTTAAAAATCCCCAAAACCGCCCTTACGAAAGCGCAGGATATGCTGGGGATAGAAACGCTTAGAGAAAAAGAGGGCGAATACCTTGCCGACCTCTCTTTCCCCGACGAGGAAACGGCGCTTGGCAGCCTTTTAACCTTCGGCAGCGGCGTGGAAGTACTCTTCCCCGATTCTTTGCGCAAACGCTTACGCACGCTTGCACAGGAACTCTTACATGTATATCTCGCCTAGCGGCGAGATTTTTTTTGAGCATATTCCCCCCTTTTCACGCCTATAATAATAGCATGAAAACCATTCTTTTTACGGGCGGAGGGAGCGCAGGACACGTGATCCCGAACATCGCCCTCATGGAAGAGATTTTTAACAAAAAACTCGCCAAAGTTTGCTATATGGGTACGGACGGGATTGAAAAACGCCTGCTTAAAGACTACGATTGCCCCTATTACACGATAGCATGTCCAAAACTAATCCGCGGCGGCGGAGTAAAGGGCTTAGCGCGCAACCTGCGCATTCCCAGCGATTTTGCAAGGGCGAAAAAACAAGCTCTTGACGGCTTAAAAAAGCTAAAACCTGATCTTGTCTTCTCAAAGGGCGGCTACGTGGCGCTGCCCGTCGTTTTCGCCGCCCATAAACTGGGGATTCCCTGCCTTGCGCACGAAAGCGACTTATCCGCAGGGCTCGCCAACCGCTTGTGCGCGAAAAAATGCGAAACCCTGTTCACTTCCTTCCCCGAAACGGCGGAAAAGTTCAAAAACGGTCAATATAGCGGCGCGCCCATTCGCCCCGCCGTATTTCACCCTGCGCGCAACGAGGCAAGAAAAAAATTCGGTATCCCCTTGAAAGAAAAAGTTTTGCTTATTTTCGGTGGCGGCAGCGGCAGCAAAGCCATCAACGAGGCGGTGCGGAGCCACTTGCAAACGCTAACGAAAAAGTACGTGATTTTACACGCTTGCGGCAAAGGCAACTTGGTCGAAAGCAAGAATAAGCGGTACTTGCAATTTGAATTTATCGAAGACATGGGTATGGCGTACGCCTGCGCGGACGGTGTGGTATCGCGTTCAGGCGCAGGTACGGTATTTGAAATTTTAGCGCTTAAAAAGCCTGCGCTGTTCGTTCCGTTAGAAGGACAGACGCGCGGCGACCAAACGGAAAACGCCGAGTATTTCATGTTCAAGGGGCTTTGCCATATGTTAAAACAAAACGAGCTGTCCGCTTTACCTGCCGCCGTAGACACACTCATGCAGGACGAGAACTTGAAAGCGCGGCTTGCGCATACCGATTTTAATCGAGGCAATGAAGTCATTTTACGAGAAATTTTCAAGGTCTTGGGCATATGAACCGTTTTAAGGAATACGACCTGCCCCCTGCCCCCAAACGCCCTAAAAGAGAACGCAAAAAGGGTAAAGGCCGAAAACTCTTATGCGTCCTGCTTGCTTTGCTTGGACTGTTTGCGGCAGGATTTATCTATTTCCAACGCAACGTCACGCGCGTGCTGTTTTCCATTAGCGAGGCAACCATGCGCGCCAGCACCACCGTCGCCGTCAACGACGCGGTGTATTATACCCTCTCCGACGAAATCCGATACGAGGACTTGGTCAAAATCGAGCGCAACCAAAACGGGGATATCGTTTCTGTGGCGGCAAATCCACTCAAAATCAATAAGATTGCCCGGGATACGGCGTCCATTTCTCAATCCAACCTAAAAAATTTAAGCTTAAACGGTATCCCCATACCATTAGGCGCGCTTACGGGCATAGAGGCGTTTGCAGGGTTGGGGCCGAGCATCAACTTCCGTATTATTCCCGTTAGCAGCGTTTCTTGTGATTTTACTTCCACCTTTGAAAGCGTAGGCATCAACCAAACCAAGCACACCATCTACTTAAACGTGATTGCGGATATCAGCATTGTTATGCCCTCGCGCACGGAAAATTTTGCCGTACCAACGGAAATTTTAGTAGGTGAATCGGTAATTGTAGGCACCGTCCCCGATGCCTACCTGCAATCGGACATTTTTGGCAATAAACCGAATTTATCCCCATAAAAAACCGAGGGTTGCACAACCTTCGGTTTTATCGTCTATCAATCCCAAGATATAATCGGCGGATAGACTTCGGATCTTATTTTTAATTTCTTTTGCTTTTAGATTTAAAAATCATCGCCATTAAAAAGGAGAAAATAACGGCGGCGGATATCCCTGCGCTTGCCGAGCTTAACGCCCCCGTAAACGCCCCGAAAAAGCCCTTTTCCGCCCCCTTAATCGCACCGTTTGCAAGCAAGTATCCAAACCCCGAAATCGGCACGGTAGCCCCTGCGCCTGCAAACTCAACAAGGTACTGGTATAGCCCTAATCCCTGCAAGGCTACGCCAAAGAGCATAAAAAGCACGAGAATTTTCCCTGCCGTTAGGTCGGTGAAATTGATTACGATTTGCGCCAGCATACAAATTCCGCCGCCTATCACAAAGGCTTTTACAAAGCCCCATAAAATTTCTAAATACGGTTCAAACATGAGTACTCCTTAAAAACGATAATTGCAAAACGAAAAGCACGAAGATACAAGCAGTTGATATAACATATATCCGCGCTTTTAAACATTCTCAATGGCTACGGCGTGACAAATACAAGGTATACTCTCCCCCTGACCGCTGGAAACGGTGGAAAGCAACGCACCCGTCGCCGCGAGCAAGACTTTGTTCAATTTCCCTTTTTTGAGCTTTTCATAAATATAGGAGTTAAACACGACCGCACTGCAACCGGCGCCGCTGCCCCCCTGAAATTCGTCCTCGATCACGTTATAAACAATCTCGCCGCAATCGACGTGATTGCCCGCGATATCCACTCCCTTTTCCCACGTTAGATCTTTAACGATACGGCTGCCCAAAGCACCCAAGTCCCCTGTAATAATCAAATCGTAATCCCCAGCGCTCCTGCCCGTATCGCGTAGGTGGTTTAGTATAGTATCCGCCGCCGCAGGCGCCATCGCCGCGCCCATGTTATTAACGTCCGTAATCCCAAAATCCACCACCTTTCCAAAAGTAGCGCAGGTGATGGAGGGCGCTTTTTCCTTCGCCTCGCTTGCAATCACCGCCGCCCCTGCACCCGTCACCGTCCATTGCGATTGCGGAGGACGGGTATTCCCCAGTTCCAAAGGATAGCGGTACTGGCGCTCCGCCGAAGAGAAATGACTGCCCGTCGCCGCCACAATGTTTCGATAGTAGCCTGCGTTCACGAAGGATGCGGCGATCGCAAAGCTCTCCGCCAAGGTCGAACAGGCACCGTACACCCCCAAAAAGGGGAAATCAAAATCGCGCGCGGCAAAGGACGCCGAAATGATTTGATTGAGCAAATCCCCCGAAATGAGCATATCCACGTCCTTTTCGTTCATGCGCCCGTTTTCAATCGCTTTGGTAATGGCGTAGGAGAGCATTTTACACTCTGCCTTTTCGTAAGTACTCTCCCCGAACATATCGTCCGTCAAAGTCTTATCGACAAACTTCCCGATTACGCCTTCGCACTCTTTAGGTCCTGCAATCGTACCCGTGGAAAGGATTTTCGGTTTATTCTTGAATAGGATTGTTTGCATACCTGCCCCCATGCTTTTAATAAAAGCAGTATGTTTCACTCCCAAAAAAAGTATACAAAAAAAGCGAGGCTCGCCTCGCTTTTTTCTTTATAATTTCAACAGCTTAATCGCATTTCCCCGTACAAATTTATAATAGGTTTCCTCGCTAATCATACCGTCTTTTCGCATGGTATTCAAGAACTCCTCAAAGCGGTAGGGGTGGCGTTGTCCTACATTACATAAATCGCAGCCGTACAAAATACTGTCGGAAAACTCTTCCATAAAGCGCGCCGCATATTCGGGGTCACGCATCATGGCGTTCATGCCGCTACCCGCCGACAAGTCGCAGTATAAATTCTCATACTCACGAAGCAATTTTGCAATCCGACCCTCGGTGACTTTGCCCGTAGGATAGCCGTTTCGGCTTTCCTCGGTGACGTCCGCGGAAATCTCTGCCCAAAACAGCTGTGAATGCCCTAAAATTTTCAATTTTTTATGTTTTTTGAGCATTTTTTCCAAGCGAGGCAGCCCTAACTCGTCCACGATACCGTAGTTCTCCCCTACACTCGGCGCAATATGTATGGTAACGGGCATATCGCATTCTGCGCAATGGTAAAACAGATTATCCATTAACGGATCGTCCGCATATAATTGCGCCGTCAATTCGCCAACCCCCTTTGCACCTAACTGCTTATAATGGTTAAGCACAATAGAATGGTCCGCCTTAGGCGAATGCCCCGTTCCGCGAGGGTCGATACCGCAAAACCATAAAAAGCGTTCAGGATACCTATCCGAAGTATATTTACAATCACTGCTGGTCACCTGCTCGTATTGATATTCCGCAGAAACGAGCGGCAACAGCACCCCCTTTTCAATATTGAGTTCGTCATAATAGCGAATGACATCCTCTGCGCTTACAAGAGGCTTTCCCGTTTGAATAGGCGGAGCATACTGCGGAAAAGGCGTTGCATGCGCGTGTATGTCTATTTTTTTAATCTGTTCCATCGTCCTACTCCTTTTTGCTTATTATAGCAACTTTCTTCGTAGCTGTCAAGCTCCGTTCTTATAAATTTCATTGATCAGTTTAACTGCCTTTCTTCCTTCATAGCAATCAATGAGCAACTCCTCCCGCCCCTCAATCGCGGCAATCAAATTTTGGATTTGCAATTTATGCTTATCGTAGGGCAAAGCCGTAGGATCGCTCACCGTACAAATTTCGGCAGCCTTATCAAAGCGTACGTGCTTAGCACCTATTCTATATTCTACAATTTGGTTTTCCTGCAAAATCACGTATCCGTTATCCCCGTGAATTTTTAATTTCCTTTCGAAACCAGGATATGTGCAGGTAGAGGCCTCTATTACCCCCAAAGCTCCGTTTTCAAATTCCAAAAGCGCAACCGCCGTATCCTCTACCTCTATATCGTGTACGAGGGTCTTTATCTTGCTTTGCAGATTGCGCACGGGGCCTACGATATATTCCAGCAAATCCACTCCGTGGATCCCTTGGTTTAATAACGCGCCGCCGCCGTCAAATTTTTTCGTCCCTTTCCACGTGCCTTCGTAGTATCCCTTACTACGCCAGTATTTCATGTATAAGTCGCAAAGTACAATTTTCCCAAACACACCCTCTTTTACCCAGTTTTTCACTTGTAAAATATCTTCAGAAAAACGAAGTTGAGAAATCACGGTTAAATACTTCCCCGTTTGCTCGCAAACACGGATAATCTCGTCCGTTTCTTCAACGGTGAGTGCCATCGGCTTTTCTAAAACGACATGCTTACCGCTTTGCAAGGCTTGTATCGCGTTTTCCGCATGAAAACCGCTCGGCGTACAGATACATACCGCGTCCAAATCACTATCTTTTAGCATCTCCTCGTAATTCTTATATGCCTTACCGCCATGTGTTTTTACAAAACTTTCCGCAACCGCAAACGAGTTATCTGCCACCCCTAAAAGGCAAGCATTTGGAATATGCGCAAGCGCCGACGCATGAATATTTGCGGCTACGCCGCAACCTACAATACCGAAATTATACATAGTTTAACCCTCAATCCATTACTTTTGCTGCGTTTCCTCGTTTTCTACGCCGTGCCATCTGCCCCCTTGCTTGCTGTCCGTATCCCCCGAAAGCAGCTGTGTATGGTTTTCAACCACCTTTCTAAACGCCGCCGCATACTTTTCAATCCATGCCTTATCCAGACGTTTAAACCAAGGCACGGAAAAACAGTACTTTTTCTCGGACGGCTTTAACCGTTCGGCGTCAAACGCCGCGCCCACGTTTTCTCCCTCGTGGAAATAATCAAAGCTCTTAAAATAATTATGGGTATGTAAGCAGAAGTTCGCGCCCTCCCAAGAAATAAACACACCGCCTGTTTCCGCCGTCACCGCCTCGCAAAAACGATGCAAGGATAAGCCGCCCAACTCCTCGGGGAAATATACGCCGTGGGGACAATAGAACCCACCCATATGCGATCCCGTTGACTCATCTACACGCACCCCTCGAATCCCGGGCAAGCCGTCCAGCAAATCCCAAAAGTAGTTCATCGCCCTTCTAATCTCCGCGCAGCGCTCGTCAAAATATTTAAGCTGTACACGGCCGATAGCGGCGCAAACCTGATTGACTCTGCCTTTTTGCCCGCCAAGCGCAATATGCATGTACGGTTTCAAATCCTCCGATTCTTTTATAAAGTTTGCATTGTTGCGCTCGTAATGGCCGAAAGCAATCGCACGCTCGTAAAATCTACGCTCGTTGGTGACAAGCATACCCATTTCCCCTGCCGCAAACGCTTTGCCACTCATCATAGACATTGCGGATACGTGTCCAAACGAACCCAGCTTTTTACCTTTATATAAACCGCCCTGCGCGTGTGATACGTCCTCGATTACGTATAAGTTATATTTATCCGCAATCGCCATAATTTTATCCATGTCGCAAGGATAGCCGAAATAATGCACGACCATAATCGCTTTTGTGCGCGGCGTAATGCAACGCTCCATATCTTCAAGATCCATGCTCATCATATCGTCAATGTTGCAAAAGACGGGTTTCGCGCCAAACGCAACCGCCGGGACTATGGTCGCCCAGTACGTTTTTGTCGTGCAAATTATTTCGTCCCCTTTCCCTAAACCGATTGCAAACATTGCCGCCGTCAAAGACATGGTACCGTTGGTAAACGCCAACGCATATTTCGTACCTTGATACGCCGCAAACTCCTCTTGGAATTTCGTCGTAATATCCGTGGCGGAAAATTTATTATTCCGAATTACGTCTAATGCCGCATCCTCGTCTTCCTTCGTAATGATCGGCCATCTAAACAATTCCTCGGGGGCTTTCTCACTAAATACGGGTACACCGCCTAACAACGCTAATTTCTCCATAATAAGACCTCCTGTCGCCTCATGCTACTATTTTAACAAACTGGGACAAAAAAGAAAATAGACGGGCTTGCTGATTTACTGGACAATATTGCTAAAAATAAAATCTTCCGCACTTTCGCGGAAGATTTGGTACACGCTATTTTCGAGTAAGGCTGGGCGAAACGCCTTTTAGCTTTTTATAGCACCTATAAAAATAACTCTCATCAAAGAAACCGCATTGCCAAGCAATTTCCATAATGCTTTTATCTGTTGTTTTGAGCAGCATTTCCGCCAAATCAATACGATATTGCACGAGATACTGCACCGCAGTCTTTCCCATGGCTTGCTTGAAGATTCTGCAAAAATGATATTTGCTTACATTGCAAAGAGCCGCTAACTCCTCTATGGTAATCACACTGTTATAGTCAGTGTAAATTTTAGAGAGGGCAGGCATGATTATGGCGATCTGTTTGGTTTCTTCCGTTTTCACTTCGCCTTTTTCTTCTTGCAATTCGCTGCGCAAAAGCAAAATAAACAACTCTTCTACCAGTCCGCGCACCACAAGGCGGTAGTGCGCCTTCTTCTCCTGCAATTCCTCGATAATCCTCAAAAAAACAGATTGCAATCGCCGATTGCCTTGCACGTGGTTATTTACCTTAACGCCATCGCTAATGAATAACTTTCTAAGGTTTAAATGCTGACCGTTAAACGGAGCAAAAAAGTCCAGTCCTATAATTAAAGAGCGATACCCACCTTTTTTATCTTCACCCAAAGAAATATTAGAATGAATTTCATAAGGATTGACGAAGGTGATATCGCCCTCTTTCGCCAAAATCACGTTGCCGTTAATCAAAAGCGAAGAACTTCCTTCCGTGTAATATTTAATTTCCACCTCTTCATGGTAGGCTTTATCTACTGCGTCGGAAGTCCTTCCTAACACAAGCTTAAAGTTTTCGTCTGGAAAAATAATCGTTTGTATGGGCGTATTGCGATTTGTCATATGATATCCTCTATCATATTGTATCAACTTTCCACCCGTCTGTCAAGTAGTTATAAAAATAAATAAATTAACCCGACCAACGTACCAGCCAAAACACCGTAGACGATAATCGGCCCTGCCACGATAAACATTTTCGCAGCCAAGCCGTACACCAGCCCTTCCGTTTTAAATTCCATTGCAGGAGAGGCAACGCTGTTGGCAAAGCCCGTAATCGGCACGATAGAGCCAGCGCCTGCATATCGGCCGATTCTATCGTACACCCCAAACCCCGTTAAAAGAGTGCCTAAAAAGATAAGCACGATACTCACCGCGGCGGCAAGCTCGTCCCCATTTAAATAAAGCACCTTTTCAAACACCTCTCTTAAGGCCTGCCCGATACAGCAAATCAAGCCCCCGACCAAAAACGCCCGAAAGCAGTTTTTAAAATGCTGGGTGGGTGGATCGAAGGAATTGACGTATGCAATATAATTCTTGTTATAATTCTCTCTATTTTTGCCTGTCATTTCGTACCTGCCCCCCGTATTCATAGGAAAAGTAGCTTTCTCTCTCGTCCCTTGTTTTACCGTTGTTCTCTATCTCACGCACTCTTCTCATGCGATTAGTTTGGCAAACGAACGAATTTTTATACAAAAAAAACGCCCTCGGTTTTTTCACCGAGGGCTGCGCATATTAGCTGTAAAACTCCGATTTGGTATCTCGCGCAAACATATTCGCAAGCATTTTTTCACACCGCACGCGGTAAGGTTCTTGGCTTTCGCCGTAGCAAAGCTCATATACCGCGTTCGTCAAGGGTAAGTCCACGCCGTATTTATCCCCAAGCGCCTTCATTGCCGCTGCCGTGGGAACTCCCTCGGCAAGCTTATCAAATTTTTCACCCTTTGCAAGCATTTCCCCGTATTTACGGTTATGGGAGAAAGGACTAAACAAAGTCGCCTCATAATCGCCAAGGTGGGAAAGCCCGTAAGCGGACAATTCGTTCCCGCCCATGGCTTTAATCAAACGCGCAACCTCACGCGCGCCGCGCGTCATGAGCGAACCTTTCAACGCCTCGTAGCCGCAACCATCGAGGATACCTGCCACGATCCCCATGACGTTGTTCGCCGCCGCGCCAAGCTCCGTACCGATTAAATCTTCGCCGTAGTAAAAGCGGATTAAATCACTCTTAAACTCGTCCACAAGACGGGTTTTCAACGCCTCGTTTTGAGAGTCGATCACCATGCAGTTGGGAATCCCCTGCGTAAAGGCTTGAATATGCCCGGGTCCTACCCATACCGCAACGTTTTGGGGAGAGATACCGTTTTGGGTCAACACTTCGGAAAGGCGACAGCCCGTAGAAACTTCAATTCCTTTCATGCAAAGCACGAAATTTTTATCCTTGACGTCGTAAGCAGTGATACGCTTGATAAAGCCGCGCAATCCCTGCGAAGAAATGGAAATGATAATCGTTTCGGCGTGCTCTACCGCCTCTTGCAAATCGCAGGTAAGGCGGATACGGCTGTCCAGTTCGACGTATTCGTTTTTGCCCGTTTCTTTGAGGACTTGATAGGAATAATCGTCCTCGGGCCCCCAAGAATATACCTCGTGGCCGTGATTACATAAATACCATGCGATAAACGAGCCCCAACGCCCGCAACCAAGTACAGAGATTTTCATGATAGTGTTTCCTTGTTATTATTTTCGATACAGTACGCAGCCGTAAAGTGGGTAGATGCAAGCAGTTCAAGGAGTGGGAGTCCCCATGCAGGGAGTGTACTAATGCGTACACGACCAAATGGGCACGGACCACGACGAAGAAATGCGACGCATATACACGCTTTACAATTTCGTGCGTTCTACGAACGCACGTGCAAGCGTCACATCGTCCGTGTATTCGATTTCCGAGCCGATAGGAATCCCGTGCGCCAAACGGGTGACGGGGATCTCCAAGGGTTTAATGAGTTTAGCGATATACATTGCCGTAGCATCCCCCGATACGTCGGGGTTGGTAGCAACGATCACCTCTTTCACCTCGCCTTCGTGAAGGCGCGATAAAAGCTCACGGATACGGATATCGTTAGGCCCGATTCCCGAAAGAGGATCTATAACGCCGTGCAATACGTGGTATACGCCCTTGAACTCGTGCAACTTCTCAATCGCTGCCACGTCCTTGGGTTCTTTGACTACGCAAATTACGCTCTTATCGCGGGTTTTGCAAAGAGAGCAGGTTTCTTCTTCGGTGAAGTTTCCGCAAATTTTGCAATATTTGACCCTGCGCTTTACACCTAAAATTGCATCCACGAACGCGCGCGCCTCATTTTCGGGCATATCGATAATTTTATAAGCGTATCTTTGCGCCGTCTTTTTGCCGACTCCGGGAAGTTTGGAGAACTCGTTCACGAGCCGACCTATGGGTTCGATAAAAATTTCCATAGATTAAATCATGCCCCCAAGCGAACCCATGTCGCCGTACTTACCCATTTTTTCCTCGTAAACCTTGTCCGCTTTTGCATAGCCGTCGTTGATTGCCGCCATGATCAAATCTTCAAGCATTTCCACGTCGGTGGGATCTACTACGCTTTCATCCAGCTCGATACCGTTGATAATCTTTTTAGCGTTCATATAAACGACAACCGCCTCGCTTGCCGCCGTACCGACGATTTCCCAATCGTCCAACAGTTCTGCGGTTTTCTCCATTTCCTCTTGCATCTTTTGCGCTTGGCGCATTAAGTTTTGCATGTTGTTGTTTCCTGCTTTAAAGCCTGCCATAATCTATTTCCTCCATCGTTATTACTTGATTTCAATTTTAACGCCCTCGAAGGTCGTCTTAATTTCATTTACACGCTTTTGAAAATCGTCCGAGGGCTTGCCTTTGAGCCGTATTGCAAACTCTCCCTCGCCAACGCCGATTTCCTCAAATGCCTGCGCGATTAGCGCGGTGTGTTCGGGCTTGGTTAACGAACGGTAAATGGTATCGCTCGTGGTATACAGCGTAAACACGCCGTCTTCATACACGCCGTCCAAATCCATACAAAGGGTCAAAAGCACCCCGTTTTTCGCCACCTTACGGATACTGCGCAAGAACCCACCAAAGGTTGCCTTGCTATCTCCTCTATTCACCGTTTTCACCGGACGGGGAGCAGCGGTTTGGGGCGGTTCCTGCGGCTTATTAAAGCCGTCGAAATACGCGTTTCCGCCCGTTTGATCCTCGTCGGGGGGCGCAATCAAGCCCTTGGTTTCGTCCTCTTCCTCTTTCGGCTCTTGCACGGGCGCGGCGACAGGTACGGGTGTGGGCGCAGGCGCGCTCACCTCAACCCTGCCCCCTGCATTTTGAGGGAAGTTCCCTTCGGCAATGCGTTTTTCAAGCTCCGCTACGCGTGCAATAAGCGCCTCGATATCGTAGTCCGCTTGAGGCATACTGCTCTTCAACACCGCCGTTTCAAAAAGAATACGGGGCGCCGCGGAATACTTCAAATCCGTTTCCACTTCGGCGAAAATTTCCGTCACGCGGAGCAAACGGTGTCCATCGGTATTTTTCGCAACCGCAAGCACTTTCGCGTACATATCGTCGGGGAATGCAAGAATGGCTTTCCCGTCCCGACAAGTCTTTGCCACCGCAAGGGCGTTTAAGAAATTCATAACGTCCTTTAAAAGCATGCCTACGCTCTTGCCTGCGGCAAGGAAAGCTTCCGTACGCTCGAACGCAAGCCCTGCGTTCCCTTCTAAAATGCCTTTGCAAAGCTCTGCCACCGCCGAAAAGTCGGTATTGCCCAGCACCGCCGTCACGTCGGCGTAGGTGAGTTTTCCGCTTGTGTACGATGCGCAAGTATCCGCAACGGAAAGCATATCGCGTACGCTCCCTGCGCCTGCGCGCGCGATAGCGGAAATCGCCTCGTCGTCGTAGGTTTTGCCGATACTGTCAAAGACGAATTTTAAACGGTTCTCCAAATCGCTTTGGGGAATGAGCTTGAAATCAAAGCGCATGCAACGGGAAAGAATAGTTGCCGGAATTTTTTGGGATTCCGTCGTTGCGAGAATGAATACCGCGTGCGTAGGCGGTTCTTCCAGCGTTTTTAAAAGCGCGTTGAACGCCCCCGGCGAAAGCATATGCACTTCGTCGATAATGAACACTTTGTATTTCCCAGCCACGGGGGGATATTGCACCTTTTCCCTCAAATCACGCATTTCGTCCACGCCGTTGTTCGACGCCGCGTCAATTTCGGTGATATCCAAATTCGAGGGGTCTTTGAGCGCAACGCAACGCGCGCACTTGCCGCACGGCGAACCGTTTTTCGGGGAATCGCAATTGATTGCCGCCGCAAAAATTTTCGCGATACTCGTTTTACCCGTACCGCGCGGTCCGCAGAATAAATACGCGTGCCCTATTCTGCCCGTTTGGATTTGGTTTTTCAATACGGTGACGATATGCTCCTGTCTTACGACTTCGTCAAGCCCCGTGGAGCGGAACATACGGTACAGCGCAAGATATGCCATAGTTTTCTCCTTGGTTATTTCGTTAATGCCTCTTGTAATTTTCTTTTACTTCTTTGAATCGCGTTATCCACGCTCTTTTCCGATTTTCCCGTAGCCGAACAAATCTCCAAGCAAGTCAGCCCGTCCATGTACATGGTCGTCACCTTAAACTCAAAGTCGGATAACACCTTGCTCATCATTTGTCTAAACTCCCTTCTGTCGTCCCTTAAAATGAGCATGTCTTCAGGGCTTAATTCGGAAGAAATCCACCCTTCCTCAAAGGGCACGTAGTAGTTCAACGGAGCGCTCTTTTTACGGGCGGAGGACTTGACCGCATCGATAATACGCCGTGAAATGCAAAGGGCGGCGAATTTTTTAAAACTGCTTTGACCGTCCTTTTTATAATCCCCGATCGCGCTGTACAAACCGATCATACCCTCTTGGATTAAATCCTCGGTTTCTCCGCCGACAAGGAAAAAACCGCGCGCGCAGCCGCGAACTAGCCCTGCATAACGGGTCAACAGCTCTTCCGTCGCCTGCTTATCCCCGTTTTGCGCCAGCTCGACCAGCGTTTCGTCCGTTCTTTTCCCGTTGGTTTTGTCCATACTACCTCTCGCCCTAATTAAATTCGGTTTCTTACCACTTCGTAAGCGGCAATCCCCAGCGCAACCGATGCGTTGAGGGAATTGACCTTGCCTTGCAGGGGAATGGATAAAATCTTATCGCATTTTTCCTTCGTCAAACGCTTTACGCCGCTATCCTCGCCGCCGACGATTAAAGCCACGTTGCCCGAAAAATTCTCCTTGTAAATATCCTCGCCGCCTGCCTCTAACGCGTACACCCAGTACCCTTGTTTTTGCAAGGTTTCCACCGCTTGGTTGAGGTTGGCTACCTTGGCGACCTTCATATGCTCCGCCGCGCCTGCGGAAATGCGAATGACGCTCTCCGTCACCGACGCACAGCCCGATTTGGAAATGACCACGCCGTCCGCGCCCGCGCACTCGGCAACACGGATAATACTGCCAAGATTATGCACGTCTTCAATCCCGTCGCAAAGGACGACGAACCCGCCCTTTTCGCTCTTTTTGTTTTGGATAATTTCCTCTAAATCGTAGTATTCGTAATCGGTGGTAAACGCGATTACCCCTTGGTGGCGGCGCGTTTCGCTTTCCTTGTCAAGCACCTGCTTGTCCACGAATTGAATACGGATATTCTTCTTTCTTGCCTGCGCAAAAATCAAACCAAGGGAACCCTGCGCCCCCTTTTCAAGCAAAATTTTATCGATATTTTTGTCCGTTTTAAGCAATTCAATGACTGCGTTTCTTCCTTCCGTTTTCACACTCTTACCTCTTAAAATCTACCCGGCTTAAACGCCGTTTGCACTTCCTTAATCGCAAAACTTTCCACGTCACTTACCGCCAAAAGCGCTTTTATCCTCTCCTCTTGCCCCGTGAGGTACAAATACCCCAACACCGCCTCTAAACCGGTAGAACGATTGTATTCAAGGGAGCTTGCGCTCTTGCTCTTGGTTGCCTTTTTCGCGTTTTTGCCCCGACGGAAAATTTCCGCCTCTTCTTCGGTAAAAAGGGGCAGGAGCTTGTCCAAAAACTCGCTTTGACCCTTCGCCGACACCACTTGAGCCGCCACCCTTTGCAGCTGGGACACCTTGCCGCAGCCGCTTAACGCCAGCCGTTCTCTAACGTAGAGGGAATACACCGTATCCCCCACGAACGCCAGCGCGACGGGATTTAATTGCGCCGCTTGCATATTCGTCAAAACTTCTCTTTCGGTAAGCATACTTCTCTCCGCTTAATATAATGGTACATTATATTATAGCACAAGCAAAAAGAAATTTCAAGTGATTATGCGGATTTTTAGGAAGTGATCTTGGAAAAATATACAAGAACGCCCTTTGCAATGCTCTCGGCAATGTGCTTTTGCCCCCTTTCCTGCGTGAGCAGTTTTTCATCCGCAGCGTTGGATAAAAAACCGCATTCGACGATGACGGACGGGCAGGTATGGCAATTTAAAATAAAAAACTCCCCTTGGCTTGCTTTTCGGCTTTTTACCCCTTCTTCTTGATACAAGCCGTTTAACGAGTCCTGCAAGGCAAGCGCGAGCGCTTGGCTCTCCCCGTCCTCTTTGCGATAAAAGACCTGCCCGCCCCTTGAATTTTGCGAAGGATAAAGGTTTTGGTGAATGGAAATGACGAGGGCAGGGTCGGCTTGAAGGATAATTTCCTTGCGTTTTTGCATATCCCTTTTCTTAAACCCTTTTGCCGTCGTACCGTATAAACCCTCTCCCGTTTTTCTGGTCAAAACCACTTCAAACCCCATATCTTCCAGCACCGATTTCAAGGCGTAGGTGATTTGTAAATTGATATCGCTTTCCTTGATCCCCGTCTTTTTCCCAACCACGCCGCCGTCTATTCCGCCGTGTCCAGCGTCTAAAACGATTTTCATACTCTCTTTCGCAAACGCGGAAACGGCTTGGGGGCGCAAAAGCACCTGCATACACAGCCCCACCGCCATCGTAAATACCATTGCCACCGCCGTACATACGGCAATCCAACTCTTTCTCATACCTTATCCTATGCGCACGCACGTGAAAATATCCGCGCCTGCGCGCGGATATCTCTTAATAAAATTTGAGCTGTGTTCCCTCTAATCGGCAACGATAGTTGGTTTCGGGGTTTTGCTTATAGGGTAAAGCGGGGGGAAGGGGCTTTGGCTCAGCTTTGGGCTTTTCCTCTTCTGTTTTAGGAGTAAAAGCAACGACTTCTTCCGTTTCTTTCATCCATTCGTTATACAGCTCCCAAGCATGTCTTGTGATAATTCGTCCCACACCTGCCCCTATCATTTTCTTGAAATCCTCTAAATTCTCTACTTCACTGACCTCTAATTTACAGCCGCCCATAAGATCCATTCTCATCTTTTCGCAGCCTGCAAAATAGGGCAGGGAGAAATAACTCGCCCCGATAGAAGAGGCGATACGGGCAACTTGCGAAAGGGTGGTTTGGGGATAATTTTTATCCATGCAAACCTTAAACGCCGTCTTTCTTGCCGCGCGCTTTAACTTTTTAAGTTCCCGTTTAATCTCGGTAAAACGGCAGGCGGAAAGGAGAGAGGCAGGCACTTCCACGCTCACCTCTTTGGCGTGCATGCGTCTTGCCATACGGATTTCGCGCGCCTTTAACTTTAACGCCGTTTCCCCGTTCCCGATTACGCAGTCCAGCCGAACGGCGGTTTTTGCAAAACGCTCTTTTAGCTGCGCAAGCTTGCGAAGATCGACCTTGATTGCCGCTTGGCGAAGGCGGATTGCGTGTTCGCACACTCTCTCGGTGCTCGACTTCCCGTCAATGGGCGTTTCGGTGCGCGCAAAAGCCGAAGTGATCTCCCCGATCTTTTTTTGCTTTTTATAGGCGCGGTATTCCTCGGCATCACGGTTAGTTAAAAGAATGCCCGTGTTTTGCGGCTCTTTGGTAGGTTGCGTTTGATTGGTTTTATTTTCCAGCGTTTCCATGCTTTGAGTATGCGACAAACGGCGCCCCGTTATTCCATTTTTAGCCTTTTTGTGACAAGGATTTTTTTGTATACTGTACTTATGAACGCTTATCTTTTCATTTCCACGCCGGTGAAAGGCTTACTTTGGTGCATACTGCTTTTTCTCCTCTGCCTTGCAGGGGTACATATCGCGCGCCTTGCGCAAATGGGTTGGGAATACCAAAGCCAAAAACGCAAGCCTGACGAAAAAACTCCCCCTCCGCCCGAGAAAAAAGCTCCTGCGGAAAAACCGCAAGAGCCGATTTATTATATTGTAGAGCGCAAAACGCGCAAAGCCAAGCCCACCTACAGCGAGCCTAAACCCATTCAATTTAGAAAAGGCGATTAAAAATCCCCCGTTTCCTCGTTAAACTTTCTCAAATTCTCCCCGTCCGTCCAAAGGCGTTCCAAATGATAGAAAAGACGGGTTTCGTCGTTGAAAATATGCACGATGACGTCGCCGTAGTCCACGACCGCCCAACGCCCGTCGCGTACCCCTTCGGTACGGGAGGGTTGAAGTCCGTATTCGCGTTCAATCAACTCTTCTACCCGTTCGCCCATAGCGCGGATTTGCGGCGCGTTGCTGCCGCTTGCAATAATAAAATAATCGCAAAGGTCCGTCTTTTCGCGCACGTACAACGCCACGATATCCTTGCCGCGCTTGTCCGCCAGCGCCTTACATACCGCAACCGCTAATTCTTTACTCGTGATTTCTGCCATAGTTTTCCTTCCTTTTTTTGTAAAATTCGTATGCTTTTCTCGTCAGCGGATAGATATCCGCTTTTTTCTTTTCCAAAAATACAATCGTTTCAAACAGCGCCTTTTCCAAGCACTCGTCAAGCCCCTGCCCCTGCCAAAAGAGAGTTCTCAACTCGTCCACGCCCTCGTAGGAGCGTTCCTCTTCCAGCATATCGGCAAGGAAAATCAGCTTTTCCAGCTCGCTCATATCCTCTCGCCCGCTGGTATGATAGCGCACTGCGTTTACGATATCGCAATCGGAAATCCCAAACCGTTTTTCCGTCAAGTAAGCACCGATAAACTGGTGTACCACGGACGGGGGAACTTCCCCCCAAGCGTCAGGCAAAACAAACCCTTGCAAGATAGGATCGTCCAGCGCCAAATACTTTCCGCAGTCATGGAATAACGCCGCCGTAATCGCCTTTCTTTCGGAAATATGCAAGGGAAGCGCGCGCTTTGCGGCAAGCACCGCCACCCGAACGCTGTGCGCCTTTCGCTTTTCCGTTTCCAAAGCAAGCGCCAAGGGCGCGTTTTCGATTTTATACAATCCCTTTTCGTAGATATACGCCTCTACCCGTTCGTCCACAAATTCGGTTAAACGCATACCTGCCCCTGCCAAAACGCGGATAAGTGTGGAAGAAATATCCTTTCCCTCGTAATCCACGCGCACGAAGTTTTTAGAAAATCTTTCAAAAAAAGCCTTTTGCTCTTCTTCCCACCAACCCTCTTTTTCGTTGCGGCCGCAAACGGCAAGCTGAACAAGATTTAATATGGTTTCGGGCTCTTTCCAGGTGGGGAAATCCCGCAGCATATCCGTACCGACTAAAAAGTAAATTTCCGCCGTGGGATAAAGCTCCCTAAAATGCTGACAGGTAAGATAGGTATAGCTCGTCTCTGCCTTATTAATTTCATAATCGCTTACCTGCACCTTAGGGATATTCCCAAAGGCGATTTTGCACATTTGCAGGCGATTCTCATTAGAGGAAAGCACCCGATCGGGTTTATGAGGGGGCGTATGCGCAGGCATAACGAATAACATATCCAAGCCCAGCTCCGCAATGGCGGCGCGCGCAAAATTCGTATGCTCCTTGTGCACGGGGTCGAACGACCCCCCGAAAATTCCTATCTTCATCATATCATCATTATACTACATTTTTTTTCTTTTTTCAAGTATACGAAAGGAAAAATCGGGCAAAAATCCAAATATGAAGAAATCCGCTTTTATATCCGATATCATTTTTGCCTTTTTTACTCTCTTTTTATGCACCCTCGTGCTTTTTCGCTACACGGGGATTTCGCTTTTCCCTGCCCTACTCCTTAGCGCAATCTGCGGAACGCTCGCCGCCTGCGCCGCCTATGCGTGGCTTAAAAGCAAGCGCAAGAGCTTCTTTTTAAAAAAATCGGACGAGGCGCAAAAGGAAAAGCTTATGCTCCACCTCGCCCTTTTGAGCGACGAACAAAAAACCCGTCTTTTTATAGAACTTTTATCCGCAAAGCGGTTCGGG
Organism: Clostridia bacterium; assembly: GCA_017503525.1. GTDB lineage: Bacteria > Bacillota > Clostridia > Christensenellales > Borkfalkiaceae > Scatosoma. The sequence continues at coordinate 14,068 of JAFVTA010000021.1, read as the reverse complement.
AAACTCAAAGTGTATACCCCCGAACGCTTTTACTCCCTGCGTTTTTCGCTTGCGCCCGTGACGGCGGACGAGGCGCTTGCCTATTCCCGTTTAAAAACGGGCAAACCCAAAACGATTTTATGCAGCAAGATTGAGGAAAACGCGTACAAGCTTTGTCAAAAGCTTGGCATTCAAGTACAGGCAGGGGACGAAGTATACGCTCTCTTTAAGGAGAAAAACGCCCTGCCGAGCTCCTATTTAGGGGAAGAAAGCACGGAGAAAAAATACGGGCGCAGGGTACGCTTATGGTTTTCCCGCGCCAACGCGAAAGGGTTTTTGGTCTGCGCCGCCCTCTTACTCTTGACCGCGCTCATCAGTCCCTTCCCTTATTATTATTTAGTTTTTGGTAGCTTACTTCTTCTAACTTCCGTCGTCGTTCGTATTTTTGGCGCTATACCCTAACGCTCACCTCGGTAGAGGTCAACCTTTTTCGTTCGCCCTCGATTTCCACGAACAAGCCCCCTTGCTCGTCTACGGAAAGCAGGGTAGCAGGTATGCGTTCATCGCCAAAACAAAGGATTGCCTCACTCCCAATATACCCGATATAAGAAAGATACTTTTCCATGCAAACGGGTTTTTCAAGCGCTTCCAAAAGGCTATCTTTTACCTCTTCTACGGAGAAATGCTTGCCCGTTTCTTTTTCAACGGTCGTGGCGATCTCCTGCAATTCAGGGGAGAGTTCGTTGTGGATATTTAAGCCGATTCCCACGATAGAAGAGGAGATATTTGCGCCCGAAAAGACGTTCTCTATCAAAATACCGCAAATCTTTTTACCGTTTACGAAGATATCGTTCGGCCATTTGATCACGGGCGAAAGCCCCAGCCCTTTTAAAGTTTCGCACACGGCTGTCGCCGCGCCTGCCATAATTTGAAAGGCGTTCTTGGCAGGAAATTCTTGATAAAAGGCAAGCTTGGAGATATATACGCCCCCTTCCTGCGATTCAAACGAACGTCCTTTCGTTCCCTTTCCTCCCGTTTGTACGGTGGCGGAAACGATTAAATCTCGCCCTTCCCCTCGTTTTTCTCTTGCATAGTCCTGCGTGGAGGAAATACGCTCAAAATGCACCCGTTTGGGGGTGTTTTTTCTTTTCAATCCGTACATACCCTACTCCTCGCACTCGCCAAACGCCGATAAAACGCTTTTCGCCGTGTCGTAATCGTATCCTTTGGAGAGCAAATATTTATACGCCTTTTGCAAGGTTTGCACGTCGGCGGTCTTTCCGCGCATATACTTTTGAAGGAGTGCTTTCGCGCCCTCTTCCTCTTGCTCTTCGCCCAAACTCTCCAACGCACCGTCGATTGCCTCGTCCGAAACCCCTTTACTGCGCAGTTCCATACGAATCAACCTGTTCCCCTTTCTTTTGACGGCGCTTTCCGCGTACGCCTCAGCGTATTCTCCGTCGTTGAGGAAGTTGTAGGAACGAAGCTTTTCAATTGCATACTCCACGACGGCAGGCAGATACCCTTTACCCGTCAAGAAGGTGCGCACCTGCTTTTCCGTTTTACGAGTGGCGGAAAGGTGGGTAAGCGCCTTATCAAAGGCGGTATTCTTTTCGCTTTCCAGCTGGATTTCCTCAAGCCGTTCCTGCGTGATACTCTGCCCGACTTTGAGGCGGTTTTTCACGGTCGCCTCCAAAGTCAGCCCACAGCAAAAGCGCCCGTCGATATAGATATTGCACCGTCTTTTGTCTTTTCCCTGCGGTGTGATTGCCGTAATCTCATTCATGGCATTAGTATAACACTTTTTAGGAAAAATGTCAACATAAGCCCTATAATCCGTTTACATTTCTTTACGAATATGCTATAATAAATGCGTAATTCGACACGAAGGAGAATTTTTATGAAATATCATACGGTTGATCTTGACGGTTATAAAGCCGACCTTCCCATTCTTACTCTGCCCAGCGGTATCGGTATCGCCTTCTTTAATTTGCACGGCGACAGCGAAATGACCGAACACTGCGGTAAAAAGCTCGCGGAAAAACTTAGCGATTGCGAAGTGCTTATCACGGCGGAATCCAAGGGCTTACAGCTCACCCATTGCGTAGCGAGAGAACTCGGCCAAAGATTTTATGCGGTAGCGAGAAAGAGCAAAAAGCTCTACATGCAGGACGGTATTGAAATCACGATCGACTCCTCGATCACGACCGGTCAGCCTCAAAAGTTATACCTTTCCCGCCATGACGTAGAGTTAATCAAAGGCAAGAAGGTAGGCATCGTCGACGACGTCGTTTCCACGGGCGCATCCTTGATCGGTTTGGAAAAGCTGGTAGAAAAAGCAGGCGGTATCGTATACAAAAAAGCCTTCGTTTTGGCAGAGGCAGACGCGGCGGAAAGAACAGACGTTATCTTCCTCGATTCCATTCCCCTCTTTAAATAATCCAACATTTTACACTTTTAGCAAGAAAAACAGCTCGGGCGGACACATTTTTTTGTGTTTCCGCCCCTATTTTTTGTAAAAACACTTGCTTTTTTATGAAGTATCGTTTATAATGTATATACGCGTAATATGGAGTATTGTAAATTTCCACACGTTTGAAGCTTTGTAAACATGAAAGGAGTACATATATGTCTAACCTTTACGAAGAATACGGTCTTGAACAGGAAAAGGAGCTCGGCGCAGAGCCCAAGCTCCCCACCAACAAACCCAAAAAAGTAAAAAAGAGCGGCGGCTGGGCAGGGCGCATCATTGCGTTCTTCCTCGGTATCATCATCGCGCTGGGCAGCTGCGCAGGCGTTGTGTTTGCACTGATTTCCCAACCCGTTAGAAAGCTTACAGGCTTTGCTGGCATGGACTTTGAAACGCAGGTTAAGGATACCATTCTTTCCGAAGAATACGGCGACAAGACCTTATTGCAATTATCGCAGGACGCCTTGTTTGCGGCGATGGCTAAAGACCTTGCAGGCTTGGATAAAGTCTTCCCCATGGTCGGCGTATACATCGGCGAGCTTGCGGATAAGATGCACACGCAATTCGGCGTACATCTCGACGCGCAGGAAATGATGGAAACGCACATGGATATGCTCCCTGAATATATCGGCGGCAAGTTCAAAGCTACGGCGCTTGGCGAGCTGCTAGAGGCAACCAAGGGCGGCAAGCTTGATCCCCTGCTTATGGAAATTTGCTACGGCGAAGAAGGCAAGGATTACCAAATCGACGAAAACGGCGAAATTGTCATGATGGACGGCAAACAAGCGGTCACCGTACAAATGTTGAGCAGCGATTCCACCTCGATTATCGACAAGGTATCCCTCTCGTCCGTCGTACATCCCAAGGCAGACGACGCAATCATGCTCGAAGTTGCATACGGTAAAGAGGGCGTCACCTTTGAACTCGAAACGGACGAAAGCGGCACGGTGCTCGTGGACGAACACGGCGGCGCAATCGTGAAAATGCTCCCCTACTTCTTGAATAAGAACGAGGGCGGCGAATTTGTAGACTACAACGGCAACCCCGTAGCTTGTACGGCAACCGAAGCGGAAAACGGCTACACGAAGATTGAAGAATACTTCCCCGACACCACCGACGTTAAGGATACCTACTACGTCAAGGACGACGGCAACGGCAACTTCTACGCACGCGCAGAGGCAAACGACGAGGCGGAAGAGCTCCTCTTCCATAAAGTGACGATCGGGGATATGTCCACCGACTCCAACTCGATTATCGACAATATCTACCTCAAAGATGCACTCGGCATTAAGTTCCAATCAGGTCAAGACGATCCCCACGGCGTACTTATGAGCCTTGCGTACGGTAAGAAAGGTATCGACTACGTCATTACGGGCGAAGGCGAAAACCGTGAAATCCAAATGATCAACGGTTCTACCTGCCGCACCATCGGCGATTTGAGAAAGAGAAGCACCAACCTTATCAACGATATCGAGCTTGCGGAAATCATGAAAGAAGACCGCGAAGACGCGATTATCATGTACCTGCTCTACGGTAAAGAAGATCTTCATTATGAAATCGATTCCTTGACGAACGAAATCAAAATGAAGAAACAGCGTATCGCAATTGTTGACGAAGACCACATTTACAACGAATATGAAGAACAGTATCAAAAGAAAGACGAAGCGTTGGGCCATAAAGGATACGTAATCGATCTGACGGCAGGCACGTATATTGACGTTGACGGCAACGAATACACGATTGAAGAAACCACGGACACCTTGACCGTGCAAACGGGCAGCGGTCCGCAAACGGCTACTTGGTATTACTTAAAGCAAAACGGCGAGTATACCTACTATTCCAAGTCCAGCCTCGGTGATTTGACGGGCAGCGTCAACCTTGCGTCCACCCTCACCGACCGTATGACGGTAGGCGAAATCTTCGGCGAAGAAGCGGATAACAACTTCTTCTTAAAGCACTTGACAGATTCGACGATTACCGGACTTCCCACCGCGATTTCCAACCTCACCGTAGGCAATGTATTTGAAGCGGAAATCGCCGAAAACCCCGGCATGTGGAAATACTTGCTCAAAGAAGGTGCAAACGCAGAGGCAGGCAAAAACTACAAGGTTGCCGAGCATATCAATAAACTCCTCGACAACATGACGGCGAATATCAGTACCGCGCCCTTGAGCCAGTTAAGCACCGACGGTGTAATCACGCTTGATACTAACGCACAAACCGCGTTGGATACCGACCTTAAAGACAAGATCGGCACCACACCTATCGAGACGTTTGGAAAGGCTAAACTCGGCGATTTGACCGCGTCGGAATTGCTTATCTACATTAGCTCGATATTGCCGTTTGTTAGCTAAAACTCAAAAAGAAGAAAAGCGCCTCGCTTTTCTTCTTTTTTTGACAAAATGAGTGCCATTTCTTGTAAAAATACGGCAAAATTGATTGACTATTTTTCTATAATGGGATATAATGTATGCGTATGGCTGTGTAAACGGCTATTTTACCTTGCGTATCGGGGCAGATACGCCGAATAAGACCAGGAGGTGAAAAAATATGGCTAAATACGAAATGCTTTATTTGCTCAACAACGATTTGTCTGACGAAGAGAAAGACGCAAAAATCGCCAAGTTTGAAAACGTCGTTAACTCGATGGGCGGCAGCGTTGCAGGTTCGGACAAGTGGGGTACGAAGAAAACCGCATACCCTATCAAGTTTAAGAACGAAGCGTACTTCGTCCTTATGACGTTTGAAGCAAACGGTAAAGTCGTAGAAGAGCTTAAGCGTATCGCAGGCATCGACGCAGACGTTGTTAGACGCTTGATTACGAAGCTCAACTAATTAGAGGAAAACAGTATGAACAAAGTATTTTTAATCGGAAACTTAACGCGCGACCCTGAACTCCGCGAAACCCCTTCGGGCGTTCCTATGTGCCGCTTTGCTATCGCCGTTCAAAGACCTTATTCTTCTCAAGACGGCGAACGTCAAACGGACTTCTTTGAATGTACCGCTTGGCGCGGTTTGGGCGAAACGATTGCGCGTTATACCAAAAAGGGCAAAAAGGTTGCCGTAAGCGGTAGCATTCAAATCCGCAACTACGAAGACAACCAAGGCACGCGCCGTACTGCCGTTGACGTTATCGTACAGGACTGCGAATTCCTGTCCCCTAGAGATAGCGAAGGCTTTGACGACGTAGCAGACGCCCCTCGTCAGTCCGCACCCAGAAAGAAGCCTACGCTTCAAGCAATGGACGACGACAGCGACATTCCGTTCTAACACGGAAAGAAAAATTAGTAAAGGAGTGACAAATCATGGAAGAAAAAGCACCTGTTAAAAAGGTATTTAAAAAAGCACCCCGTAAAAAGGTATGCGCATTCTGCCAGGAAAAAGTTGACGTAATCGACTATAAGGACGTAAACCGTTTGAAGAAGTATATCACGGAAGGCGGTAAAATCCTCCCTCGTAGAATGAGCGGTACCTGCGCAGCGCACCAAAGATTGGTTGCAAAAGCAATCAAGCGCGCAAGAATTACGGCTCTTCTCCCCTTCAAAGGCGAGTAAGCTCAAACAAGAAATTACACCCTCTCGTATCGAGAGGGTGTTTTTTTATCTAATACACTTTAAATAGTTGCAAAAGATATTGAGCTATGCTATACTAAATGCGTATTAAGCTTTTTAAGAGGTATATATGAATAAAACAGTTAAATCCTATATGTATCAAGGGAATATTTTCAATTTTATCGTTTTGGTATTTACGTCTTTATTTGAAACGGCAGGCTTGATTATTGTTTCCTTAATGCTGGAAAAAATTATGGCAATCGCAACAGCCAAAGATATTAACGCTTTGTATGAACAGGGCATTATATTCCTCACCCTGTTGGTCGTTTTTATTTTTGTCTATTTGCTTATTACATATTTAAAACCTAAATATCAAAGAAAAGCTTTAACACAATATAAGAATAATATATACGGTAAACTTTTAAACAAAAACATTTCCGGCTTTAATAAACATAACACTTCCACCTACATTTCCGCGTTAACGAACGACGTGAATACGATTGAAGAAAACTACTTATTTTCCGCCTTTGATTTAATCACACACATAGCGCTATTGCTTTGCACGGTTGTCATTATGTTGATATACAGCCCTGCTTTAACCGCGTCGGCAATCCTTTTATCCTTATTGCCGTTTGCCGCCGCCCTTCTTGTCGGCAGCAAGCTCGCTGCGCACGAAAAGAAGATTAGCGACCAAAACGCCAGCTTCATGCACTTTGTCAAGGATAACTTGATCGGCTTTTCGACGGTAAAGGTATTCAAAGCCGAGGCGCAAATTAATAAACTCTTTCTTCAAAACAATAATTTGTTAGAAGATAAAAAAGCAAAGAAAACAAGAACGCTTACTGTAATGAATATGGTACAAACCATGTTAAGCTTAGTTGCACAATTCGGCGTTTTCTTTATCGGCGCGTACATTTCCATTCAAACAGGAGAAATCGCCCCTTCCGTTATTCTTCTGTTCGTGCAATTAATGAATTATATCATTAGCCCGTTAATGGAAATTCCTTCCCTTCTTTCTAAACGTTTAGCCTGCAAGCCATTATTCGAAAAAATAGAAGAAATCGTTGCTGCGGAAGAAATCACTGAAGAAAAAGAACCTATCGAAACCGTCGAAAGCATTACCGTTTCCAACCTTACCTTCTCTTATGAGGATAAAGTCGTTTTGAATAACGTCTCGCATAAGCTTGAAAAGAACAAATCCTACGCCATTGTAGGCACAAGCGGTTCGGGGAAAAGTACGTTTGTCAATCTCTTGCTCGGCAAGGATAGCAACTACTTAGGGAATATTTATTATAATGATACGGAATTAAAGCGCATCTCTTTAGATTCCTTATTTGAAATCTCGTCCTTGGTCGAACAAAACGTATTCGTATTCGACGATTCCATTATTAATAATATTACCATGTATGCAAATATTGACGAGAACTTGGTAAAGGAAGCCATCGCAAAGTCTGGCTTGACCGAGTTAATTCAAGAAAAAGAAGCGGACTACCGTTGCGGCGAAAACGGCTGCAATTTAAGCGGCGGCGAAAAGCAACGCATTAGTATCGCAAGAGCCTTGGTGAAACGCTCCCAAGTTCTATTCTTAGACGAAGCGACCAGCGCTTTAGACAACGAAACTTCCGCCTCGATTACCAACCATTTGTTATCTATCGACAATACCACAAAGATTATGATTACGCATAGGTTAGACGAGGAAATTTTAACAAAATTTGACGAGATTATCGTATTAAAGCACGGCGAAATCGTTGAGTTTGGTACGTATAGCGAGTTAATTGCTAATAACTCCACCTTTAAATCTTTAGTAGAGTTTAGCAAATAATGAAATAGCGCGATCAAGTATGGCAATCCTAACTCTAATTTAAAAAGCACACCCTCTCGTACCGAGAGGGTGTTTTTTTACGCTATATTTAAAGTGGGCTTTTTTGATTTCACCGCATACCTGTACGCCTTGTACGCCCCACTGTTCTCCGTATTCTTTACATAGAAAATGATATAGTCGCTTTGATTTATAATCTCCAAATTTCTATAATAAATCCTTTGATACCACCAGTCAAATTGTATGGCAGGATAAATAAATTCTTCGTAATCGCAATCACGCAAATACTTAGGTCGCTTTTTTGGGTTTTCGTGCCGTGGGTCGTATAAATAAAAAATCCTCTTAATGTACGGATACTTCTCTTTTAGCTTCGTCACGGTTTGCCAACATAAATCGTCAAATTCACCAAAACCGCCAAAACAAAAAATCCCATACCCCCCTTTTATTAGCTCCTCAATCTTTTGAGCGAGCTTTCCTTTTAATTCTTCGCTTACTTCAATCTTCCTATGCCCGAAAAAAGAACAAATTTTATAGTTTTCCATGTCCATTCCCTACTTCGCATTTGCGTAATTATTATAACGCAAATTCGTTATAATGTCAACCTGTTTGCGTTAAGTGTATAACTCAAATAAGTTATATAATACTATTAAGAGGTGGTATTATGGATATTATTGAAAGAATACATCAATTAAGAGAAGAACGCGGTTGGTCAGTTAACAATTTGGCAATGGAAGCAGAGTTAACTCAATCCACTTTAAGCTCTATGCTTGGAAGAAATTCCGCGCCGAAAATCGATACATTACAATGTATATGCAATGCCTTTGGTATCACTTTGTCTCAATTCTTTTTAGAAGACGAAAATATCGAGATTTTAACGGAAAAAGAAAAGGAGCTAATTACGGCGTACCGCAAGCTCCCTGAAAGTAAGCAAAAAGCTTTATTCAATTTGATTGAAAATTAAATTTATCCCCTCGGCGATTGCCGAGGGGATTGTTATTATCTTTGTACTCTGCCGCTGCCGTCGCCGCCTGCAAGCTTTTCCACTTCGGAAACGGATACTCTGTTGTAGTCCCCTTCAATGGAATGCTTAAGCGCAGATGCCGCTACTGCAAATTCGATAGCCTCCTGCGTGGATTTACCGTTAAGGAGTGCGTAAATCAAACCGCCGCCAAAGCTGTCGCCGCCTCCAACTCTATCAACGATATGAAGGTGATAGGACTTCGAGAAGCAATAGTTTTCGCCGTCGTAGAGCATACCTGCCCAGTCGTTATCGCTTGCCGAAATGGACGAACGCAAGGTGATTGCCACCTTTTCAAACCCGAACTTATCCGCAAGCTGTTTTGCAACCGACTTATAGCCCTCGTGGTTGAGCTTACCGCCGTAGATATCCGTACCCTCTGCCTCGATACCGAACACGTCTTTTGCGTCCTCTTCGTTAGAGATACATACGTCTACGTATTTGCAAAGCTCGGTCATTGCCTCGCGAGCCTCTGCTCTCGTCCACAATTTACCGCGGTAATTGAGGTCGCAGGAAATCTTAACGCCGCGCGCTTTTGCCGCTTTACAAGCCTCTACGCAAATTTCCGTCACGTTCTTGCCAAGAGCCGGGGTGATGCCCGTGAAATGGAACCAGTCCGCGCCTTCAAAAATGCTATCCCAGTCAAAGTCCGCTTTATCCGCAAGCGCAATCGCGGAGTTTGCTCTATCGTAAATACATACCGAGCCGCGTTGGGACGCGCCCTTTTCCAAATAATAAATACCCACTCTATCGCCGCCGCGAACAACCTTGGACGTATCTACGCCAAAGTGGCGAAGAGAATCCACCGCCGCTTGACCGATTGCGTGCTTGGGGAGCTTGGTCACGTATACGCTATCCAAGCCGTAGTTCGCCAAGGAAACCGCAACGTTAGCTTCGCCGCCGCCGAAGGTTGCCTGCATTTGGTCGTTTTGGAAGAAACGGTAATAACCGTTAGGTGCAAGGCGGAGCATAAGCTCGCCGAATGTGACTACTCTTTTCATTATTTTCCTGCCTCCATTTTTTCTAAAGCTTCTTTCACGTAAAAACTGCCGCCTACTGCCTCGATTTTATCCCATGCAAGGAATTCGTCGATATTGCTTCTATCCACGCCGCCCGTGGGGATAAACTTGATTTGAGGGAAGGGCGCGGCAAGCGCCTTCATTGCCTTTAAACCGCCGTATACGTTTGCGGGGAAGAATTTCACCGTGGTGATCCCAAGCTCCAACGCCTGCATGATTTCGGTGGGCGTGACGCAACCGGGATAGTAAGGAATACCTCTTTCGCGGCAGATATTCGCAACCGCCACGGAAAGCCCGGGCGATACGATAAACTGCGCGCCCGCTGCAAGCGCCGCCTCGCATTGCTCGGCATTGATAACCGTGCCTGCGCCGACGCTCATTTCGGGATAGTTCTTGCACGCGTAAGCAATCGCCTCCGCCGCGCAAGCGGTACGGAAGGTAATTTCCGCTGTGTTGATACCGTTATTCTTTAACGCCGTTAAAATTTTATCCGTTTCGGACAGTTCCTTGATAACGACTACGGGTACGAATTTTTCCATGGCTTATACCCCGCTGTACGCCGCGAAACCGCAGTCTACGGGCAACACAACACCCGTGATAGCCGAAGCCGAACGATCGTCGCAAAGGAACAGGGTTGCACCCAAAAGCTCTTCCGCGTCCACAAAACGCTTGGTAGGCGTGCCGTTCAAAATCTTAGCCGAACGCGCGGTAGGCGTGCCGTCCTCGTTAAAAAGGAGCGCCTTATTCTGCGCGGATACCAAGAACCCGGGCGCGATTGCGTTGCAACGGATACCCGTGCCTGCAAAGTGCGTCGCAAGCCATTGCGTAAAGTTGGAAATACCTGCCTTCGCCGCCGAATATGCAGGAATTTTCGTCAAAGGAATGTACGCGTTCATGGACGAAATATTCAAGATGCAACCGCTCTTCTTGGCTACCATGTCCTTAGCGAACGCCTGCGTGGGCAAAAGCGTGCCTTGGAAATTGAGCTTGAACACGAAGTCCACGCCGCTGCTTTCCAAATCGAAGAAGGATTTGCCCCCCTCTTTCGCTTCGTGCTGGTATTCGTTGTCGGTGGTCGCTCTGGGATTGTTGCCGCCTGCGCCGTTTACGAGGATATCGCAAGGGCCAAGGTCTTTTAAAACCGCTTGGTGCACTTCTTCCAAAGCCGCGCTATCGAGCACGTTTGCCTTATATCCTTCGCAAACAAAGCCTTCGGCTTTAAGCTCGTCCGCGAGCTTTTTAACCGCCTCTTCGTTCAAGTCAAGCGCCGCTACTTTCGCGCCGCTTTGCGCGAACGCGCGCGCCATTGCGCCGCAAATCAAGCCGCCTGCGCCCGTGACGACGACTACTTTATCCGTATAATCTACGTTCAAAGGTAATTTAATCATTTTTGCACCTCTATTATTTATTTTCTAATTTATCCAACATATCCCATACGCCGAGCATGTACATAATGCCAAGCGCTCTGTCATACAAACCATACCCAGGGCGTACTTTACCGGGGCCTTCGTCCCAAAGGTGCCTACCATGGTCGGGACGAATGTATCCGTCAAACCCACAATCGTGGTACGCTTTGAGGATATCAAGGATACGGGTATCGCCGTCGCAATCTCTATGGCTCGCCTCGGAGAAGTCGCCGTTGGGGAAATGCTTAACGTTTCTAATATGCGCAAACGCAATTCTATCGCAATGCTTTCTAACGATTGCCGCTACGTCGTTGTCGGGGTTTGCGTTCAAGCTGCCCGAACAAAGGGTAAGACAGTTGTACTCATCGTCCACCATCTTCAAGAACCTATCAATGCTAGGTTCGTCTACGAGCAATCTGGGCAAGCCGAAGATGTCCCAAGGGGGATCGTCCATGTGGATTGCCATTTTAATGTCGCATTCACGGCAGGTGGGCATAATCGCTTCAAGAAAGTATTTGAGGTTCGCCCAAAGCGTTTCCTTATCCACGTGCGCGTAGGCTTTGAACAGCTCGTCCAGCTTTGCCATACGCTCGGGTTCCCAGCCGGGGAAGGACATGTTGTACTTTTCCGTGAAATCCAAGATATACTTCGCCATGGCGTTGTAGTCGTCTTGAATCATGCCCTTTTCATAGAACAGCGCGGTCGAACCGTCGCCGACTTCGTGGAAGAGATTACTTCTCGTCCAGTCGAAGATAGGCATGAAATTATAGCAAATTACCTTTACGCCGAATTTCGCGAGATTGCGAATGGTTTGCTTGTAGTTTTCGATATACATATCGCGCGTAGGCAAACCGATTTTGATATCGTCGTGTACGTTGACCGATTCCACCACGTCGATATTAAAGCCGTACTTATCGCACTGCGCTTTTACCTTGGCAATTTCCTCTTCCTGCCAAACCTCGCCGGGCATTTTATCGTGCAACGCCCAAACGATCCCACTTACACCGGGAATTTGCTTAATGTCCGATAACTTGATACGGTCGTTCCCTTCTCCGTACCAACGAAAGGTCATTTGCATAACTTCGTTCTCCTTTTGTTTGCTTATTTCTTATTTTTAGGCTTACGAATGCGGTTGAGCTTTTTGTTCATCTTCAAAAGCTCTTCCTTCGTAAAGCTGATATTCATCATACCCATCATGCTCGTCAAGCGCAACACGGTAAAGCCGCCGAGCATATCCATCAAGCCGCCGCCCGACTTCAAATCTACGTCAAAGCCGCCCGATTTCTTTTCGCCGTCTTCCGCCTTGCCCCTCTTGTTCGCGTTCATCTTCTTCTTGAGCTTAAGCCCAACCCCTGCGAACCACAGCTTACCTCTAAAACAGCTCATAATATCGCTCATTTTATCGTTGAGCGAGAATCTGCCCTCGGGTGCGTTGATATCAAACCAGTTCAAGACAGCGCCTTTTTCTACCAAGCGGTATTCTTCGTTGAAGGTATCCACCTTGCGGATTTTGCCTTCGTCCGTCAAATCGCCAGCTTTTGCGACAAGCACGCTCTCGCCGACGTTGGGTACGTCGAAGTAGAAGAAATGGTCTTCCGCCGTCTTCTTACCAAGGCTTTCGCCGTTGACGAAAAGCTCTACTTCGGGCTGGTTGGAATATACCGTCACCTTGGTCACGTCCTCAACGCGGTCGATATAGCGCTTACCGCAAAGGTGCACGAAGGGTTCGTCCGAAAGCCATGCCTTGTACGCGTAGAACGCGTCCTTTTTATACTTTCTGTCAAAGGTGATTAAGCCCTTGTGGTTTTGACCGTTTTCACCGCCTTCCGCACGCGCGTCCGCGCCGAAGTCAAACATGTTCCATACGTGGGTCGCCCAAAGATACTTTCTCGAAAAGAGCTGTTTGATAAGCTCCTCGTGGTAATACGCTTGGTATTCCTCGGTGTAGTCCCCCTGCTGAGGGTTAGAGGTGTGCCAATTGAGCGCCTCACAGCCGTACTCCGAACACCCGATAGGAATGTTGGGGTGCATCGCGTGGAATTTATCGAACCAAGGTCCATTCATATCCGTTTCGCCGCCGTACCAGCCAAAGTAATGGTTGTACGAAACGACGTCGGGAATTTGCAAATAAGGATCGTCCATTTTACACATGGAAACCGCCGCAATCGTCGTCAAGCGGGTCTTATCCATTCCATGCACGAGGTCGTTTAAGATACGGTGGTTTTCCAGCAAGTCCTCGTCCGCGCCTGCAATCGAAATCTCATTCGACAAGCCCCATACCACGATAGACGGGTGGTTATAGTTCTGCGTAATGAGTTCCTTCATTTGCGAAAGGGTATTTTCTCTGCCCGTGGGCATATGTCTGGAAATGTAGGGAATTTCCGCCCAAATCACCAACCCCTTTTCGTCGCACAAATCATAGAAATATTGCGCATGCTGATAGTGCGCCAAACGAATGGTCGTCGCACCCACTTCCATGATTAAATCGATATCCTCTTCGTGGTGTTCGGGGAGCAGCGCATTGCCGATCCCCCATCTGTCTTGGTGACGGGAAACGCCGCGCAAGGGATATTCCTCGCCGTTGAGGATAAAGCCGTTGTTAGGATCAATCTTAAAGGTACGACAGCCAAAACGCGAACATACCGCATCGATGGCCTCGCCCCCTCTTACAAGCTCTACCTCACAGCAGTACAAGTACGGGTCTTTGCGCCCGTGCCAAAGGTGTACGTTTTCAATGGCAAGCTTTGCCTTGGTATCGGCGGTTTTTACCTGCGCGATTTGCTTTTCTTCTTTATCATATACGGTG
>JAFVTA010000020.1 GCA_017503525.1 Clostridia bacterium | reverse complement strand
TATGCAAACCGAATTTTTAATTATCCATTATTCCATTTTGCCAAGCAATTTCAAATCGATACCCTTTTCGCCGATTTTGATGATTTCTACTTTCACCTTGTCGCCGATGTTGAGTACGTCTTCCACTTGGTTTACTCTCTGTTCGGAAAGCTTGGAAATGTGGATCATACCGTCTTTACCAGGTGCAAATTCCACAAATGCGCCAAGCTTGGACATCACGCGAACCACTACGCCTACGAACATATCGCCAACTTCGGGATCGTGTGCGATGGATTCAACGATCGCCTGCGCGCGCTTCGCATTTGCGATATCGCCGTAGCAAGCGATACATACCGTACCGTCTTCTTCGATATCGATCTTCGTGCCCGTTTGTTCGATAATCTTGTTGATAACCTTACCTTGCTTACCAACGACGTCGCCGATCTTTTCGGGGTTAATCTTGAAGGTGACGATCTTGGGTGCGTATACGGAAAGCTCTTCCTTAACCGCAGGGATACATTCAAGCATTTTGCCAAGGATATGACGTCTTGCATCCTGCGCTTTTGCGATTGCATCGAGCATGATTTGTTCGGAAATACCCTTAATCTTGATATCCATTTGGATAGCGGTGATACCCTTTTCCGTACCTGCTACCTTGAAGTCCATGTCGCCAAGGAAGTCTTCAAGACCTTGGATATCCGTCATGATCACGTACTTGCCCGTTTCGGGATCCTTAACAAGACCCATTGCACAGCCTGCAACGGGTGCTTTAATGGGAACGCCTGCATCCATGAGCGCCATGGTCGAACCGCAGACGGACGCCATGGAAGACGAACCGTTGGACGAAAGAATATCCGATACCACGCGGAGCGCGTAAGGAAATTCGCTGGGGTCGGGAATTACGGGAACGAGCGCGCGTTCTGCAAGCGCACCGTGGCCGATTTCGCGGCGGCCGGGACTTCTAAGCGCCTTTGCTTCGCCGGTGGAATAGCCAGGGAAGTTATACTGGTGCATATATCTCTTTTCTTCTTCCTCGTCAAGCCCTTCCATTCTTTGCGCTTCGCCGAGCATACCGAGGGTACAGGTGGTAAGCGCCTGCGTTTGACCTCTCGTGAAGATTGCCGAACCGTGTACTCTGGGAAGAATACCGTGTTCGCACCAGATAGGACGAACTTCGTCAAGCTTTCTGCCGTCGGGACGAACGCCGTCGAAAATCTTTGCGCGTACGATACCCTTTACGATATAGTAAATGGAATCCTTCACTTCGCGCATTTGGTCGGGATAGATATCTGCGAAATGTTCGATAATTTCCGCTTCCGCAGCCGCCTGCTTTGCTTGTCTTTCCTGTCTATCGAAGGTGTCGAGCGCCGCATATAATTTGTCGTGGCCGTATGCTTTAACCGCTGCGTCCAAATCTTCAGGAATATGGTAAAGTTCCATTTCTTTCTTGGGCTTGCCTACTGCAGGAACGATTTCGTCCGCAATCCAAGCGCATACTTTCTTGATTTCTTCATGACCGAACATGATCGCGCCGACCATTTCCGCATCGGTCACTTCGTTTGCGCCTGCCTCGATCATGAGGATTGCATCGCTGGTACCTGCGAGGTTAAGGTGAATTGCGCTCTTTGCGCGTTCTTCCATGTTGGGGTTGATAACGTACTTGCCGTCTACCATGCCAACGACAACCGAACCCGTGGGGCCTGCCCAAGGAATATCGGAAATGGAAAGCGCGATAGACGAGCCTACCATTGCCAAAGGTTCGGGGGAAACGTCGGGATCAACGGAAAGTGCCGTTGCTACAACGACTACGTCGTTGAAAATTCCCTTAGGGAAGAGAGGACGGATGGGACGGTCGATAAGACGGCTGGTCAAAATTGCCTTATCGGACGCTCTGCCCTCGCGCTTTTTGAAACCGCCGGGGATTTTACCTACGGCGAACATTTTTTCTTCGTAATCTACGGAAAGGGGGAAGAAATCCATACCCTCTCTTGCCGTTTCGGACATACATACGGAAACGTGTACCGCCGTATCGCCGCAACGTACCAAGCACGCGCCGTTTGCCTGCTCTGCGTACTTACCGATTTCTACTACAAGCTCTCTGCCTGCATACTCCGTTTTGAATACTCTGCTGTTTGCTAAATCTGGCATTGTTGTTTTTCTCCTTATTCTTGAATTCTTTTTTGTTCTTGTCCGTCCTTCATCGCCCGACGAAGACGGTTCGGCGTTTGCACGCGGTACAAGCTTATGCCAAGGCTTGTCCGCTTTTTACAAGCGCCCGTTGTTGCCATTAACCAAGCAAACATAATCCAAACACGATTTTGAGCGGCGAATTTTGCCCCATACATCGTTGTCGGCTTTGTTAAACCTTTAGGGTTTATCTGCCCCCTCCGCCTCGTCTAAAGCAAAATTCGTTCGCTGAAAATTGCTTCGCACCCAAAGGTGCGGATTTTTTGACGATTTTTGACGAAGAGGAAGCAGTAATACCAACGTATTACAATGACGATGAGCCTGAAAGCGCGGAAAAGACGCGCCTTTGGGCGGGCTTGGATTATGTTTGCTTGGTTATCCATCACAAAAAAGAGCGAGTTAAAATAACCCGCCCTTTCGTGCTTGCATTATTTTCTAAGACCCAACGCTTCGATAATCGCTCTGTATCTTTCGATATCTTTTGCTTTCAAATAGTCCAAAAGACCGCGGCGCTTACCTACCATCTTCAAAAGACCGCGGCGGGAGTGGTTGTCCTGCTTGTTTGCTTTCAAGTGTTCGTTCAAGTGATTGATACGATACGTCAAAAGCGCGATCTGTACTTCGGGCGAACCGGTGTCGCCTTCGTGGGTTGCAAATTTTGCAATGATTTCATTCTTTTCCATCTTATTTATCCTCCTGATATGGAAATATTTTTTGCGTACCGCTGAGTTGACCGTGGAGAATCGCGCCCCTCAGCCAGCCGTCCTAACTATTTTAGCACTTTCTATAAAGAAAGTAAATCAAAAATAAGCCGTTTTTTGATTATTTTTTGTCTTATTTGAAAAATTCCCTGCGTTTTTCTATCAAAGTATCCACGTTTTCGATATAAGTTTTCAAATCCTTTTGCGAGGCGAAACGAGTAATCAAGCCTTTTTCGGTGAATACGCGCTTGGAAACCGCGTTTGCGCCCAGCGCCAAGTTATCCGCCGTTTCTTCCATGATATCGATGTTGTACACGCACGCTTTTCCTGCTTTCGTCCAGCCCACGTTTTCGTTGTTGCCCACTTGATATTTTTGACGGTACATATAATAGGGCGCATAGCCGTTTTTGCTTAAAATATCACGAGACGAGGCTACCATGGCTGAGATGAAATCGTTTTCCAGATAATCGTTTTCCTCTTTGAGCTTTGCTCCCGATTTTAGCGAAAGACAATGCACCGTAATGTTTTCCGCGCCCGTTGCCACCGCTTTTTCCACGCTTTGCGTAAATACTTCGGGCGTTTCGTCCGTCAAGCCTGCAATCAAGTCCACGTTGATATCGAAATCGTACTTTTCCGCCATGTCAAATGCGCGGTAAATATCCGCTTCGGTGTGTTTTCTGCCTATCTTTTGTAAGGTTTGATCGGAAAAACTCTGCGGATTGATACAAATCCTCGTCACCCCGTACTCCTTCAAAAGGGCAAGCTTTTCGTCCGAAAATACGTCAGGTCTGCCTGCCTCGACGGTATATTCAGCGTTTGGATTGCAGGTTTTGAAAATTCCGTCCAAGCCTTTAAGCACTCTTTCTAAATCGGACGCGTCCAGCGCAAACGGCGTTCCGCCCCCGATATAGATACTGCGCAAGTTTCCAACGCTCTCTTTTGCCGAGGCGAGTTCCTTATCCAAAGCGTCTAAATACGCAGGCAAAAAGTGCCTCGTCTTGTCTATGGGCGCGGTGATAAAAGAGCAATACGCGCACTTGGTCGGACAAAAGGGAATGGATACGAACAGATCGGTGTTCCCGTCCTTTTTCTCGTAAATCCCCTCCTGCGTTTTGAGAATATCCGCCACCAGCTTGATATTATCCTCGCGCACCTGCATGCGGTTGAACAGCTTGGTAAAATCCCGTCCGTTTTCCTTTTCCATATAGGCGAGCTTGGTGGGTCTTATCCCCGTCAAAGCCCCCCACGGCATTGTTTCGCCGTACAAATTGCTCAAAATTTCATACAGCCTAAGCTTGGCGAAACGGCGCTCCAACCGCTTGAATTGCAACTCACTGCATACCTGCTCCCTATCTTCAAAAGAAAATGCCTGCCCGTCTACGCAAAAGGCATTGTAGAAGACACCCTCTTCAAAGCGGAAGGAGTGCTCTAAAACCTGCGGTCTGCGCTTGAACAAGCGCACCACGTCTAAAAGTTCGTTTTCTAAAAAGGAGCAATTTGTAGTAAACATACCTTATTCCATAAAAGGATTATTTTTGCGTTCGTATTCGAGGGTGGTTTCCTCGTTGTGCCCAGGATACACGGGCATATCGTCAAGGGCGGACAATTTCTTTAACGAGGCGCGCAATTCCCCGATATTTCCCGTAGGAAAATCGGTGCGCCCGATGCTGCCGGCAAAGAGGGTATCCCCCGTGAACAAATACCTGCCCCCGTCCTTATCGGTGACAAGATAGCAAACACTGCCTGCCGTATGCCCCGGCGTAGGGATGGCTTGTATGCGTATACCGCAAAGGGTTTTCTCCTTGTTTTCTTCAAACACCCCGTCTACGGAGAAGGGAACACGGGGTATGCCTGCCATATCGAAAAGGTCGGCGGAAGTGCCGATAAGCGCTTTGGTTTTTGCCGAGCAAAGCACCTTTGCCCCCTTCTTTTGGAGCGCGGCAACACCGCCCACGTGATCGAAATGACAATGGGTTAAAAGCACGTACGCAGGCGTAAGCCTGCGTTCGTTCAATTCGTTTTCAACTTTACTTCCCGATGGATCAATGACGATGGCGTTTTGACCGTCTTCAATCAAAGCATACGCGTTTGCGCCAAACCCACGGGGATAAATGGTGATAATTTGCATACAAACCTTTAAGAAAGAGAAGTGATTCTATGAACCTGATAAATGCGCTTATCTGCTTGCATCTTCTTGATAAGCAAATCCACTTCGGAAATATCCGTCAAGGAGATAGATGCTTCCAAAATTGCATCATGGTTTTTATCAATTCTGCCGTTGACCATGGTAATGGACAGTTTCAATTCGGCAACCACCTGCGACAAGAGGGAAAGCGCCGCGCCCTGGTCGGTTGCGCGAATGGCAATGTTTGCGTTATACCTTTGCTTTGCGCCAGCCTCGATTTGCCAAGATGCGGAAAGCAATCTCCCTTCGTCCACGCCCTTAAGATTAGGACAGTCGGCACGGTGTACAACCACGCCGCGGCCGCGCGAGGTGTAGCCTACAATATCATCTCCAGGTACGGGCGAACAGCAGCCAGCGAAATGCACCAGCATACCCGTTTGACCGTTGATAAGTACACCGCCAGGCGTTTTTCCGTTACCACTACCTGCATGCACCTCGAACGCCGTCGGGGTTTCCTTGCGGTAAAAATCGATTAGCTTGAATAATATTTGATTTACGGAAATAGAGCCGTAGCCCACCGCCGCAAACATTTCCGCCTGCTCGTTAAAAGAGAAACGCTCGGAAATGCGTTTAAAACTTTCGTCCGTTAAGAGGGTGTTTAAAGTAAAGCCCTTTTTCTTCGCCTCGTCTTCAAGTTTGATTTGTCCGATACGGATATTTTCGTCTTTAAGCTCGTTTTTGTAGAATTGACGGATTTTTGCCTTTGCGCTGGACGATTTAACAAACTTTAACCAGTCTCTCGACGGACCTTTGGAGTTAGGCGAGGTGATAATTTCCACCACGTCCCCCACTTCCAGCTTGGTTGTCAACGGTACGATTTTAGAGTTTACGCGCGCACCCGTACAGCGGTTGCCCACTTCCGAGTGAATGGCGTACGCAAAGTCAATCGGTGTCGCATCAGGGGGCAGAGAAATGACCTTGCCTCGGGGCGTGAACACCAACAGTTCGTGGCTGTACAGCTCCGTTTTGAGGGCATCTATGAACTCTTTGGAGTCCTTCAAGTCCCCCTGCCATTCCATAACCTCTCTAAGCCAAGTCAAGCGGTTTTCAAAGTTGGTATTTTCCTCTTCCGTCTTGCCTTCCTTGTATTTCCAATGCGCCGCGATACCGAATTCTGCGATACGGTGCATTTCTTCCGTACGGATTTGAATTTCAAAAGGCTGACCGTACCTCGTCATAACCGTGGTATGCAAGGATTGATATTTGTTGGGCTTGGGCGTTGCGATATAGTCCTTAATGCGCCCGGGAATGGGTTTCCATTTTTCATGGATACGCCCAAGGACGGTATAACATTCTTTAATGTCTTTTACAATCACGCGTACGGCGGTTAAGTCATAAATTTGGTCAAGGGTCTTGCCCTTATTCTTCATTTTCTTATAGATAGAATAGAAGTGTTTGGGTCTGCCGAATACTTCTCCCTCAATACCGTCCGCGTTCATAAGCTCTTTCAGCTCGTCCACGATACCGTTGACAAATTCCTTGCGTTCGGATAAGCGTTCGCGGATATTGTAAAGCAAGTATTCGTAGGATTCGGGGTCGAGATATTTTAAGCACAAGTCCTCTAACTCGCACTTAATTTGCGAAATACCCAGTCTGCCTGCAAGGGGCGCAAAAATATCCAAGGTTTCATTCGCCATACGCTGCTGACGCTCGTGCGAAAGGAAATTCAAGGACCGCATATTATGCAATCTATCGGCAAGCTTGATAATGATAACGCGCACGTCTTTCGCCATAGCGACGAAAATTTTACGGAAATTTTCCGCATTTTCGTCCTCTTTGGACTTAAATACGATTTTTTCCAGCTTGGTGACGCTGCTAACAAGCGCCAAGACCTCGTCGCCGAACTCCTGCTTGATATCCTCGGCGGTGGAGTCCGTATCCTCGATTACGTCGTGCAAAAGCGCCGCCGCAATCGTTGCGGCGTCCAACCCCAGCTCCATTAAGATATCCGCTACTGCGCAGGGGTGAATAAAGTACGGCTCGCCCGAGGCGCGCTTTTGATTTGCGTGCGCCTCTCTTGCGTAGACGTACGCCCTTTCCAGCATCGCTCTGTCTTCGCCTTCGTATATTTGATTGATTTTTTCAAGCGTATGTTCCATCTCTGCCTCTTATAAAAATCAATTCTGCCGTAATAAACAAACCTTTCTGTATATTCCCGAATCGTTTAACTCCGCTTTTACGCCGCGGTAAACGGTCAGTTTTCCGTCCCCAAAGGACACCAAACCAAGTTCCTCAAACACGTTCAAAGCAAAGATAAACTCCCGTTTATCAAAGCCCAAACCGCCGCAAAAGTTGGCAAGTTCTTCCGCCGTTTGACCGTAGAGGTTGTTTACCTCTCTTCTTAACGCGGAAAAAATTTCCAAAAGACTCTCTCTTGCAACGTCCAGCGTTTCAAACATTTTATAACCGCAAATATCGCGGTTCACGAATACCTGCCTATCCCGAATGGACTCGATATGGAAATCGGACGGGGTATCCAAGAACACGATATCCCTAAACCCAGACAGCTCGCAATCGGGCGCGGGAGATACGATAAGGGTGTTTGCCAAATTCCTCGACGAGGGATAGAACAAATCACAGCCCATATCCTCTAGCTCTTCGTATGCGCAGAGGGTTCTTCTGTCCGAGGCAATTAAGCAAAGCCCGTAGGGACATTCCGCTCTCTTACTCTTAATCAAGGCTTTGATTTCGTCCGTCGAAAGCTCGATCGGCTCCACGTCCGCGTTCGGCGCGTAAAATCTTGCAATCGAGTTGGCAAAAATGCTCTCCGCCGTCGAACGCCCCGTACGCCCGTCGTAAAGCAAATCGCGCACGTAGCCTTTAATATACTCTCTGCCTTTGAATTTAGACAGGTTAATTTCAAAAATAAAATCCTTACGAACGTCGCTTTCGATAATCTTTAAGTTCTTCGCCCCAGAGAAATACATAAGCTCGATATACTCGCTCTTTACGCTCAAATGGGGGGACATCGGTTTGACCGCTCGCGCCGTACATGCCCCTGCCGAAATAGAGAATAAGGGACGTCTATGCCCTACGCCGTAGGGTTCCATTTGCATAAGCTCGCGCGCGAATTTCTCGGGGAATGCGCCCGTAATCTCCTCGCTAATGGGAATGGTTTGCTCAAAATCCTTTTCGGTGTAGGTGTTGCCGATTTCTTCGTTTAACGCCCTTTCCAGCGCGTCGAAATTTTCAAACTTAATATTGATACCAGCCGCCTGCGCATGACCGCCAAACTCTTCGATATGCTCGGAGCAATTTTTTAAGGCGTTGAAAATATTTACGCTTTCGATACTGCGCGCGCTCCCCTTCAACATATCGCCGTGGTGGACGAACAGAAGGGTAGGACGGTTGTATTCTTCCGCAATACGCGCCGCTACGATACCGATAAAGCCGGTATTCCAACTCTCGTCCGAAAGCATAATGACGTTATCGTACGCACCCTTTTCAAGCAATTTGCGCTTGGCGGAGGTGTATAATTCGTCGCAGTATTTTTGACGTTCGGTATTATACAAGCAAAGCTTGGTGGCAAGGTCGTAAATTTCCGCCTCGTTTTGGGAAACAAACAATCTAAACGCCGCCTGCGCGTCCCCCATACGGCCCGCCGCATTCACCCTCGGCGCAACGTTAAACGCCAGCGTTTGGGCGGTAATCCCATCGTAATTTTTGCCGATTAGCATGGAGAAACAGGAACGAATGTTGGTATTAAAGCGCTTCAGCCCTTCAGTGACGATGTCGCGATTTTCCCCAAGCAGGGGCACGCTGTCCGCTACCGTAGCAAGGGTGGCAAAATCTAAATACTTATACGCCGCCTCGCCGATTAAAGCGCAAGCCAGCTTAAAGGCTACCCCCGCGCCGCAAAGATTGTCATAAGGATAGTCGTCTTTGAGCTTGGGATTGACGATAATACAATCGGGCAATACCTCGGGAAGTTCGTGGTGGTCGGTGACAATCACGTCCGAACCCAGCTCGTAGATATATTGCGCCTCCTCGGCGCAGGAAATCCCACAGTCCACCGTAATGAACAGTTCGGGATTACATTCCTCAAAGATACGGTCGATCGCCTCTACGGACAGCCCATAGCCGTCCACGCGTTCGGGTACGTACACGTGCGCATCGATACCGAATTCCTTTAAGGCGTGGTACATGATTGCAGAGGCGCAAATACCGTCCGCATCATAGTCCCCAAACACCGCAACGGTGCGCCCTTCGTCCCTCGCCTGCGTAATAAGTTCCACCGCCTCTTTCATGCCTTTCATAAGGAAAGGAGAAAGGAAATTGCGTTCGGACGGGTGCATAAAACGGCGGATTTTTTCCGCGGTGTCTACACCGCGCGCATATAAAATCCGCGTAATTTGTTCCGTATATCCCGTTTGCACGGCAAGTTCGGCAATTATATTCAGTTGTTCAGCCGAAAAGGAATATTCGGGAACAATTTTCTTCATGTGCGCTTTCTACTCTTATGAGGTCTAAATAAAATTTCGGGCGGTTGGAAACAACGCCCCCACCGCCCTGCTACTTTTTATATCTTATTCTTCAACGGGTTCTTCCGCCGCTTCTTCTACTTCCTCAACGGGAGCTTCAACGGGTTCTTCCGCCGTTTCTTCAACCGTTTCTTCTACGGGAGCCTCTTGCGCAACGGGCGTTTCTACCGTCGCCTCTTGCACGGGAGCTTTTTTCGCCTTCACGGAAGTTTTCTTTGCGCCGACGTAAGCCCCTTTGACGGGTTTTTTGTCCTGTACCGCTTTCCATTCAAGGCAACGCGCAGGTGCGTAAATCAAGCCGATAAACGCCGCTACGATAAGCGCAAGGAGTGCGCTAACTGCGAACCATCTAACACCGCCCGTCGCAACAGCGCCGATCACTACGAGCGCCGCAGCGGCAAGTGCCGCGAAGGTAAGGACTTCTTCGTTTGCGAAATCTTCTGTTTCTTTGTTCGCACGGAATTTATTGAGCACGAATACCGTCGTAAGCGCGGAGAGCAAAGCAGCTACCGCAAATACGTAGGAAACGGATACGGTGACGGGGATACGGAAGAGCGCGATAAGCATCGCGGAAAGTACCGTGCCCACGAGCATGCAGCGGAGCGCAAGCAAGCCCAAACCGAGGTTGTGGCGCAAGCTAACGTACGCGAATACGAGCACCATCATCACCGCGCCTGCGATCACACCGCGGAGTACGTAGTTCCTTGCAAGAACCGCGCCAACCTCTTCGGAGTTTGCGGATACGGTAATAAACGAACCGTTCCATTCGCCGTTTACGAGTGCGGCGAACGCATCTTCAAGCGCTTTCTTTTCCTCCTTCAAGTCCTCGTCCTTATCGAATACGTAGATAAGCTCATTATCTGCGCCGGACATTTCACCTTTTAAGGTATAGGCAACCTTGGTGTCGCCGAAGGCTTTTTCGCAAACCTCTTCTACCTTGTCAAGCTTGGTCAAATAGGTCGTTTGGTCAACGGTGACGGTGATCGTTTGGCAATCTTCCAAAAGCTTGCTTTCATTGAAAACGCCGTTGCCCGTCAAACCGCAGATTACCGCTACGGCAATCGCCGCCGCTAAAATTGCGGCAACCAAGATAGAGATAACGCCGGGTTTCTTTACGGCTTTGTTAAAAAACTTACTCATCGTCGTCATCCTCCCTTACCAAGCGGAAATAGTTATATTTATTTTTGCTTGCGGACATAAGCATGTAGCTTACGACGCGCGTCCAAAGCAAGGAACAGAACGCCCCAACCGCTACACACAAGAGCGCCTGCCAAGCAAACGCCTGTAAACCAGCCGTGCCGATCAAAAGCGCCGCCGCGCCAAGACCAAGTACCGCATAGATATCCACCATGCCCCAAAGGGTCTTTTTGTACGCGCCCTTGATAGAGGATTCTACCGTTTTACCAAGCGCAAATTCCGCCTTGATTGCTTTATATACTTTTAAGTTAAGCGCAGTAATGAGTACCATACCCATCACGAATACGAGCGCCGTGCCCAAGCTCACCTCGAACACACCCTCGGTAATGAAGGCGAAGAAGAGCGCCGTCGTAATGAGGTAGGTAAGCAGCGAGTACGCGTTCGCAACGCCGAACCCGCCCGTCATAACGATTGCGAAAGCAATCAAACCGACGATAACTACCGCAAGCGCGATAAAGAGCAAGGTAAGCGTGTTCTTGCCGTACGCAGGCTCGAAGGAACGGATTTCGCTGTTCGCTACTTCACGGAAGGAAATATCAAAGCCGCCGTTTTCAAGCACGGAATTATACAAAATCGCCGTGGACTCTGCGTTGTGTACGGAAGATTCGTACGCCAAGGGGTACTTCACCACGTTCTTGGTGTCGATATGTTGCGCAGGGTCGATTTCAAGCTTCTGCTCGCCAAGGGTAATCGTGAGCTTTTGCGCACCCTCTGCCGCAGCGTCGTAGCTTTCCTTGTACGCCTTAATCATGTCTTCGCCAAGAGAGGTGAACTTGATTTGCAAGTAAGCCACTTCGTATTTGGTGTATACGGAGAAGCTCTTGATAAGCTTGTTCACTTCGTGGTCCTTGCGTTCCTCTACGGGCGCTTCGCCAAGGTTGATTTCAAGCTCGCCCGTTTCTCTAAAGAGATTGAGAGTGCTTGCGATACTTTGGAACGCGGACGTTTCGCCGCTCGCGATTTCATAGCCGGGGAGCTGGATTTTCAACGCGTAGTCGTCTACGACGGATACGCAGTAATCCGAATACCCTTTCGCTTGATAACGCGCGGTGATTTCCGCCGTCGCTTTCGCGAAGTTGTCCTCAAATTCCGCCGTCACTTCGTCGCCGGAAACAAGATTGAGGTCGCCGCTCGTACTCAAGTACAAACCGCCGTGCTGAATGTAGTTTTCACGGTCTTCTGCGGCAAGATTTTTATACTCGGATTCGGGAATAACTCCCTCGGGATAGTAATACGCATAGTATCCACCACCAAGGTCCGTACCGAGGTCGTACTGCTTAACCGCGGGGTTCCACTTCTTTGCCGTTCCGGGAATAGCAAAGCTGGGGAACACCGTGATCGCGCATAATACGACGATGACGATGGTGAGCAAAACCATCAATACAATCGATTTCTTTTTGCCCATTGTAAAAAGCCTCCTGTTGTCTTTCGGGGTTTCTCCCCAAAATACGATTATACTTTCTTATTATACCTTATTTTAATAGAGCCCGTCAAGCCATAAAGGTTGGCATTGACGATTTTTTTGCACTTTTGCGCAAAAAAATTGCGTTTTTGATACAGTGCGAAACTGAAAGTGGGTAGATGCGAGCAGTTCAAGGCGCAGGAGCACCCTTGACGGGAGCGTACTAAACCGTACGTGACCGAGGGGGCGCGCACTGCAACGAAGAAATGCGACGCATATACACGCTTTATTTCCCTAAGAGTTTCTTTTCCGCAAGTATATGCATAGCGCACTCTATACGCTTTTTCATCATACCGCAGGTGACTTCGTAGGGTTCGTCGATGTCGCCGTTGTAATGATAGTTGTTTGCGTTGCAACCGCCCGAACAAATGAACTTTGCAAAGCAATCCCCGCACTTTTTACGGGTGAACAGGCAGGAAGTTTTAAACTTCTCGCGGATATCCGTGCGTTCAATCCCCTCGAACACGCTGCCCATGCGGAAAGAACTGTCCCCTACGAATTGATGGCAGGGATACAAATCGCCGTTCGGCGCAACGGAGAAATATTCATTGCCCGCGCCGCACGCAGAAACGCGCTTGGAAAGACAAGGTCCGCCTTCCAAGTCCACGTTGAAGTGGAAAAAGTTAAATCCTTGGCCTTTCGCATATCTTTCCAAGTACGCGTCGCAAAGATTTTCGTATTCCTTTTCAATGACGGGCAAATGCTCGCTCGTGATTTGCAAATCGGGGATTTCTGTCACAACGGGTTCCATGGAAATGGAATCTACCCCTTGATCGGCAATAAACAGAACGTCCTTTGCAAAATCAAGGTTTTTCGCCGTGAAGGTACCGCGGACGTAATAGCTCTTATCGCCGCGCATGGAAATAAATTTCTTAATTTTATCGATAATGAGGTCGAAGGTACCCTTGCCGTTGATGGATTTTCTAATCGCATCGTGGACTTCCTTGCGGCCGTCGAGGGAAAGGACGACGTTTTCCATTTCCTCGTTGAAGAAGTTAATCACCTCGTCCGAAAGCAAAAGCGCGTTGGTGGTCGTGGTGAATAAGAATTTCTTGCCAGCCTTCTCCCCTGCCTCTTTCGCGTAGTAGACCGTCTTTTTCAAAACGTCGAAGTTCATTAAAGGCTCGCCGCCAAAAAAGTCCATTTCCAAGACCTTTCTGTGGCCGCTGTTAGCAATGAGGAAATCTACCGCGGCTTTCGCCGTTTCAAAGCTCATGGATTCGCGCTTGGAATGGTACGCCCCTTCGTCCGCAAAACAATATCTGCAACGGAAGTTGCAGTCATGGCAGATATGGATACAAAGCGCCTTTACTTCGTTGCTTTTTACGGGGTAAGCACTAACCTCTTCCTTAAAGAGTAAGCCCTGCTCCTTCAAGCCCTCTACGTCTAAGAGAATTTCCTTGATTTGCTCGTCGGTGATATAGGTGATATCGACGGCCCCACCTTCCTCTTTCGCTTTGAGGTAATCGGCGGTGGGTTTATCGCACTCATGCAAACTGCCGCTGCCGACGTCGTAAATATAATTTTTATCTCTGTAATTGAAAACGTGTATCATAACTTTCCTTTTAAACGCAAAAAAGGGCGCGTAAACTTACGCGCACCGTTTTTTGCTTTGCAAAAATTATCTGCGTTCGATTTTTTCTTCGCGGGTCACTCTTTCGCAGGATTGGTTGCCTACCGTGCAGCTCGTTTTGCAAGCGGACTGACAGGTGCTTCTGCATTCGCCGCAAGCGGTCACTTTCTTTTCAGCGGGTTTTGCGATGGTTTTAATCATAATATCCTCCCGATAATTTAGATTTGTGCTACCATTATAATACAATTTTCGCAAAATTGCAAGCGCTTTATGATAATTTTTTATAGTTTTACTATAGTTTTACTATGTAAAAATACATTTTACTTTAAATTCACGCCTACAATCCCCCCAAGCGCGCCTACCGCAAGAGAAATCGCAACTTCCAACAAGATAAGCCAAGAAAGGGAAAAATCTCCCCCAAGCGAGGAAAATGCAAGGTAGGAAAGCGCGGTAAATACCAACCCCACCGCCATACCTTTAAGCCAGCCCTTCTCGCCGCGGACAAAGACCGCCGCCCCCAGACAAAGGCAAACCGCCTTCACGGTTTGGGTAATGGGATACACGAGCTTTGCGCTCATTTGCGTACAACGCAAAATCACGGCAAGCACCACCGCCGATAACAAGGACAAGGCAAGGGCGAGCGCCGCCCCCTTCACAACGCAAAACGCGCCGTCAAACGAACTTTCATTACGCATAAAAAAACACCTCCGCATTATCCTATGCGAAGGCGTTTATTCTTTATTCTTCCGTTTTTTCTTCTACGCTTTCCTCTACGGGAGCCGTTTCTTCAAAAGGCGTTTCCTCTACGGGAGCATCCTGTACTACGGGTTCTTCTTTTTTAGCAACCGCGTCCGTTTGGTATACGGCTTGCTTGTCGAATTTGATATAGGACTTACCGCTCTGTTCCGTACCCGTTTCCAAAACGAAGGTGTTATCCTCGGGGCAAACCTCTACGACTACGCCGCAGATACCGCCGATCGTCTTCACCTTATTGCCGGGCTGGATTGCGTTGAGCATATCCATCGTTTCTTGCTGTCTTTTGCCTGGGAGCGTCTGTTAAACACCATGAATACGACGATGATGCCGATGAACACGAGCATTAAAACCCACGAACCGTTGCCGCTTTGCGTGTTTTCCGTTAATAAATTGAATAACATATTGTTCTCCTTACTACTAAAATATATTTCTATGATACCCGTTTTTTGTTATTTTGGCAAGCGATTTTCAAGGCAAAATAGCAATTTTTACCTATTTCACTTATTTTTCATTCTTGGTTTTGGTACGCGCGCTTAAAACGTTCATGAGCACGAATACCCCGATGAGGAGCACGATAGAACCGATAAGCACGGTATACGATACCCAAGTAGGTACGGCGTTTTCAAAGAAATACAAATTACAATCGGCAACGTCCTTGATTTCTTTTACCGCGTCAACAGGATAGCCCTGCGCGGTAAATTCTTCGCATACCCCTTGAAGGGCATGCGTTTTGATTAACGAGGTGGCGTACGTACCAGGCAAAAAGCCTAAAATATTTCTAAGCCCGACGGAGAACTGCGACAAAGGCATATACGCACCGCAGATAAACCCATAGCCCGCGCTGACGATCGTTCCCACCGCCGACATTGCCCCCTGCGATTGCAAGGGATAGCAAATCACCGACGAAAGCGCCGTACCGAACAGCACCAAAAGCACCACGTCCAAAAAGAGCAAGCCCACGTCCGCAAGGGATAAGTACCAGCCGATACAAGCCAAATAGATAAGCCCTGCACCCAAAGCGACGAAGCATACGATTAACCCGTTAATCACCGTCGCAAAGTAATAGGAAATGGCAATGGAGTGGGGTTTCATAGGCGTAATGGAGAAATCGTTTCTCGCCCCCGTCACTTTATCTTGCACCATGAACAAGTTGGCGCAAAAAGGTACGGTCACGCCGCTTACCGCCAAAAGGGAAGCCAGCAATAAGCCCCCTACAAGTCCGCTTAACAATTCCTCGTCAATCGGTGTTCCCGGGGGGAATGCGCTTGCGAAGCTGTCCTCGTAGACGTTGTATAAAAAGGTTGCGTATAATACGAGCAAAATAATGGGGGTTATGAGCGAGGTAAAGAAAGTGCCCTTGTCTTTAAAGAACATATGCACGTTGCGTTTTATCAACGCGCCGCACGCTTTCATCTCGTACATGCTATTCTCTTTCATGCGTTTTCACCCCCTAAACTCTTTCCCGTTGCCGCCAAGAATACGTCGTCCATTTTGCCTTTTACGATTTCGTAGTCCTCGAATAATTCGGGGTACTGCAAAATAAACGAAGTCGCCTCTTGCGTGTTTTCCACTTCCACGCGGTAGCCGTCCGCCGTCTTTTCATACGGCTTGCCAAGCTTTTGCACTTCGCTTTCCTCGGCGCCGTAAAGGGTGATATAATCCCCTGTGAACTCATTTTTAAGCTCTAAAGGCGTTCCCTCGGCGGCAATCTGCCCTGCATCCAAAATCACCACGTAATCGGCATCCGCCGCCTCTTCCATGTAATGCGTGGTCAAAAATACCGTCATATTCTGCGTCTTACGCAACTTCTCGATAATCCCCCAAACCGCCTTTCGCGTTTGCGGATCAAGCCCCGTCGTCGGTTCGTCCAAAATGAGAATGGACGGCTTATGAATGAGCGCGCGCGCCACGTCTACGCGGCGTTTTTGACCGCCCGAAAGCTTACCGATAGGCCGTTTTAAGATATCCCATAAATCAAAGGTATCGCAAAGCTCTTTTAAACGGGCATCGAACGCCTCGCCCTCAATCCCGTACAGCGCCGCGCGCGTTTTGAGGTTTTGTTCCACCGAAAGCGGTTTATCCAAAACAGAGTTTTGGAAGACTACCCCCAGCTCCCGCTTGATTTGGGCAGGGTGCTCGTCGATATTCATGCCGTTGATCTCCACGCTCCCCTTATCCTTTTTGAGTTGACCGCACATAATCGAAATGGTCGTACTTTTACCGGCGCCGTTCAACCCAAGGAAAGCGAACAGTTCCCCTTTCTTAACACGAAAGGAAAGGTTTTGCACCGCCTTCACTTCGCCGTAGCTTTTATACAAATTGTTGATTACGATAATGTTCTCCATACTTTATACCGAAAGCCCTCTAAATATTTTTGTACCCCGTTGTTTCAGCCAAACGAACAAAGCGATCACGGCTACAACGATCAATCCAAGACAAATACAAGCGAACGCCCACGCAGGCAGGTATTTTCCGAAGAGGAAGTATAACCCTACGGGCAATAACGCGATCCCCCAGCCGCCGAACATAGCGATGACTATGGATGCGCTTTGTTTATACGCCGCCATCTCGTTCGTCCAACGCAGAGAAGGGAATTTTAAATTGATTGCCAAATCCATACTTGCAAACAGCGCCGAGGCAAGAATTGCCGTAAGCGCCCCTGCGCCTATCCATGCGATATGCAAATCAAAGCTAATCCCAAGGCAAACCGCCAAAACCAAAGTGGGAATTGCCGTCATGATAAAATGCAAGAAGAGCTTGGCTTTAAGCACCGCCCACTCGCCGATAGGCAAACTTTGGGGAATCCAAATCTTTTCCCCTTCCAAGGACACGCTCGCCGCCGCCATCGTATTCGACGACGCCATAAAACAAACCATAACGCACACCAAAAGCCCCATACTTTTTTGCATGTCGGGCATCATAGCGAGCAGGTTTTCGTCCAAGCCGAAGAACCCGCCCGTGACCAGTACCGCTACCGCCCCGACAAGGGCAAGAATCGTACCCATGGACGCGTTGAGCAGGTACATGGGGTTCTTGATAAGCTGGAAAAGCTCCTTTTTAAAGAACGCTTGCATAGGGGTGGCAATGCGCGCCGTCTTTTCCTTGTACTTGGCTTTGCGCTCTCCCCGTTTCATAGTTGCAATTTTGAAATAGGTCTTTGATAAGAGTAAATAAATCAACGCAAAAGCGCCCCCGAAAATAAGCACGGACAACGCCAAGGCAAGCATATCCCCTTCCGCGGCATAGCCCAACTTGGCAAAGGGATACAGCGCCGTATTCATAACGCCGCCTACCCCGTCCGCTTGCAGGATAATCGTCCCAAGATTTTCGCTGAAGTTGGTTGTTAAATAGGTATACCCCACTGCGAACAATGCAACGGAGAGAAGGGTGAAGAGGTTTTTAAAGGGAAGCCTTGCGGTAATCCACGCAAGCCCCAGCCCCAACAGCGCGCCTATGCCCAGCGCAAACAGGGGGGCAACCGCCAACACGCCAAGGCAGCCGATTACACTCCAAACGGAAAACCCTGCTACGAGAAAATACTCAACCATCGCAGGCACAAGCACCATACACTCTATCAACAGCGTAAACAGGTAAAGCCCTAATATCCTCGTAAATAAAACGATATGCGCAGGAATGGGCATGGAAAAGAGCAAATCGTTGTCCTTCGCCTCGTACAGTTTGACTTTGGTGGAAAACGCCACGATCATAATCCCGAACGCCGCCGCGTACACCGCCATAAGCGAGAAGTACAGCCAAGCCATATCCGCCATGACGAGAGGTTCGCAAAGCCCTTGCGCCATGAGATAAAAGCTTGCGCCCATCGCCCCTAACCCGTATAGAATGAGTACGGCGAAACCGATTAGCGCGCTTCGTTTACGGGGCTTGCCGTCCTTGCCTTGGGTGAAAAAGGACGAATATTCCAGCCATTGTTTTTTTAGTAATGCCTTAATCATGTCAATCCACCAGTTCAAGGAAGACTTTTTCGAGGCTGGTATCCCCTTTCACCTCGTCCATGGTGCCTGCCTTTATCAATTTACCGTCTTTGATAATCACAACCTTGTCGCACAACTTTTCCGCCACGTCCAACACGTGCGTGGAGAAGAAAATCGCGCCGCCGTTTTGGCAAATTTCACGCATAAGCTCTTTAAAGGTGTGCGCCGCCTTGGGGTCCAGCCCTACGAAAGGTTCGTCCATAATCACCAGCTTGGGTTCGTGAATGAGCGCGGAAATCACCGCTATCTTTTGTTTCATACCGTGCGAATAGGTGGAGATATTTTGCGCAAGGGCAAAGGTAAGCTCCAACGCGTCCGCATACTTCTTAATACGGCTTGCGCGCACTTCCGCAGGCACTTCGTAAATATCCGCTACAAAGTTCAAATACTGTATCCCCGTCATAAACCCGTATAAATCGGGATTATCGGGAATATAGGCAATGCGCTTTTTACACTCCAAGGGATTTTCCTTGACGGAAATCCCGTCTACCAAAATCTCCCCCTCTTCAAAACCCAAAATACCGCAGCAAGCCTTTAAAGTGGTTGTCTTCCCTGCACCGTTATGCCCGATAAACGCGCAGATTTCCCCCGCCTTGATTTGCAGACTTACGCCGTCTACCGCCTTTTTCTCACCGTAGCTCTTGCTTAAATTCTTGATAACTAACATAAAAACCTCTCGTTTTCCGTTTCGTTGATATAAAAATGATATCACAATTATATCCGCCCGTCAAGCATTTTTGAAAAATTTTCCAAAAAAAGCTTATAAAGAGGGCGAAAGTACCCTTTTTACCATTTGCCTTCTCCGCCGTATTTTTTATAAAATTCCTGCGTGTATTCTTTCACGTAGCCGCCGAGAATGGAATTTCTAAGCCCTTTCATAAGCTTATGCAGAAAGGTGATATTGTGCAAACTCAAAAGCATTGCGCCGTACATTTCGTTGACATTAATCAAATGGCGCAGATATGCCTTGGTGTAATTTTTACAGCAATAGCAATCGCATTCCTCGTCCAAAGGCGAGAAATCCTCTTTAAATTTACCGTTTCTAACCACCACTCTGCCGTGGGAAGTCATTGCCGTGCCGTTTCTGGCAATACGGGTAGCCAAAACGCAGTCGAACATATCCACGCCGCGCAAAGTTCCCTCGATAAGGCAATCGGGCGAACCTACCCCCATGAGGTATCTGGGTACATCGGTGGGGAGCAAGGGCTGTAAATAGTCCAGCATTTCATACATAATCGGCTTGGGTTCGCCTACAGACAAACCGCCGATGGCAATCCCGTGCTTGACGAAAGGCAGGGTACGGCGCAAGCTCTCTCCGCGCAAATCCTTATACATATTCCCTTGCACAATGGGAAAGAGAGCTTGTTCGGGTTTATCGTGGAATTTATAGCAACGCTCCAACCAAGCCGAGGTGCGTTTCATCGCCGCCTCCGCTTGGGCGTGGTTGTAGCCGTATTCGCTGCACTCGTCGAACGCCATAATGATATCCGCGCCGAGGTTTTGTTCCACCTGCATGGCTTTTTCGGGCGTGAAGAAGTGCTTACTGCCGTCAATATTCGAGGAAAATTCCACCCCTTCGTCGGTGATTTTATTCAGCTTGCCAAGCGAGAATACTTGGAAACCGCCACTGTCCGTTAAAATGGGCTTATCCCAGTTCATAAACTTATGCAAACCGCCTGCCTTTTTCACAATATCGTCGCCCGGGCGCATATATAAATGGTAGGTGTTGGCAAGGATAATTTGAGAACCTGCCTCTTTTAAATCACGCGGAAACACACCCTTGACGGTAGCCTGCGTACCGACGGGCATATACACGGGCGTTTCGATATCCCCGTGCGGAGTATGCAAAATGCCTGCACGCGCCCCCGTTTCGGGGTCGGTTTTAATCACTTCAAAGGAAAAATATTCGTTGTTCAAGGTTTTGTTCGTCCTTTTTCTAAATTCAAAAGGTATTATAGCACATTCTTTTTGAAATTGCAAGGTTTTCCGCGTATTACGGTTGACATATGCGAAAAATATAGATATAATTTAACTATGTTATATAATTATCACACCCATACAAAACGCTGTAAACACGCGGAGGGAAAGGATAGAAAATACGTCGAACAAGCCATTAAAGCAGGCTTGAAAACGCTGGGTTTTTCCGACCATGCCCCCTATCTCTTCCCAAATACCGATTATTATTCCACCTATCGCATGGAAGTGGACGAATTGCACGATTACGCCCGTTCTATCCGCGCCTTGCAAAAGGAATACGCCAAGGAGATTGAAATCCTTTGCGGTTTCGAGCTGGAATATTATCCCGAATTTCACGAAAAGGAAATGGAGTTTTTAAATCAAGTAAAACCCGATTACTTGATTATGGGACAGCACTTTATCGGCAACGAGCTTTCCTTGCTCTACGCCCCCCGTCAAACGGAGGATAAAATGCTGGAAGCGTACGTTTCGCAGGTGTTAGAGGGGCTTGCCACGGGACACTTTTTATACCTTGCCCACCCCGACTTGCCCGGATACCGTTTCTCCAAAGAGGCAGTCGAACGGGAATACACAAGGCTTTGCGAGGGAGCAAAGAACCTCAACGTTCCTTTGGAAATCAACCTTTTGGGGATTCGGGAAAACCGCCCCTATCCCAACCGTAAATTCTTTGAAATTGCGGCAAGAGTAGGCAATTCCGTCATTTTAGGCGTAGACGCGCACGATCCGCAAAATTTACGGGACGGCTACGCGGAAAATCTTGCGCAAAACATGATAAACGATTTAGGATTGAACTTAATAGAAGAGAAATTGATATAAAAAACCTCGCCGTTCGGCGAGGTTTTTTGTTGATAAAGTACGCAGTTTAAAGTGGGTAGATGCGAGCAGTTCAAGGCGCAGGAGCACCTCCGACGGGAGTGTACAAATGCGTACATGACCGAGGAGGCGCGGACTGCAACGCCGAAATGCGACGCATATACACGCTTTATTCTAACTCGAAAGCACCCGTATAAAGCTGATAATATACACCCTTCTGCTCGATTAATTGATCGTGCGTACCCCGTTCGATAATTCTGCCGTGGTCAAGCACCATAATCGCGTTGGAATTGCGTACGGTGGAAAGTCTATGCGCGATAACGAACACCGTTCTGCCGTGCATGAGCTTATCCATACCGTCGGTGACAAGCGCCTCGGTACGGGTATCGATAGACGAGGTTGCCTCGTCCAAAATCATAACGGGAGGATCTGCCACTGCCGCCCTTGCAATGGACAAAAGCTGTCTTTGCCCCTGCGAAAGGTTCGCGCCGTTGCCCGTGAGCATGGTATCGTAGCCGTCGGGCAAGCGGGTGATAAAGTCGTCCGCGTTGGCAAGCTTGGCGGCTTGGATACATTCCTCGTCGGTAGCGTCCAACCTGCCGTAGCGGATATTCTCCATAACCGTACCCGTGAACAGGTTGGTATCCTGCAATACGATACCGAGGGATTTTCTCAAATCGTCCTTTTTAATCTTATTGATATTGATACCGTCATAGCGGATTTTGCCGTCCGCGATATCGTAGAAACGGTTAATCAGGTTGGTTATCGTCGTCTTGCCTGCGCCCGTCGCGCCGACGAA
This sequence comes from Clostridia bacterium, assembly GCA_017503525.1. Taxonomy (GTDB): domain Bacteria; phylum Bacillota; class Clostridia; order Christensenellales; family Borkfalkiaceae; genus Scatosoma. The sequence continues at coordinate 16,225 of JAFVTA010000020.1, read as the reverse complement.
GGCGATTTTTTGACCGGGCTTTGCATACAAACTCACGTCCGTAAGCACCTGCTTTTCAGGCACGTAGCCAAAGTCTACCATATCCATGACGATATCCCCTTTCAATTCGGTATAAGTGGTTGTACCGTCCGCTTTATGGTAGTGTTTCCAAGCCCAAAGCCCCGTTCTTTCCTGCGTTTCCAAAAGTTCGCCGTTTTCTTCCCTTTTCGCATTCACGAGCGTGACGTAGCCCTCGTCCGTTTCGGGCGTTTCGTCCATAACGGTGAATACTCGGCTCGCACCTGCCAAGCCCATAGCGATCATGGAAATTTGCTGGGACATTTGATTGACGATTTGCGCAAAGTTTCTCGACATGCCCAAGAACGCAACGATAACGCCGATTCCCAGCGCTTTACTTCCCCCGAATAGGGTGGAAAAACTAAGATTCGGCACTTCCAAAGCAAAGAGCAAGCCCCCGATAATCGCAAGGAGTACGTAGGTAAAGTTGCCGATATTGCCAAGGATAGGGCCAAGAATATTACCAAAAGTATGCGCCCGTTCGCCGTCCTTGAAAAGTTGGGCGTTGCGCTTGTCAAATTCCTCTTTCGCCTTATCTTCGTAGGTGAATACTTTAACTACCTTTTGCCCGTTCATCATTTCTTCTACGTAGCCTTCCAAGCTTGCGAGCGCGCTTTGCTGGGCGACCATGTATTTAGCGCTCTTACCGCCGATTTTCTTGACGACGAAGGTCATGAAGAAGGTGCTTACGAACACCACGAGAGAGAGCCAAAAGCTATAAGAAAGCATAAGGGTCAAGGACACGATTAAGGTAATCGAGTTGGTAAAGAGGGTAGGCAAGCTTTGCCCGATTAACTGACGGGTTGCGTCCGTATCGTTGGTATAGGTACTCATGATATCGCCGTGGGCATGGGTATCGAAGTACTTAATGGGCAGGTTTTGCATTTTGTCGAACATATCGACGCGGAGGTGGTACAGCGTACCCTGCGTGACCGTCGCCATAACGCGCGTGTACAAAAACGAGGTAAGGATAACCAGCGCGTACACCGTCACCATCATGATAATCAGTCCCGTCAATTTCGCTTGCAAAGGCGAAGTCAAGCCGTTTTCCGCCAAAGCAGGCGTGATCACTTCGTCCACCAAGGATTTCATGTAAACGGAGGAAACCAAACTCCCTACCGAGCTGACCGCCATGCAGGCAAGCACGAGTATAATCTGCCATTTGTAGTATTTGAAGAGGGTGTTCAACAGCCGTTTCATCGTGCCCTTTTTAATCGAGCCTTTGGGCATGGGCATACCCCGTCCCCTCATAGGTCCTTTGGGCATGGTAGGTTTTCTCGTCACCGTAGCCATTACGCCTCACCCCCTTGTTCTTTTTTGGAACTGCCTTTGGTTTGCGCCTCGTAAATTTCGGCGTAAATTCCGCCCTTTTCCAACAATTCGGCAGGCGTACCCATTTCGACGATTTTACCGCCGTCGAGCACTAATATCTTATCCGCGTGCTCTACCGAAGACACGCGTTGCGCAATAATAATTTTTGTAGTATCGGGAATTTCCTCGGCAAACGCACGGCGAATGAGCGCGTCCGTCTTGGTATCCACCGCCGAGGTGGAATCGTCCAAGATAAGCACCTTGGGCTTTCTTAACAACGCGCGCGCGATACAAAGGCGTTGCTTTTGACCGCCCGACACGTTCGTGCCCCCTTGCTCGATATAGGTATCGTAGCCGTCGGGGAAAGCGCGGATAAATTCGTCCGCTTGGGCAAGCTTACATACCCTTTCTATCTCCTCGTCCGTAGCGTTTTCGTCCCCCCAGCGCAGGTTTTCCTTAATCGTACCCGAGAAGAGTACGTTCTTTTGCAAAACGATAGAAACCTCTCTTCTCAAAACGTCCAAATCGTAGTCCTTAACGTCGACGCCGCCGACCGTCACGCGCCCTTCCGTCGTATCGTACAAACGGGGAATGAGCTGTATGAGGGTGGTTTTCGACGAACCCGTGCTCCCTAAAATGCCTACCGTTTCCCCCGATTGAATGTCAAGGTCGATATCCGAAAGCGCAAAGCTTTGCGCCGTCTTTGCGTACTTGAATTGCACGTTTTCAAAGCGGATAGAACCGTCCTTCACCTCTTTCACGCCGTTTTCGGGGCTTGTAAGGCTAGGCTCCTCTTCCAAGACCTCATGGATACGGCGCGCCGCTTCCAAGGACATGGACAGCATAACGAAAATCATAGAGAACATCATAAGACAGGACAGCATTTGGATACCGTAGGAAATGAGCGCGGACAAAGAGCCCACTTCAAATCCCTCAAACGCCGCCCAGTGCGTTTTATCGATAATCGCATACGCCGCAAGCGCGGAAATAAGTATGGACGCGAAGTTGATAAAGAAGGTCATCATGGGCGTATTGAGCGCGAGGATTTTTTCCGCCTTGGTGAAGTCGTTTCTCACCTCGTCCGCCGCCTTCTCAAATTTTTCTTTTTCATATTCTTCGCGCACGAAAGCTTTGACTACGCGGATCCCCCCTACGTTTTCCTGCACGGAATTGTTAAGCGCGTCGTACTTTTTGAAGATACGGCGGAAGAAGGGCATAACAAAGCGCATAATCGAAATGATAACAAACGCCAAGAAAGGCACGATTACCACGAAAATCCAAGCCAGCTTGGGGTTAATGGTAAAGCTCATGATAATGGCGAATAAGAACTGCAAGGGTACGCGGATTGCGATACGCAAACACATTTGATACGCCATGCGCACGTTTCCAACGTCCGTCGTCATACGGGTGACGAGGGAAGAGGACGAGAATTTATCCACGTTCGCAAAGGAAAAACTTTGTACCTTATGGAACATATCGTGGCGCAAGTTGCTGGCAAACCCACAACTTGCCGTCGCCGCAAATTTCCCTGCCAACGCGCCGCTGGTCATGGAACACACCGCCAGCGCCAAAAGAATAACGCCGTGGCGCAAAATCACGGACATCGCCTCGTCCGCCGTCACGCCCACCGCGCTAATCGTATTAATCATTCTCGCCATGAAAAAGGGTATCAAGCATTCGCAAAACGCCTCGACCGCCATAAAAACGGGAGTAATCACCGAGGGTTTCTTGTATTGCCGTACACTTTTTAATAAAGTTTTGAGCATCGTGATCATGGGTTGTTCACCTCAACAAATTTACAAGATATCTTAACCCTTATATTATATTTTTTATTATAAATAAAGTCAACTGTTTTCACGTCTTAAAACAAAGTTTCAAACACGCGCAACAGCGCGTCTATCATGCGCCCCAAAAGCCTGCGCTTGGGATAAGCGGACGAACATTCCCGCGATACAGCATAGGTATCCTCCATATCCCGTTTCACCGCCTCGACGGCAGGACAATTTGCAAGGTATACGGCGTTTTCAAAGTGGTGGTATAAGCTGCGATAATCAAAGTTAATCGTGCCCACAACCGCACATTCGTCGTCGCTTACCACGCATTTAGAATGTAAAAATCCGGGGGTGTATTCGTAAATTTTCACCCCTGCCTTTATGAGAATTTGATAATTTGCGCGCGTTAAACGATAGGTGACTTTTTTATCGGGAACCCCGGGCGTGACGATACGCACGTCCACTCCCCTCGACGCCGCCCTGCAAAGAGCAAAGCGCAAAGAATCGTCGAGCACCAAATAGGGAGTGAAAATATACACGTACCGCGCCGCGCGGTTGATAATATCCACGTATACCCCCTCGCCCACGCTTATCTTATCCAAGGGCGAATCGTCGTAGGGCTGTATACGCGTTTCGCCATTCCCCTCATCCCTGCCCCCTTGCTTTTGAGGAATAAGGTAGCTTTCGAGGGATTCACGTTTGGGAGCAAACGCGTTCCAAAGATAGAAGAACATTTGTGTAAAGGAATTCACCGCGCCGCCCGTAATCTTCACGGCGCAGTCCTTCCAGTACCCAAAGCGCTTTTTCTCGTTGATATATTCGTCCGAAAGATTAAAACCGCCTGTAAAGGCAACCCTGCCGTCAATCACTGTAATTTTTCTATGGTCGCGGTTGTTCATACGCACCGCAAAAATGGGCGCGACGTTGTTAAAGGTCATGCACTTGATATTCTCGTGCAGGCTCTCCAAATACCGATCGTACTTGGGCGGCAAGGTCATCATACAACCGAAATCGTCGTAGAGAATGCGTACCTGTACCCCTTGTATCGCTTTTTCAAGCAAAATCTTGAGTATAGAATTCCACATTTTTCCGTGCGCGATAATGAAGTAGTCCAAAAGGATAAATTTTTCGGCTTTTTCAAGCTCTTCAAGCAAGATGGGATACACCTCTTCTCCGCTCTTGTAGTATTCCACACCCCCTTGGGTATACATTGGATACCCTGCGTGCTTGGCGATATATTGACAAATCGCATCGCTTCGACATTCCGCCTTGGGAATTTCCCTCTCCCCAAGCACGGCTTTTATCTCTTCGCCGTTTTGCGCCTTTGCGCGCAAAATTTTCTTGTTCATGCGCTTCGTGGGTCTGCCCTCGCCGTACAAAATATACATAGGCACGCCGACAACAGGCGTAAGCAGCATGAGCAAAATCCAGTTGAGCTTGGCAGACGGTCTATCGTTTTTGCCGATTAAGTACAGCACGCAAACGAGGGCGATAATCCCCACCCCGATCTGCACCGCAAACCCCACCTTGGAATTGTACGCAAATAAGTACAACAATAAGACGTAGCCGACAAGCTGCCCAAAAACTAAAATCAAAAACAGGAAAAAACGGTTGTACAAATACAGCTTATAACTTCTGTCGTTTGCCACCGTCCTCTCTATCCATTTCTTTTTTCTTAAGGATAATTTCTTCATTATATTTATAGTATAATCCCTCTTTGTAAAGATTTTGTGTAAATCGTTTGAAAACTTGAAAATTTTTCAGATTTTTTCAAAAAAACTATTGACAAATGCAAAAATTTGTATTATACTATATACAGTTAATAAAACTAAATCCTAATAAGAAAACAATTTAGAGGTGCAAAACTATGAAAAAATTTGAATGTAAGGTATGTCACTACGTAGCGGAAGGCGAAGCTCCTGAAGTATGCCCCGTATGCAAGCAAAGCGGTAAGTTTGAAGAAGTAAAGCCTGCTCTTAAGGGCACGAGAACGGAAGCGAACTTGCAAGCGGCTTTCGCAGGCGAATCGCAGGCAAGAAACAAGTACACCTATTTTGCAAGCAAGGCAAAGAAGGAAGGCTTTGTACAAATCGCAGCGATTTTTGAAGAAACGGCTAAAAACGAGCAGGAACACGCTAAAATTTGGTTCAAGCTTTTGAACGGCGGCGAAATCTCCTCTACCGCAGAGAACTTGCTTGAGGCAGCGGAAGGCGAAAACTACGAATGGACGGATATGTACTACGAATTCGCTAAAGTAGCGCGCGAAGAAGGGTTTGAAGATATCGCAAAACTTTTCGACGGCGTTGCGGCGATTGAAAAGGAACACGAAGAAAGATACAGAAAGCTCCTTGCAAACGTTAAGGGTGATTTGGTATTCTCCAAGGACGGCGACGCTGTATGGCAGTGCTCCAACTGCGGTCATATCGTTGTTGGCAAGAAAGCGCCCGACGTATGCCCTATCTGTGCGCACCCTCAAGCTTACTTCCAAGTACGCGCAGAAAACTATTAATTGATTTTTCCTATAATACCTCCATTAGCGTGTTCTCTGCAAAAGAGAACACGCTAAAACTATGATTGCCCCTTACGGGCAAGTTATGAGTGATGAGCTACTTCGTAGCGTTATGATTGGCTGCGCCAAGTTAAGGCTGGATTGGCAATCATATCATAACGTTTGCATAGCAAACTCATAACCCTAAACTAAAAACAACCCCGACGGAGTTTTCCGTCGGGATTGTTTTTCATAATTATTTCCCAAAGTTAGGGATTTCTTCTAAGTACGATTCGGCAAGATAGATACCCCCGCCTGTGCTCATTAAGAAATTTTCGGTGTACATAAACTCAGCCGTAAAGTCGCTCTCCACCGATTTTTCCGTATCTTCCGCACTATATCTTACCCCATCGTAAAAACAGAACACCATGCTTTCCTCTTCTACGATTTGATATTTGAGATAAATCGTATAAGCAAATACCTGCGTGGAACCAGTGTAATAGTAATGGTACTCTGCAGTGCCGTCTTTGTTAAATATATAATAGGTTTGTTTCTCTTCTTCCTGTCCTACAAGTCTCGAGGGAATATACTTCTCACCATAAGAAAGCGTTTGCTTGGAAGTATTAGATTGTTGACAAGCACTCATGCAAAACAGGGACGAAAACGCCAACAAACAACAAAGTAATTTTTTCATAATATTCTCCTTTTTATAAATTTTTCTCTACAAACGCTTCAAGCGCCTCTTGGGGTACAAACCCAAGGCTGTTATCCACGGGCGCGCCGTTCTTGAACGCGATTACGTTGGGGATAGAGGTAATGCCGTACTTGATTGCGGCGCTTTCACTTTCCTCTTCGTCCACGTCAATTTTCACGAACACCGCTTTATCCTCGTACTTATCGGAAACATCCTCAAAGACGGGGGCTAACATTCTGCAAGGTCCGCACCAGCTTGCCCAGAAATCGCAAAACACCGTTTTATCCGTGCTTGCAATGAGTTCTTCTAATTCTTTGCCGTTGATATACTTAACCATTATTTTCCCTCCAAATAGTTTACTAAATCGCCAAAAGCTACGCTTTCGCTTTCGCCTGTCGCCATGTTTTTGAGCATGACTATGCCTTGCTCTAATTCGTTTCCGCCGATAACGGCTACAAACTTCGCACCGAGCTTGTCCGCATACTTAAATTGTGCTTTTACCGAGCGTTCCATGTGGTCGATTTCCGCAATTATGCCGTGATTTCTTAAAACTGTTGCCAGCTCGAACGCTTTTTTACGGCAAGCGCCGTCCATGCCTGCAAGGTAAACGGTAGGTTTTTCGGGTTCGGGAATTTGCACGCCCGATTGCTCCATAACCATGAGCAAACGTTCAAGCCCTGCCGCAAACCCAACCGCAGGGGTGGGCTTTCCGCCGAGCTGCTCGATAAGTACGTCGTATCTGCCGCCGCCGCAAACAGTGCCCTGCGCGCCGATAGAAGTAGAGATAAACTCGAACACGGTACGGGTGTAATAGTCTAGACCTCGCACGATACGAGGGTCGACCTCGTATTCCACGCCAGCCAAATCAAGACATGCGCGCACCTCATCAAAGTGCGCTTTGCAATCCTCGCAAAGGTATTCTAAAATGGTGGGCGCGTTGGCGTTTACCTTTTTGCAGTTCTCTTCTTTGCAATCCAAAAGGCGCAAGGGGTTCTTCTCATAGCGCGTTTTGCAATCGTTGCAAAGCCCCTCTAAATGGGGCGCGAAAAAGTCCTTGAGCGCCTTGTTATAGTTCGCTCTGCAGGTGGGACAGCCGATAGAGTTGATACAAAGCTTGACCTGCAAGCCCAGCTTTTTCAAAAGCGTTTCGGCGATTAAAATGGTTTCCGCGTCCGTTTGCGCGCTCGCCGCGCCGTAAATTTCCACGCCGAACTGGTGGAATTCGCGAAGTCTGCCTGCCTGCGGACGCTCGTAGCGGAATGCAGGAATGATATAGTACATTTTCGCAGGCAAAACACCGCTCGACATACCGTTTTCGATAAACGAACGGGCTACGCCTGCCGTACCCTCAGGTTTCAAGGTCATAGACCTATCCCCCTTGTCCTTGAAGGTGTACATTTCTTTGGTGACCACGTCCGTGGTATCGCCCACGCCGCGCTGGAACAGCTCGGTGTATTCAAACACGGGGGTACGGATTTCCTTTAAGGAGAACAGTTTGGCAACCTCTCTTGCCATACCCTCTACGTATTGCCATTTGTAAGAATCTTGGGGCAGAACGTCCTTCGTGCCCTTGGGAATGTTAATCATATGCTTTTACCTATTGATTTATTTTAGAGTATATATTTTTTCAAGTTTCTATCGCCCGTCAATTTCCGCAAATGTTCGTCCACGTATTTTCTATCCACGTGCAGGGTGAACATGGGATAATCGCCGCCTGCGTTAAAGGAAATGTCCTCTAACAAATATTCCATAACCGTGTGCAATCTTCTTGCGCCGATATCCTCGGAAGTCAAGTTCAACTCCACGGATACTTCGGCAATGCGTTCGATTGCGCCCTCGTCGAATTTCAAATCGATATTATCCACGCTCAAAAGCTTGCCGTACTGGAAGGTGAGCGAATTTTCCGTTTCGGTAAGGATTTTTACAAAATCCTCTTTGGTTAAGCTGTGCAATTCCACGGATACGGGGAAACGACCTTGCAGTTCGGGAATCAAATCCTCTACCGCCGCCACGTGAAAAGCGCCTGCCGCAATAAAGAGAATGAAATCCGTCTTAATCGGGCCGTATTTCGTCACCACCGTAGAACCCTCTACGATAGGCAAAATATCCCGTTGTACACCCTCGCGCGATACGTCCGCGCCGTTTCTATTGCCCTTGCCTGCGATCTTATCGATTTCGTCAATGAACACGATCCCGTCGTTTTCCGCACGGTAAATCGCCTCCGCTTTGATCGCGTCCTCGTCCACCAGCTTTTCCGATTCTTCGGAAAGGGCGATTTGGAGCGCCTCTTTCACCGTGAAACGGCGTTTTTTCTTCTTTTGAGGGAACATATCCCCGAAAATGCTGCCGATAGAAATCGCTGCGCCCCCAGGTACAAGCTCCATGGGTTGCGCGTTATCCAACACTTCCATTTCAATGGTCAAATTATCGTATTCGCCCTTGCGCAAGCCGTCCAAGAGGTTCGCCTCGAACACTTCCTTCGCGGTGTCCCCCTTTTCGTCCTTTTTCAATTCTGCAAGCGCGCGTACGATACGCTTTTCGGCGGCAACCGTCGCCTTGGCTTTGACTTCTTCTTCCTTTTCCGCCTTGACAAGTCGGTACGCACATTCCGCCAAATCGCGGATCATGCCCTCGACGTCCTTGCCCACATAGCCCACTTCGGTGTACTTGGTCGCCTCGACCTTGACGAAAGGCGCTTTGACAAGCTTTGCAAGACGGCGTGCAATTTCCGTTTTACCTACCCCCGTAGGGCCCTTCATGATAATATTCTTCGGGGTGATTTCTTCACGGATTTCTTGGGGGAGCTGCGCTCTTCTATAACGGTTTCTAAGCGCAATCGCCACCGCTTTTTTCGCCTCGTCTTGACCGATAATATATTTATCCAACCTATTGACAATCTGTTTAGGAGAAAGGTCCATGTCTTACGCCTCCTTTACCGTGCGTTTTGCACGGGGTTTCTTAGGCGCAGGCGTTTCGCCTACCACCTCTACACGGATATTGTCGTTGGTGAATACGCAAATTTCCGAGGCGATTTTAAGCGCCTTTTGCGCAATCGTGAGCGCGTCGTAGTCCGTTTCCTTATACAAAGCGCGCGCCGCCGCAAGCGCGTAGTTGCCGCCGCTACCGATCGCGCATACCCCTTCGTCCGGCTCGATGACCTCGCCCGTACCCGAAAGGATAAGCAGGGTATTCTCGTCCGCCGTAATCATCATCGCGTCCAGTTTCCTGCCGATTTTATCACTTCTCCAAAGTTCCGCAAGCTCCACTGCCGAGCGCATAAGGTTGCCGCCGAATTTATTGAGCATACCCTCAAAACGTTCGGTGAGCGCAAACGCGTCCGTGACCGAACCTGCAAAGCCCAAAATGACCTTGCCGCCGAAAATACGGCGCACTTTGACCGCCGTGTTTTTAAAAATGACCGATTCTCCCATGGTCACTTGACCGTCGCCGGCAATCGCCGTCACGCCGTCCTTTTTTACGGCGCAAATGGTAGTTCCTCTAAATTCCATAATTTACTCCTTTTCGCGAATCACGGAAAGCGCGCGCTCCGCAAGGGCGCGGTAGCGTTCCTTTTTGTCCTTAATCCGTACGGGCAAGCCCGAGAGGATTCCAAAATTCGCATTCATGGGTTGGAAGTCCTTGCAAGGGGTGGAAATATGCGTCTGCAACGCGCCGCATACCGTCCGTTCGTCAAATACACGGGTGGGGCGTTCAAGGATTTCGTCCGCTATACGAATGGCTGCAAGCAATCCGCTTGCCGCGCTTTCGACATAGCCCTCTACCCCCGTGATTTGCCCTGCAAAAAACAGCCTTTGATTATTCTTAACCGAAAAATCGCGGTTCAAAACACTGGGCGATTGAATATAAGTATTTCTGTGCATGACCCCGTAGCGCAAAAACTCCGCGTTCTTCAAGGCAGGGATCATGGAAAACACCCTCTTTTGCTCGGGAAATTTCAAATTCGTTTGAAAGCCGACGAGGTTATAGGTCGTACCCTCTTCGTTCTCTTTACGAAGCTGCAATACCGCGTACGGGCGTTTGCCGTCCTCGTCAAACAGCCCCACGGGCTTGAGCGTACCGTAGCGTAGGGTATCCCTGCCCCTCGACGCCATGACCTCTATGGGCATACAGCCCTCGAAAATTTCACCCTTTTCAAACTCGTGCAAGTGCGCGCGTTCGGCATTCAACAGCTCGTCCACGAAGGCATAGTATTCGTCCTTGGTCATGGGACAGTTGATATAATCCCCCGTCCCCTTGCCGTAGCGATCTCCCGTGAACGCGCAGGACATATCCACGCTGTCCGCGGAAACTATGGGCGCGGACGCGTCATAGAAATGCAAGCCGCCCCCCGTCAAGCGCAAAATATCCTCGCTTAACGCATCCGAAGTCAACGGCCCCGTGGCGATAATCACATACCTGCCCCCGTCTTTTTCGGTATCGGGTACGGTAAGCACCTCTTCGTGTACCAGCGTCAAATTCGGGCAGGATTTTAATTTTTCCGTGATATACGCGGAAAATTTATCCCGATCCACGGCAAGCGCCGCCCCTGCAGGGACTTTTGTGTTATCCGCCGCCTCGATAATCATAGAACCTAAAAGGCGCATTTCCTCTTTCAAAAGTCCGCAGGCGTTGGCATAGACGTCGTTGCTCTTTAAGGAGTTGGAGCAAACGAGTTCACCGTAGTTTTCGCTCTCGTGCGCAGGGGTAAACTTTTTGGGTTTCATTTCCACGAGGGTGGTTTTAATCCCTCGGCTGGCTAAATAGTACGCCGCCTCGCTGCCAGCCAAGCCTCCCCCGACGACGAGTACTTCGTTGATCTTATTCATTGAAATAGGGGTCTTCGTAATCGTAGAAGACGGGTTCTTCCAAATCGGGAGCATCAAAGCCGTCCGCCATTTCTATTTGCGGCGCCGCCTTCTTGTCCGTCTTGATTTTATACGAGCAATCCTTGCCGCTGCATTTGATATTGCCGCGCGCCGTTTGCACGAGCGCCTCGCCACATTCGGGGCATTTCTCTCCCGTGGGGATATCCCAGCTCATAAACTTACATTCGGGATAGTTTAAACAGCTGTAATATACCTTGCCCTTTTTAGATTTTCTAACCGACATAGCGTTGCCGCATTCGGGGCATTTGCCTGCGAGCTTGGGTTCTTCGTCCGTGGGCATGGACATTGTAGATTTGCAATCGGGGTAGCTGGGGCAAGCCAAGAATCTGCCGAACTTACCGCTTTTTACCACCATGTTTTCACCGCATTTGGGACAGCGGATCGCGGAAATTTCTTCCTTGGTTTCGCTGACGATATTTTGACATTCGGGATAGTTGGAGCAAGCCAAATACTTGCCGAATTTCCCCATTCTGCGGAGCATGAAATGTCCGCACTTTCCGCAAACCTCTTGGGTGAGCGTATCGCCGTAAGCAGATGCTGTGCGCAGATTTTTTTCAAAGCCGGGGTAGAAATCCCCGATAACCTTTTGCCACTCGATACCGCCTTCTTCGATATCATCGAGTTTGGTTTCCATACCTGCCGTAAACCCGACGTCCATAACGTCGATAAAGCAGGAAGTCAGCATATCCACGACGTTGTAGGAAATGGGGGTGGGGATCATATATTTGCCGTCTTTCTTGACGTATTTTTGCATGAGCTTGGAAATAATGGTCGCATAAGTGGACGGTCTGCCGATCCCCTTTTCTTCCATGGTCTTAACCAAGGACGCGTCCGTATAGCGCATGGGGGGCTTGGTGAATTTTTGTTCCTGGTTCATGGAAACGAGGTTCAAAATATCCCCTTCCTTTAAATCGGGCAAAAGCTTTGCCGAGCTGATTTCATCCTCGTCGTCCTTCTTCGCCTCTTGGTACACCGCCGTAAAGCCTGCGAACAAAAGCACCTTTCCGCTTGCTTTGAAGATATATCCGCTGTTGTCAATCTCCATTTGCATGCTGTTGTATCTCGCCTCCGACATTTGCGATGCCATAAAGCGTTCGTATACCAAACGGTAGAGGGAATAATGCTTTTTATCCAACAGTTTTTTCGCCTTTTCGGGAGTCATTTCCAAATCGATGGGACGAATCGCCTCGTGCGCATCCTGCGCCCCCTTTTTAGAGGCGTAATAGCTGGGTTTTTCGGGCGCGTATTCCTCGCCGTATACCGCGCGGATACGGGCAAGCGCTTTTGCTTGCGCCTCTTTGGATACGCGGACGGAGTCCGTTCTCATATAGGTGATGAACGCGATATGGTCGCCGTTTTCCGTTGCGATACCTTCGTACAAGTGCTGTGCAAGGGTCATGGTTTCAGGCGCGGTAAAGCCAAGCTTGGTGGACGCGTCCTGTTGGAGGGAGCTGGTCGTGAACGGAGCCGGAGCGTGCGCTTTCACTACCGCTCTTTTCGCCTTGGAGAGGACGAATTTGCCGTTGCTTAATACGGAGAGCACCTCATCCGTTTCCGCCTTGGAAGAGGGTTTATACTTGCGCGTGCCCTTCTTTTCCAGCATAGCCTTAAAAGGCGCGTATTCCTTGCGCAAATCCTGCAATTCCGCCGTCAAATTCCAGTATTCTTGGGGCTTGAACGCGGTAATTTCACGCTCTCTTTCCACGATTAAACGAAGAGCAACCGATTGCACGCGTCCGCCCGAAAGGGTGCGCTTGCCGTTGCCGTTCTTGTCCTCGATTTTGTGGTTGAGCAAGGTGGAAAGCTTGTAGCCTACAAGTCTATCCAAAACTCTTCTCGCCTGCTGTGCATCTACAAGACTGTAATTGATTTTACGGGGGGCTTTAAGCGCCGCCTCGATTGCCGATTTGGACACTTCGTTGAACTCGATACGGTTATCCCCGTTCTCATCTAATCCCAGTACCGTTTGCAAATGCCACGCAATCGCCTCCCCCTCTCTGTCGGGGTCGGTTGCAAGGTAAACGCGGTCGGCTTTTTTCGTCGCGTCTACCAAACGGCGGATAACGTCCTCTTTCCCTTCGGAATTGACGTACTTGGGTTCGTAATTGTTCTTTACGTCCACGCCGAGCGTGTGCACGGGCAAATCGCGGATATGTCCTGCCGAAGCATCTACGCGATACTGTCCTTTGAGGTACTTGGAAATGGTTTTCGCCTTGGAAGGCGACTCTACGATAATTAAATCCATTCTATCTTCCTATAAAAAAATTTTTTACTCATTAAATAACCGCATAGCGGTTTCCGCCTAAGGCTGCGCAAGCCCCTTTGACTTCCAACGCGGCAAGCACCGCCCTCGCCTTGAACAAGGGTACACCCGAGGCTTTGGCAAGCTCTTCCGCGTGCGCCTCGCCGAGCGTTTGCAACGCGGTGAACATTTTCTCCTCGTCCGCCGTTAAGGGGACTTTGGCAAAGTTTTTTAACTCCATTTGGAACGCCTTGGCGACGTCGTTTGCGTTTTCCGTTAAAATACCGCCCGCTTTGAGTATGGCATTACACCCAACCCCTGCCGCGCTCCCTGGAAAATAGGGCAACGCAAAGACGGGCTTTTTTTGTTTCCACGCGTATCTCGCCGTAATCAACGCGCCGCCTTTTTCCGCCGCACCGAGCACCAAAGTACCCTCGCCAAGACGGGCAAGCAGCTCGTTCCTAACCTCGTACGAAAACTCCCGAACGGGGGTTTCAAACGGTTGATAGGAAAGGAGCAGTCCCCGTTTTTCCACTTCCTTTAAAAGAGGCAGATTGCCTTGGGGGATTGCGGAAAATCCGCCTGCGAGCAGGCAAATCACCCTTCCCGAACCAGCCAGCGCGCCTTCGATCGCCGCGCTGTCCCCTCCGTCCGCCGTACCCGTTAGGATTACGAAGGCGTAGGACAGCTCCTTGGCGATTTCCTTGCCTGCCTGCAGGGCAGGGGCAGGTGTGCGCCGAGAGCCCACTATCGTGAATTTACGCTCCGCCAGAAGTTGGATATTTCCCCTTGCGTAAAGCACGGGGGGCGGATTGTTTAGGCTTTTCCATTCTTGGGGATATAACTCCGCGGTAAGAGGAATTTCCACTATTTGTTTTATTGTATCCTGATTTAAACTCACTTATGCGTATTCCTCAATCGATAGAATTTAAAGTTGCCCCATAAGTCCTATACGATATCGCCTCGTATAAATGCTCGGGGAGAATATTCTCGCAAAGCTCTAAATCGGCTATCGTGCGGGCTACTTTTAAAATTCTCGAACGCGCTCTTGCAGAGAGCTGTAAGCTGTCGAACGCCTCACGCAAGACCTCTTCGCACGCCTTGTCTAATTTACAGTATTCGCGCGTTTCCTTTTCCCCCATTTCGGCGTTCGTTTGCACCTTGCTGCCCTCGAAACGCTCTCTTTGGATTTGTCTTGCTTTATCCGCGCGCGCTTTGACTTCCGCGCTGCTTTCTTCCTTGCTTTCGGCAATCAACGCGTCGTATTCCACGCCGTCCACTTCCACTTGAATATCAATTCTATCCAGCAAAGGTCCGCTGATTTTAGCACGGTATTTTCTAATATCGTTCGGCGTACAAGAGCAACGGCGTTTAGCACTGCCGTAATGTCCGCAGGGACAAGGGTTCATGCTTGCGCAAAGCATAAACGAGGCGGGATAGGTGACCGTTCCGCCTGCGCGGGAAATGGTAATCACGCCGTCCTCTAAAGGTTGGCGCAGGGATTCGAGGGAAGAACGCTTGTATTCGGGCAATTCGTCTAAAAACAGCACGCCGCCGTGCGCCAAGCTGATTTCCCCGGGGTGTACGGTTTTATTTCCGCCGCCGCAAAGGGAGACCGTCGTCGCCGTATGGTGAGGGGAACGGAAGGGTCTGACGGACACGATACCGCTATCCCCCAAAGTACCTGCAACCGAGTGTATTTTGGTGATTTCCAGCGCCTCGTCAAAGGACATATCGGGAAGCACCGAAGGCAAGGATCTTGCCAACATGGTTTTACCGCTGCCGGGAGGGCCTACGAATAAAATGTTATGTCCGCCCGCCACAGCGACTTCCAAGGCGCGCTTTGCAATCGCTTGCCCTTTGACAAACGCCAAATCGTAGGAAGACCCTTTTTCTTCCGCAGCCTTTTCAAACGAACCCGGTTCGACGGGGGGAATGGGCTTAAGTCCCGAAAGGTGGTTGACGACCTCTTTTAAGGTGTTTGCGGCGTATACGCTTACGCCCTTGATAAAGCTTGCCTCTTTTTCGTTGCCCTTAGGGATAACGAATTTGCGAAATCCCTTATCACGGGCAGAGATAATCGAAGGCAGCACCCCCGATACGGGGCGCAAGTCGCCGTTTAAGGCAAGCTCGCCTAAAAACACGGTATCCTCTACGCTCGCTTCTAAAGTTCCGTAGGCGAGCATTAGGCTGATTGCCACGGGCAAGTCGAAGGACGAGCCTTCTTTTTTAACGGATGCCGGTGCGAGATTTACCGTGATTTTATGTAAGGGAAATTCCAAAGCACTGTTCTTAATTGCGCTTTTAACGCGTTCTTTGGATTCTTTTACGGCGGCATCGGGCAAGCCTACCATATCGTAGCCGGGCAAACCCTTGGAAACGTCCGCTTCCACCGTCACGCAAACGCCTTCTAATCCGGATAACGCATAGCTTTGCACTCTTGCAATCATACCTTTTCCCTTCCTTATATATGTCTTTTTCTATTGTAAAACAATTTTTGAAAAAAGTAAACCGAATTATAGGTATTTTTAAGAAAAAAAATCCGTCCTTGACTTTGGACGGATTTTTTTGATAGGTTTTCCCTAAGTTAGATTTTTTCCTTAACTTTTGCAGCTTTACCGGTAAGACCGCGCAGATAATACAACTTCGCTCTTCTAACCTTACCCTTTCTCACAACGGTGATGTGTGCGATCTTGGGGGAATGAAGAGGATAGGTTTTTTCTACGCCTACGCCGTAAGAAATGTGGCGTACGGTGAAAGTTTCGGAAATGCCGC
>JAFVTA010000019.1 GCA_017503525.1 Clostridia bacterium | reverse complement strand
GTGTTCCAAAAATACGCTCTCTTCCCCCACCTCAACGTCTTTGAAAACGTTGCGTTCGGGTTAAAGCTTAAGCGCATCGAAACGACGGTTGTGGACAAGAAAGGCAATGAAAAGATTAAATACACCAAACTTCCCAAAGCAGTGATTGAAGAAAAGGTTAGAAAAGCTTTGGAAATCGTGGATTTGTCGGGCTTTGAAAAGCGCAGTATTTCCACTCTTTCGGGCGGTCAGCAACAGCGTATCGCTATCGCACGCGCGATCGTCAACGAGCCTGAAATCTTGCTCCTCGACGAACCGCTCGGCGCGCTCGATTTAAAAATGCGCAAGGAAATGCAACTTGAACTGAAAGCCATGCATAAACGCCTTGGCATTACCTTTATTTACGTCACCCACGACCAGGAAGAGGCGCTTACCATGTCCGATACGATTGTAATTATGTCGGATGGCGCAATCCAACAAATCGGTACGCCCGAAGAGATTTACAACGAGCCTCAAAACACCTTCGTTGCCGACTTTATCGGCGAAAGCAATATCTTCACGGGGGTTATGCCCAAAGACGGCGAAGTGCGTTTCTGCGGTAAGGCGTTCGCCTGCCTCGACGGCGGTTTTGAAAAGGACGAGCCGGTAGACGTCGTCGTTCGCCCCGAAGACGTGAAAATCGTTTCTGCGGACGAAGGCAAACTCAAAGGCAAGGTGACCTCGGTTATCTTCAAGGGTATCCACTATCAAATTCTCGTGCAATGCGGTAGATATGAAATCGAAATCCAAAGCACGGTTGCTCCCCAAGCAGGCGCAACGGTCGGTTTGCTCGTCGAACCCGACGGTATTCACGTTATGAGAAAGAAGTTCCGCGTGAATAAATTTACGGGCGTAATCACCAAGCACAACACCGTAGAATTCGGTGACGGCGAATTTGAATGCGACGTCACGCAACTCTATCCCGGTAGCCGTTTGGACGAGGAAGGATATCTGATCACCGCAAAAGGCGAAAGCTTGGATTTGACGGGTACGGAAGTTAACGTCGAAGTCGGTTTACACGATATCACCATGAGCGACAACCTCGACGAGGGCGGTGCGCGCGGACATATCATTTCCCTTATCTATAAGAGCGAATACTACCGCTATATCGTCCGTACGGAAAACGAAGAAGATTACGTGCTCGCCTGCGAAGATTTGTGGAATGAAAACGACCTCGTCAGCCTGATTATTCCCAAGGATAAAATCCGTTTGACCTTGAAAGTTGCGGAGGGCGCGAAGAAATGACGAAAACCAAGTTCAAACCTCATTTTTCGAGAAAGCTTTTGGCGATCCCGTACGGATTGTTCTTGGCTGTTTTCGTGCTCATTCCCCTCTTCATTATCATGTATTATGCATTCACGAACGACGAAGGGAAGTTTACCTTTGAATACGTGCGCGTATTCTTTAACGAAAACGGCGAGGGCTTTTTCGCCTTCTTTAAATCTTATAACTTCAAAACGATTATGCAAAGCTTGTTTATCTCCTTTACGAGTACTTTGCTTTGCCTTGTCATCGCTTACCCCGTAGCATATATTATCGCAAACTGCAAGCTTAAAAATAAATCGGTGCTTTTGCTGCTTTTTATCGTGCCTATGTGGGTCAACTTCGTACTCCGTATCAATGCCTTAAAAGAACTGTTCGTTTGGATGGGCACTTACAATAAATCCAACGCGTGGAATATCGTCAATACCATTATCGGTATGGTATACGATTTCCTCCCCTTTATGATTTTGCCTATCTATACCACGATTATCAAAATCGATAAGAGCTATTTAGAGGCGGCAAAGGACCTCGGGGCTACCCCCGCAAAGGGCTTTTTGCAGGTGACCCTTCCCCTTTCCAAAGCAGGGATTATGAGCGGCGTTTCCATGGTATTTTTGCCCTCTATGACCAACTACGTCGTTTCCAACTACCTCACCTTCCGCAACGTAAAAATTATCGGTAAGTTAATCGACGATTATTTCAACGGCGATTTGTGGCACGACGGGTCGTTTATTGCACTCGTGCTGTTGCTGTTCATGTTTTTAATCACCTACCTTACGGGCGGATTTAGCGCCGAAGAACAAACGGAAACGAGAGGTACTTCCTTATGGTAAAAGTAAAAAGTATCTTAAAATGGGCGTTTATTGCTTTAATCTTACTCTTTATTTATTTCCCCATTATCTTCTTGACAATCAACAGCTTTAACGCTAGCGATACCATTCAAGAGGGTTGGTCGGGGCTTAGTATTGCGCACTATCAATACTTCTTCAATATCGAAAACGAGCCTTTGCAGGTCGTTTTGCAAACGATTTTACTGGCAATCGTGGTGGCTACCCTTTCAACGGTGCTTGGAACGGTGGGCGCAATCGGCATCTACTACTCTAAAAAGAGAACCAACGCCGCTCTTTCGGCGATTAACCGTATCCCCGTTATCAATGCAGAAGTCGTGACGGCGATTTCCTTCGCGCTCTTCGTATCCTTTTTCGGGTTCGATAAATCTACCTATATCCCCCTCGTGCTGGGACAAATGATTTTGTGTACTCCGTTTGTACTGCTTTCGATTATCCCCAAGCTTAAACAAATGGATAACAATCTTTACGAGGCGGCTTTGGATCTTGGCGCAACCCCGACGAGAGCGCTCTTTTCGGTGGTCATTCCGCAAATTCTTCCCGGCATTTTATCCGGCTTTTTGTTGGCGGTCACCCTTTCGTTAGACGATTACGTGATTACGGCGTATACCAAACCCGATTCCTTTAAGACGATTAGTACGCATATCTACGGCTTAGATAAAAACAACGTCGTAGGCCCGCAAATCAAAGC
>JAFVTA010000018.1 GCA_017503525.1 Clostridia bacterium | reverse complement strand
ATTCACGTTCCCTTTTGCAGACATAAATGCTCCTACTGCGATTTCACTTCCTTCCCCGATAAGATCGAGTACGCCGAGGCGTACATGGCTTGTCTGTATAAAGAATTGAAAATGCGCGGAGAAGAGCTCAAAGACTACGAATTTGACACCGTCTATTTTGGCGGCGGTACCCCCTCGTACATTCCCCCCAAGCTTATTTTAGGGGCAATGAACCAAATTCGCGCTTGTTTCCGCTTGAAAAAGGATGCAGAAATCACTTTGGAGTTAAACCCCGGTACGATAGGGGAAAACAAGGTGCAAACCTATCTCCAAGCCGGCGTCAACCGTTTTTCAATCGGCTTACAAACGGCGATCGACGAACAGTTGGCGGATTTAGGACGTATTCACAATGCGCGCGATTACGTGTACGCAACTAAACTGCTGCAAGGGCAAAATTTTAGCACCGACGTTATGCTGGGTTTGAAAAATCAAACGAAAGCGGATATCCAAAAAACGATCGAGTTAGCGCATGCCTGCGGTTCAAAGCACATATCCATGTACGCGTTGACGGTAGAGGACGGCACGCCCATTTATACCGACTATCTTAACGGAGAACTCCCCGATAGCGACGAAGTTGCTGAAATGTACGAGTTTGGCAGAAAGCTCTTGGAAGAAAAGGGGTATAAACGCTACGAGGTTTCCAACTTCGCAATGCCCGGGTTTGAGAGTAAGCATAACCTCAACTACTGGAAGCGTGGAGAATATATCGGCGTGGGGGTTTCGGCAAGCTCCTTTATGCGCGGGAAACGCTTTACCAACACCTTTGATTTAGACGAATATATGAAGTGTATCATTTCGGGGTTCTACCCCGCGGTGACGAGCGAAGAGGTCGAGGAGAGGGATGCGAAGTTTGAATACGTTATGCTTGCGCTCCGCACGGCGAAGGGCTTGTCTATGACGGACTATAAAAATACCTTCCATTCGTCCTTGGGCGACGACTTCCCCAGCGCCTTAAAAAAGACGGTTAAATACCTTGCGTTGGAAGACGATTATTTGAAAATCAAGGACGAATATTTGTACGTCCAAAACTCTATTTTGGTAAACTTTTTAGAAGAAGAACAGCAGTAAGGCAAGGGTAGGTACGAGATGAGCGAGAAAAAACACATTCACGTAGCGGCGGCGCTGCTCTTTGATAACGGTAAGGTATTCGCGGCAAAGCGAGGGGCGTCCCCCTATCCTTATATTGCGCATAAGTTTGAGTTCCCTGGCGGTAAAATCGAGCAGGGAGAACGGGGCGAGGATGCGGTAAAACGCGAATTGAAAGAGGAGCTGGATATGGACGTTGAGGTGGGCGGTTTGTACGCCTGCCAAACCTTCGAGTATCCCGATTTTATCATTACGCTGTACTTGTACGAGTGCGAAATGCGTTCGGGGTTCGAGCTTAAAGAACACGAGTGTTATCAATGGATGTCGCCCAAGGATTTAGATGAAAAGGAATGGGCGCCTGCGGACGCGGACATTTTAGGAACCTTGAAACGAGTATTCGGGGAGGTGGATTGATATGAAAAAAGGGAATATCATTCTAATCGGTATGCCGGGCAGCGGAAAAACGACCATCGGTACGGAGCTTTCGGAAGTGCTTGGCTACGGCTACGTAGACAGCGACAGCGTTATCGTGGCGAGAGAAGGCAAGCGCCTGCCCCAAATCATTGAAGAGGTAGGCAGGGAGAAGTTTTTGGATATCGAGGCGAAAGTCAATTCGGAAATTTGCGCCGATAGATGCGTAGTGGCTACGGGCGGTAGCGTTGTCTACCGCGATTACGCGATGCAAAAGTTAAAAACCATGGGAAAAGTGGTGTACTTGAAACTTTCCTATGAAACCATTCAAAAACGCCTTGGTGATTTAAAAGCGAGGGGGGTTGCCCTCAAAGAGGGGTACACCCTGCTGGATTTGTATAACGAACGCACGCCGTTGTATGAAAAGTACGCGGATATCGTTGTAGATTTGGACGGTATGACGATTGCAAAATCGGTAAAAGCCGTCGCAAAGGCGTTAAAGCAGTGAACGTGCAGGATTTAAAAATCGCCGTATACGGTGCAGGCGCAATGGGGACTGTGCTTGGCGCGCTATTGACGAAAGGGGGCTTGAACGTTGACCTCATTACCCGCAACAAAGCGCACGTCGAGGCAATGAATACCCTTGGCGCGACTATCGTTTGCGAGGGGGACGGATATGAGTTCACTCAAAAGGTGAACGCAATTTTACCCGAAGAACTCTCGGGTGCATACGATATCTTTTTTCTCATGACCAAGCAACGCCATAACGCGGAGATCTTGCAATTTTTACTCCCGTACTTAAAGGAAGACGGCGTGGTTTGTACCACGCAAAACGGCTTACCCGAAGAGAGCGTGGCGAACGTCATAGGAGACGAGCGCACCTACGGCGCCGCAACTTCGTTCGGCGCAACCTATTTAGAAGGGGGCAGGGTCGCGTTGACTTCCAAAATCGAGGGTATGTCGATGGAAGTCGGGGGATATCAAAACGGCAACGAAAAGCTTGCGCTATTAACCGAAGTGCTTGCGTACGCAGGCGAGGCGATCGGTCAAGAGGCGTTCGTTATACCTTCAGAGAACTTGCTCGGCGCGCGTTGGGCAAAGCTTACGATTAACGCGGCGTTTTCGGGACTTTCGGTTGTCACGGGGTTGACTTTTGGCGAAATCGCAAGAAGAAGAAAAACACGCAAAATTGCGTTGGGGATTATTCGCGAGTGCGTATCCGTTGCCAACGCATCGGGGGTACGCCTTGCAAAAATGCAGGGGCACGACATAGAGAAAATGCTGTGTAAAAGCGGTGTATTCTCGTACATGGTACTCCCTTTTGCTATGAAAAAGCATAAAAAACTGGTATCGGGCATGCTCAAAGACGTGCAAAACGGCAAACGCTGCGAAATTGATTTTATCAACGGCGCGGTGGTGAAAGCGGGTGAAAAGGCGGGCGTGGAAACGCTTCTTTGCAAACGGGTTGTGGAAATTGTGCACGGGATAGAGGACGGCTTATACGAAACCGATTATCAAAACGCGGATTTCTTTTAACGCAAACGCTTGACAACTATGTTGTCAGGTGATAGAATAAATAAGAAAAATATTCAAAGAGGACATAGGTATGGACTTAAACAAACTTGCGGATTTACTCATTCCGGACGAAAACGTAAAGCCGCTGGATTACTACGAAACGCTGTATCCTGCGCGCGATTTAGAAAAAGGCGCGGAGGTCACCCGTCTTGCGCCCAGCCCCACGGGCTTTATTCATTTGGGGAACTTGTTTGTGGCGATTGCCAACGAGCGTATTGCCCACCAAAGCGGCGGTCTTATGTACCTTCGTATCGAGGATACCGACTTAAAACGTAAGGTGGACGGCGCGGTAGACGCCGTGAAAAACGCGTTGAAATATTTTGATATCCGTTTCGACGAGGGCGCGGAAATCGAGGGCGCGGAAAATAAATACGCTCCCTACTACCAAAGGGAGCGTGCCGAAATTTATCACGCGTTTGCCAAGGATTTGATTCGGCGCGGGCTTGCGTACCCTTGTTTTTGCACGGAGGAGGAACTGTCTGCTCTTCGTGAACAACAGACCGAGGCAAAAAAGATTACGGGCTACTACGGCGAATACGCAACCTGCCGTAATTTAACGGAAGAACAAATTTACGAAAACTTGAAAGCGGGCAAACCCTACGTTATTCGTTTGCGTTCGCAGGGTAATGCGGAGAACAAGCTTACCTTCCGCGACGAAATCAAGGGAGATATCACGGTCACCGAAAACGATCAAGACGTCGTTATCCTGAAATCGGACGGGATTCCCACCTACCATTTCGCGCATGCCATCGACGATCATTTCATGCGTACGACGGTGGTAATCCGCGGTGAAGAATGGCTTGCATCCCTGCCTATCCATATCGAACTTTTTGACGTGCTCGGGTTTAGAAGACCCAAGTACGGGCATAACTGTTCCTTGCAAAAAATGGACGGCGAAACGCGCCGTAAACTTTCCAAGAGAAAAGACCCCGAGCTGTCCTTGGAATTTTATCGCCAAGAGGGGTATTTTGCGCGCGCGGTAAAAGTGTACATGTTGACCTTGCTCAACTCCAACTTCGAGGAATGGTACATGAAGAACGCGGACGTGCCTTTGGAGCACTTCAAATTCTCCATCAACAAAATGGGCAAAAGCGGCGCGCTGTTCGATTTAAATAAGCTTAACGATATCAGCAAAAACGAGCTGGCGAAACTTTCCGAAGAGGAAATGTATAACTTCCTGCTTGCGTGGACGAACGAGTTTGGAACGGATACGCAAAAGACGTACTTTGCGGATAAGGAATACCTTTTGAAGGTGCTTACCCTTTGTATGGGTGTGGGCGGTAAAAAGCGCAGAAAGGATTTTACCACCGCAAAACAAGCCATGGAATTTATCTCCTACTTCTTCGACGAAACCTTCGTTCCCACCAACGCATATCGTTTTGAGGGCGAAACGGTCAAGAAGATTTTGCAGACGTTTAAGGATCTTTACGATGCAGCGGACGATAGCTCCGCTTGGTTTAACAAGGTCAAAGCGGTTGCTGAGGCAAACGGTTTTGCAACGGATATGAAAGCGTATAAAGCCGATCCTGCGGCATTCCCTGGCAGCGTTGCGGACGTTGCGGAAATGCTCCGCGTGGCGACGACGGGGCTTGCTAACACGCCCGACCTTTGGACGATTATGCAAATTTTAGGCAAGGAACGCACCCTTGCCCGTTTGGAAAATGCAATAAAAGCTCTTTAACGGAGGGGAATTATGAGCTATTTAAAGGATAATTTTTTACTCAAAAACAAGACGGCGGAACGCTTGTATTTTAATTTCGCCAAGGACATGCCTATTTTCGATTATCATTGCCACCTGCCTGAAAAGCAAATTTTGGCGAACGAGGCGTTTGATAATATTTACGATATTTGGCTTGCGGGCGATCATTACAAATGGCGTTTAATGAGAAATTACGGCGTGGACGAAAGCTATATCACGGGGGATAAGAGCCGTAAGGAAAAATTTATCGCCTATTGCGCTACGCTGGGTACGGCTTTCGGCAATCCTTTGTATCATTGGTCGCAGCTTGAACTTAAAGAGTTTTTCAATTGCGAAATTGAGATTAACGCGCAAAATGCGGAGTTGATTTGGGATTGGTGCAATGAATATATTGCCCTCAATAAAATCACTCCCCAAAAGTTGATTGAAAGCGCGAACGTATCCCATATTTTTACCACCAACGAAATCTTTGACGACTTAACGACCTTTACGGAAATCGCGAAAAAGGATTATAAGTTTAAGGTAATCCCTGCCTTCCGCGCGGACAAGATTATGGGGGTTGAGGCAAAGGCGTATAAGAGCTATATCGGTATGTTAGAAGCGTACACGGGTGGGGTCAACACCATTGACGACTTGGAAAACGTCATTGAAAGCCGCTTGCAGGAATTTATCAAAGTAGGTACGACGGCAAGCGATATTTCCGTGGAAAGAGTATACCCGATTACCGAAAAACCCGAGGCGAACGCCGTGTTTGTGAAAGCTATGAAAGGGGAAATTCCCACGGATGCCGAGGCGGAAGTGTTCAAGGGCTATTTGACCTATTTCCTTTTCAAACTGTATGCAAAATACGGTATTGCAACCGAATTGCACGTAGGCGCTATGCGCAACAATAACCAAGTCATGTTCGATAAAATCGGCGCGGATACGGGACACGATAGCATTTCCGACGAAAACAGCATCAAAACGATGTCCCGTCTTTTCGATAGATTGAACAGTGAGAACGCTCTCCCTAAGACGATTGTATTCAACCTTAATCCCAAAATGAACGCGGAGATTATGGCGCTGATCGGCTGTTTCCAAACGAGCGAGGCAAAGGGGAAAATGCAGTACGGCCCGGCTTGGTGGTTCTTGGATAACAAGGTGGGCATGGAACGCCATTTGCAGGATTTGACGGCGACGGGGCATTTGGGTGCCTTTGTCGGTATGCTTACGGACAGTAGATCTTTGCTTTCCTATCCCAGACATCATTACTTCCGCCGTATTCTTTGCAATTATTTGGGCGAAATGATGGAAAACGGAGAAATGACTGCGGATGAGAATTTCGTGGGCAAGCTCGTGCAAGATCTTTCTTACAACAACGCAATGAAATATCTGAATATGGTATAAAGAGAAGGGCTGACCACTAGGTCAGCCCGTTTATTTTTATAAGAAGTATTGACATTTTTTTGAAAAGGTGTATAATGGTATGCAAGGAATAAAATAGGCGGTAGTTGACATGAGATTTCAATATGACCACGATTTACATATTCATTCCGGGCTTTCACTTTGCTCTAAAGATCCCGAACAGAATAAAGAGAATATCCTGCGCTATGCGGAAGAAAAGGGACTTCATACCATTTGTATAACCGATCATTTCTGGGATGAAAAGGTGGATGTGGAGAGGATTCCTTGGTATTTTAACCAAAACTATCCGCATATTTCGCAAATATTGCCGTTGCCAAAATCGGATAAGGTGCGCTACTTATTTGGCTGTGAAACCGAACTCAGCAAGGACATGGTATTGGGGTTATCCAAAGAACGCTATGATTTATTTGATTTTATCGTAGTGCCTACAACCCATTTGCGCTGCGAACCGCTTACCATTTCCAAAGAGGAGGGCGCAAGCGCAGTGAGAAGGGGACAGCTTTGGTCGGAGAGATTGGATGCCGTGCTTAGCATGGATTTACCCTTCCATAAGGTTGGTATTGCGCATTTGCTTTGCGGGCTAATGGCTAACCCTGACGAGCTTTTGCAAACGATGCAAAACATATCCCTTTTAGAGGCGGAAAGGTTGTTTAAGAAAGCCGCAAACTTCGGCGTAGGTATAGAAATCAATGCGGACGACGTCAAGCATTTCGAGGACGAAACCAAAGAGATTAGCTTGAAAATTTATCAAATCGCGAAGGAGAGCGGGTGTAAGTTTTATTTGGGGAGCGATGCCCACCATTTAAGGGATTTTGAAACCTGTGATGAAAGATTTGCAAAAGCAATTGATTTGTTGGATTTAACCGAAGAAGATAAATATTTTGGATATTGAATAACTAAAAGGGGTGGCGGTAAGTAAACCGCCACCCCTTTAAATTTAATATGCGGTAAATTTAGGCACGTCGTGCTTTTTTTTATGCTTAAATTGGAAAAAGTTACAAATCTTCTTTTTTCTTGAAGTTGGAAGGCGACTCGTTAAAGTAATTCTTATACGCTCTTGAGAAAGCGTGAATAGAGGAATATTGCAGTTTATCGCTGACTTCCGTTACACTGTTCCCCGCTTGTAGTAAACGTAATGCCATTTCCATTTTTTTGCTGATAAAATATTTATTTAAGGGAATGCCCATTTGCGTTTGAAAATGCTCGGAAAGGTTGTTTACGTTGTAAAAAAATACGTTTTCCAAATCGCTGATGTTCTTGATTTTAAATATATTTTGATCAATATAGGTAATGATATCGTGGGTAAGAATTGCTGAATCCGTGGGGGTGGATTGCGGCGTACTTTTCGTCTTTTTGGAAATTGCACGGGAACATTCAATCAAAATCTGTTCGAGTAAGAGGGCAATAGCACGCTCGGAGTAAGCGTCTTCGTTTCTCAATTCTTTTAGAAGATTGCTGCACAACGTAAACAAGCTTTCCATGTTATATTTTCGGCTGTCGGGAGCCTGACAAGTTTGCATGATGTAATTGATAAAGGTATTGCCTTGCGTTTTTTGTTTTGCGTAAAATGCCAAAAAGATAAAGCGCAAGGGGGCTTGCTCGTCGGAAACTATCTTATGCGTTTCGTTTGGGAAAGAAAAAAAGCAGTCGTTTTTTTCGATTTCTACGGGAATATCGTTTGTATAGGAAACACCTTTTCCGCTGACTACGTACGTGATTTCAAAATAGTCTTGCTGGTGTACCGGGATAATGGTGTCTTTTGCGCAGAGAGATTCACCTGCCTGAATTAAAAAATAGTTTCTACAACGTTTCGGGTTTAACATAAAAAGATTGTTGTAGGATAATCGATATTTATTCTTAATCATAATAACCCCCGTACGTTTTTTTCTAAAAGTAGTATATCATAAAAAATGCGGCTTGACAATTATTT
>JAFVTA010000017.1 GCA_017503525.1 Clostridia bacterium | reverse complement strand
GTAAATTTTTTGCATATTTACATCCCCGAAAACAGCACGCTAAGCCAAGTCAACGCGCATATGCCTATACCCACCGCCGCCGCAAGCCAAAATTGCTTGCGCGCCGTTTTATTATCCTCTTTTTTAAAGCCCTTCTTCTCAAACCATACGAGCCACACAAGAGTACCGACCAAACAAGCGATTGATACGGACAAAACGATTGCTGACACAATTGGGGAAAATTCCCCTACGCCAAATTTGGTGAATAGAATAATGACGGCGTTGTTTAAAAAGTGCGAAAATACGGTAGGCAAAATACTGCCCGAACGCACCGCAACCAGCGCAAACGCCGCTCCGCAACAAAATTGATACAAGGTTTGCGCAGGGTTTTGGTGATACAGCGCAAAGAGCGCGCCCGAAATCAAGACCGCCCCTGCCGTGCCAAACGAACGCATTCCTTTAAGGAGCAATCCACGGAAAATGAGTTCTTCAAACAAGGCAGGCAGTAAGGCAACGGCGAACAATACGCCAACGACCCCAAACCCGTCCATAGACGGCAATACGATGGGGGTATTCTCGTATCCAAATCTTGCAAGGAACTGCAAAAATAAATCGTTGAGTTGAGATAAACTCAACAGCCCGACCTGTAATAAAAAGGCAATAAGGAAATATTTAGGCGCACATTTTTGCAACTTTACTTCCTGCAAAATCGGCGTTTTCGTCCATCTTAACACCCACACCGCAACCAGCGAAAACGCCAAGGGGGAAAGTAAAAAACTGCAATACAAGTACCACTCTTTTTGCTCTACACCCTCTACCCACAGTCCGCCGATGGCAAGCGCGAGTAAAAAGACGAAGGACAAAAGCACGAGCCCTGCCGCCGCCAACGTAAAGGTAAGCCCCGACGCTTTCGCCGACGTAGGTTCGCCTAAAAATGAAAGTTTTTCCTTACGCGTATTTTTCATGCTTGTATTATACCAAATTTTTTTGCTTTTGCAAAGCAAAAAGCGCACCTTTGTCAATTTTCACAAAGATACGCTTAATTTCTCTCTAAATTCCTTGATAATTCTGCTTTCAATCCTCGATACCTGCACTTGGCTAACCCCGATACGCTCGGCAACCTCGCTTTGAGTCATGTCCCGAAAATACCGCAGTACGATAATCCGTTTGTCCCGTTCGGACAGCGCCTCGATCGCCCCCTTTAAGAGCATTTTATCCAACCACTCGTCCTGATCGTCCACGGCTGGCAAGGTCTCCATTAACGAGCGTTCCTTGCCCTCTTTATACTCTCCGCCTGCCTGCAAGGACAAGGGCATTCTCGACGAGCCCATAATGAACACCGTTTCCGCCTCTTCCAGTCCAAAAGCCTGCGCCACCTCGGACATGGGTGGCTGTTTTCCGTTTTTCGCGGTATATTCCTCAATAAAGAGGTTAATCTCTTTCGCTGTTTGTTTCATAGAACGCGACACCTTTACGGAGCCGTCGTCGCGCATAAAGCGTTTGATTTCTCCTGCGATCATGGGCACGGCGTAAGTGGAAAACTTTACCCCGAACTTCTCGTCAAACCCTGCGATTGCTTTCAAAAAACCCATGCAGGCGATTTGGAATAAATCGTCGTAATCCACTCCCTTGCCCAAATACCGCTTTACGATACATTTGACAAGGGAAACGTTATGCTCAATCAAAGCCTCTTTCGCGCCTTGATCCCCCGTTTTTGCTTTTCGGATATATTCGATTGTTGACTTTTCGTCAAGCATTCATTCTTTCCCCTTCCCTATTTCCGCCAAGCTTTCTAAACATACGAACCTTCGTACCCCGACCCTTCTCGCTCTCTAACGCAAAGCCGTCCATAAAGGTTTGCATAATCGTAAAGCCCATGCCCGACCGCTCGTCGTTTTCAAGGGTGGTATAAAAAGGCAATACCGCCTTTTCCACGTCCTCAATTCCACAGCCCCCGTCGCTGACGGTGATATGTAATACGCCGCCTTCCTGCGTTTTCTCCGCGCGGCATTCGATAGAAATTTTATTCTGCGCGCCGCCGCCTGCGTACGCATGCACGACGCTATTCGTGACCGCCTCGCTCACCGCTGTTTTGATATCCTCAAGTTCGGAAATTGAAGGGTTTAAGTACAGCGCAAACGCCGCCACCGCACTCCTTGCAAAGCTCTCGTTTTCGCTAAGCGCAGCGATTTCCAACTTCATATAATTTTCCATACTATTCTCCTTAAATTCTGGGCATGAGGGTGTAAACGCCGCTCATGCGTAAGACCTTGTCCGCGCCGGGGGAAGGATTCGTCACGTACACGGGTATGCCGTAGCGCCGAAATTTCTTATATCTGCCGATTAAAAATCCTATCCCCGTCGAGTCCATAAAGGACACGTCCTTTAAATCGATAACCGCCTTCTCGCTTTGCGCATAGCCCTCCGCAAGCCTATCTGCGTACAGCCGCGCCGCCGCGGCGTTGTGTTCGTCCATTTCACCGCTTAAGCGAAGATACAGCACTTTGTCTTGATAATCGGTGCAAATTTGCATTTGCGTTTCCTCCCATAGCTTATTGCTTATCCATTGTAAAAAAGAAACTCGCGCGTATTTTGTAAAAAAACGAAGAAAATTTTTTCCTTTTGTCGAAAAGATTTTTTATATTTTTTGAAAAAATCACTTGACTTTTGCGCGCAAATCGTTTACTATAAATAAGCGTTGTTTTGAAACTCGTATTCGGGCCTTTAGCTCAGTTGGTTAGAGCTGCCGGCTCATAACCGGCTGGTCCACGGTTCGAGTCCGTGAGGGCCCACCAAACCCGTAAAAATAACATGTATATATATGGCCCAATAGCTCAGTTGGTTAGAGCGCCAGCCTGTCACGCTGGAGGTCGACGGTTCGAGCCCGTTTTGGGTCGCCAAAAAAGACTGCTTTTTAAGCAGTCTTTTTTTCATTTCTCCCTTTACAAATCCTTAAATCTATGTTATACTGTACCATAAGGAGATATAAACATGATTTTTACTATTGAAAATAAACATTTAAAGGTTCGCGCCAATACCATGGGCGCGCAGTTATTTTCCCTTTACTCCAAAGACACCGACACCGAATATCTTTGGCAGGGCAACCCCGTTTACTGGGCAGACAGAGCGCACGTCCTCTTCCCTTTCATCGGCAGAATGTATAAAGGCGACTACACGTACCAAGGTCAGCCTTACCGCGCTCGTGCGCACGGGCTTGCGCGCTATAACCTCTTCCACATGGAAGAACGTTCGGCAACCCGTTTGGTATTTCTGCTTACGGAAAGCGAGGAAACCTTACAAGAGTACCCCTTCCGTTTTGAGTTCCGCGTTATCTTTGAATTAAAAGGCAAAACTCTTATCACGCGCTATAAGGCGACCAACACGGACGAGAAAACGATGATTTGCGCGTTCGGCGGTCACCCCGGTATTAACGTACCTTTCGGCGAGGGAGCCTTTGAGGACTACTATTTGGAATTTAGCGAGCCAACCAAAGCAAAGCGACACCTTCTTGATGATAACGAACCGTATATGGCAAATCAATGCGTGCCCTATTCCTTAGATGAGGGTAAAAAACTCCCCTTGAAACACAATTTATTTGACAACGACGCCGTCATTTTAAGCAATACTTCGCGCATCGTTTCCGTAAAATCTCAATCTACCCACAAATTTGTGACCATGCATTTTGAAGATTTTAAGTACATAGGGTTTTGGCACGCTGTTAAAACAGACGCTCCCTACGTTTGTTTAGAGCCGTGGAGCGCTCTCCCTGCTTCCGTCAGCGGACAAGACGAGCTGCAAACCAAGGCGGATATGTTCCACATTCCGCCCGCAAAATCCAAAGAAGTTTCCTTCACTTTGGAAATTCACGAATAAGAGAAAACCCCTCGCTGCCAAGCGAGGGGTTTGTTTATTCTCCCACGAGTACGGGAGTAAATTTCGCCTTATTCACCACCAAATAGCAATATGCGCGCGCATACCGCATTGATCCGGGATTGATCAGCGTGACCCCGTCAACGACGGAGATTTTCGCCTCGTGCGTGTGTCCGTAGAGCGCAATCTCGCAACCGCGGCTCTTCGCCTCTTGGGCTAGCAACTCTAAACACGACTTCACGCTATACCTATGCCCGTGACAATAGTAAATTTTTATATACTCCACTTCTATCTCACCGTCAAGGGGCAAAGGGGAATAGAAATCGCAATTACCGGCGCAGGCGTACACCTTTTCGGGATAGAGGGAACGCGCCGTCCGCATATCCGCCGCACCGTCGCCAAGATGGATTACGAAATCGTTTTCGGCTATCCGCGGCAGAAGTTCGTCCACTCCCTTAATATTCCCGTGCGAATCGGAGAGTATGAGGATCGTCTTCATACCTGCTCCCTATCTTTTAACAGTTTAAGTATTGCTTGCAAAGCCCTAAAACGGTGGGAAACACCGTTTTTTTCTTCGGCTGTCGCCTCCCCGAAAGACTTTTGTAAATCGTCGCTAAAAAATAAGCAATCGTACCCGAAACCGCCCTCTCCTTGCTCTTCCAAAAGGATATGCCCATAGGTGCGGCCTTCGACAACCAGTTCTTCCCCGTCTGGCGTGACGATAGCAATCGCGCTGGTAAAGTACGCCCTGCGATTTTCCACGCCTGCCATATTTTTTAGTAAGACTGCGCGGTTTTCTTCATCCGAACCGTGGCGGCCGCAATAGCGCGCGCTGTATATGCCGGGCGCGCCGCCAAGCGCCTCTACGCAAAGTCCGCTGTCGTCCGCAAGCACGCTCTCCCCAAGCGCCCTGCACGCCGCTCTTGCCTTAATTAAAGCGTTTTCCTGAAAGGTCGTACCCGTTTCGTCCACCTCTTCGCAAAAGCCCATTTGTTTTTGGGATACTACCTCGTATTGTGTAAAAATCTCCGCGATTTCGCGCAATTTATGCGCGTTTCCCGTAGCGACTACCAGTCTTTGTTTTTGATTTTGTTGCATACCTGCCTACCTCCTATTTAATCCTGCGGACACGGAAACTGTTTAACACCGCCAACAGCATAACTCCTACGTCCGCAAACACGGCAAGCCACAAGGGCAATACGCCAAGTGCGCCAAGCACCATAAATCCAAGTTTCATCACGAGAGAGAATACGATGTTTTGCATGACGATTGCACGCGTCTTGCGCGCAATGTTTATCGCTTTCGGCAAAACCCGTAAATCGTCCGCAATCAAAACGAGATCGGACGCCTCGACCGCCGCCGCGCTGCCCAGCTTGCCCATGGATACGGAGCAATCCGCCGCCGCCATAACGGGCGCGTCGTTTACGCCGTCCCCGACGTATACAAGCTTACCCTGTGCTTTGAGTTCTTCCGCGCAAACCAGCTTTTGATCGGGCAATAGCTGTGCATTCACCTCGTATATGCCTGCCTCATTTGCAATTTTCCAAGCGCGTTGCTCCCCGTCCCCTGTCAACATGACAAGACGGGAAATCCCTTGCTTGTTTAAACCCTTTAACACCGTTTTGGTCTCTGCGCGGAGCTTATCCCCCACTTCAATACTGCCTAAAAACCGACCTTCTACAGCGACATATAAAACCGTGTACGCGCTCTTAACGACATCTACGGGCACGCGGTTTTCACGGAGCAGCTTTTCCGTACCGATAAGCACGCTGCGCCCCATGATTTTGCCGATTAGTCCGCTCCCTGCGCGCTCTACAACGTCTTCCGCCGTATAATCGGTATCGTAGCCTGCAAACGCCTTGGCAATCGGGTGCGAGGACGAACGCTCTACCGCCGTTGCGATTGCCAACAGTTCACCTTCTTCCACGCCGCTTGCTGGTGATAACTTGCAAACGGTAAAGTTCCCTTCCGTTAAAGTACCCGTCTTGTCAAAGGCAACGATATTCGCTTTTGCAAGCACATCCAAATAGGTTGCGCCCTTGACGAGTATGCCTGCTTTCGCGCAAACCCCTATACCCGAAAAATAAGTAAGAGGCACGGAAATCACAAGCGCGCACGGACAGGATATTACGAGGAAGGTAAGCGCCGATTGCACCCAACGCTCTAACTCTAAAAACCCCCAACCCTCGCCTGCAAGCAAACTGCTTGCAAGAGGCATTAAAATTGCCATAGCAACCGCTAAGCAGCATACGATAGGCGTATACACACGCGCAAACTTACTAATAAATTTTTCCGGTTTGGCTTTGCCCGCCGAGGCATTTTCAACCAAATCCAAAATCCTGCCCACCGCGCTGTCCTCGTACGGGCGCAAAACTTTCATTTCGTACACGCCCCCTGCGTTGATACAGCCCGAAAGCAATTCCTCGCCCTTGTTCACCGTGCGAAGCTCCGCCTCGCCCGTCAAGGATTTTGTATCCAGCACCGCGCTTTCGCTAAGCAGTACGCCGTCTACGGGCGTTTTTTCTCCTGCTTTGACAAGCAGGATATCCCCTGCCTTGAGTTCTTCGGGGGAAACGGTTTTCTGTTCCCCGTCCACAAGCAAGGTTGCCTTTTCACTCTTCAAATCCATGAGCCTTGCCACCGATTGACGGGACGAGCCGACGGCAATCGATTGCAACAATTCGCCGAGTTGATACAAGAGCATGACGAGCACGCCCTCGCTTGTTTCCCCGATCACGATTGCGCCGATAGACGCTACCGTCATGAGGAAATTCTCGTCGAACACCCTGCCCTTGGCAAGATTTTTGACGGTGGAAAGGAGCACGGGATACCCAACGGCAAGATACGCCAACGCGTATAACGCGTAGCGTGCCACAAGCGCAAATGTGCCGTCCGTAAAATGCTCTAATAGAATACCGCCTATTAAAAAGAGGGCGGAAAGAGCGATAAACAGCCACTCCTTACGCTTTTTAGGCGCTTTCACCTCGTACCTGCCCCCGTCTAACACGCGCACCTGCTCGAATTTCTCCGTTTTTTTGATGACACGCGAAATCACTTCCTCGTCTTCCGTTTCCAGTGTAATCGTTTGCGTGATATAATCCACGGCAACGGTTTGTACGCCTTTGATTTTTTGCAAATCACTTTGCAACGCCTCGGCGCAAACGGGACAATCGAGGTTCTCGATATGCAGAATGGTCTTAGTTCCCACAGCTTCCCCCTTTTAACGCACGCACGCAAGGTGCGCCACGCCCATCTCTACGATTTCACGAATATGCCCGTCAGCGATGGAATATTCCATAAATTTACCAAAACGCTTGCCTTTTACAATGCCGTTATTGCGCAATATGCGGAGCTGATGGCTTACCCCACTTTGCGTACACTCGCAAACCTCCGCCAAATGAAATACGCACATGGAGCCCTTCAAGAGCGCCAACACGATTTTTAAGCGATTGCTATCGGCAAGAATTTGGAAAATATTAGCCACTTTTTCAATATCCGCTCTCGAAAGAATTTCCTCTTTCGCGCGTTGCGCACTCATTTTATGCTCCTGCTCTTTATCCAAATACATGCTTTCCATAGTTCAAACCCTCCACTTCTTTTTTTATCATTTTTCATGAATAACATATGAACATATGAACAATTGTTCATATGTTCATATGTAGTTTAGCATAAAAATGAAGGTTTGTCAAGGGAATAAATAATATTTCCTCAAGAATATGAATAATATTTTTCTCAAGAAAATAAATACTATTTTGTTAAGGACTTAATAACATTAGTCAATAGTATGGACTTTTGTTAAGAACAGGCACAGCCTTTTCGACAACACAAAAGGCAACGAACTATATTCGTTGCCCTTTTATTTTATATACTCCACAACTTAACTTCGCGCGGTATAGTATGCCTTACCCTTGAAGATATTCTTACATAACAATTGTTCTATAAATTGGAATTTAACAAACTTAATCAGCATTTTTATACGAAATAAAAATATGGGCAGGAGCAAATAGCAAAGACGATATAATCAACAATATCGACCTGCACATAATACCACTAAACAAGAATATTGCCGATGGTATAATAGAAAGAGCCATTGCTTTGAAAACATTGTTTTTACGCCAATAGATAACCCATATCGTGCAATACAAAACAATCAGCACAGCATCTACCATCAGATAGATAGCAAATGCTTCGTCAGACCACCAGCCAAACCAAGTCGTTGGGATGTTGAAAATCATAAAGCCGAAGCATCCAAATCTACCAATCTGCTCAATGATTTCAATTGTTTTGTTGTGATACCTATTTTCAAAAGCCTCTTTATGTTTGAGCGCAAATATGATGTTTGGAATCATTATTGCAGTTATAAACGCCAAACCGAAAATATTAAACCATTCCATAACATCACCCCGTCAAATTC
>JAFVTA010000016.1 GCA_017503525.1 Clostridia bacterium | reverse complement strand
TATGGCAGTTTTCAGAGTGGAGCGAAATACGGGATATACCGTTATGAGCAACCACCACTTGCGAAACAAGGAATTGTCCTTAAAGGCAAAGGGCTTGTTGTCGCAAATGCTTTCGCTGCCCGAAGATTGGGATTATACCCTTGCGGGCTTATCCCATATCAACCGGGAGAAGATCGACGCAATCCGCGAAGCGGTAAAGGAACTCGAAAAAGCCGGATATATCGTGCGCAGCCGGGAGCGCGACGAAAAGGGACGCTTGCGGGGCGCAGATTACGTCATATACGAGCAGCCGCAGCCGCGAGAGCCGGAAGCAGCTACCAGCGGCGGACAGCCGCCTATATTGGATTTACCTACATTGGAAAATCCAACATTGGATAATCCAACGTTGGAAAAACCTACACAGGAAAAACCTACGTTGGAAAATCCAACGCAATTAAATAAAGATATATTAAGTAAAGAACAATCAATTACTGATTTATCAAGTACCGATTCCATTCCTTTCCATTCCCTAAACCCCTTGCCCTTTGCGCATGGCGAAGCGGCTACGCCGCCGGAAAGGAAAAGAACGGAAGCGAAAAGCAATAGCGCAGTAGAGATTTACAGGGAGATTATCAAGGACAATATCGAATACGACCATCTCATTCAAAACTGCAAAATTGACAAAGACCGCTTGGACGAGATTGTTGACCTTATGCTGGAAACCGTCTGCACAGCGCGAAAGACAATCCGTATTGCCGGGGACGACTACCCCGCCGAATTAGTGAAATCAAAGTTTTTGAAGCTGAACAGCAGCCATATTGAGTTTGTTTTGGATTGCATGAGGGAGAACACAACCAAAGTGCGCAACATCAAGCAGTATCTAAAAGCGGTGCTGTTCAACGCACCGAGTACCATTGACAGCTACTATACCGCCCTTGTCAATCACGACTTATACGGCGGCGAATGAGCATAGCCGCACTTTACCGGGAAAGGAGTTGATACCTTGCAGGAAGAAGTAACCCAAAAAACGATTGCCCTATACGTCAAAGTGGGAAAAGGCGCGGCGCGGCTTACCGAACAGGCGTTACAGAAAGCAATCCAAAAGTTTTTGGAGCAGAAAAGCAAACCCGCGCATGGGAAACAGACCATGCGGCAGCTTATGAAGCAAAATGCGGGTGTTTCCAACATCGAGATCACCGACAGCAATATCAAAGCCTTTGAGAGTACCGCGAAGAAGTACAACATAGATTTTTCGCTGAAAAAGGTTAAGGGCGAACAGACCCGTTACCTTGTGTTTTTCAAAGGCCGGGACGCGGACGTTATGACCGCAGCGTTTCAAGAGTTTTCCGCAAAGAAGCTGAACCGGGAGAAAAAGCCCTCTATCCGCAAAGCCCTTGCCGCTGCAAAGGACAAGGCGAAGCAGCTTAACGCCGCCCGCGACAAGGTAAAGAAAATAGACAGGGGGCGCGAGATATGAAGCAGATGAACTACAAAAAGTTGATAATCCCGAATATCCCCTATGTGTTCTTTGTCTATCTCTTTGATAAAGTCGGACAGGCGGTGCGGCTTGCCCCCGGCGCGGATATTTCCGCAAAGATACTGAATATCACGCAGGGATTTTCCGCAGCCTTTGAAAGTGCCTTGCCGAGCATTTAC
>JAFVTA010000015.1 GCA_017503525.1 Clostridia bacterium | reverse complement strand
TTTCAAGACAGCCTCGTTGTGACCGCTTCGATATGCCTCCGTGTATTAAATTATCAAAAACCCTCGATCCAAGTCAAGGAAATTTGCGAGAAAACTGCGAGAAAGGCTTCTCGCAAAGTGCATCAAAAGATGCGAAAAACCCAATAAAATCAAGGGTTTTTAAGGGATTACATAAACAGACGAAGGAAGTTTTCAAGACCGCCTCGTTATGACCTCTTCGATACGCCTGCATTTTTTCTATATTATACTCTAAAATCATCGCAAAGTCAACGCTTTTTTCGGCTTGACAGAAAAAAAGAAATATAGTATACTATATTCATGAATACTTTAACTCAAGAACAGCTTTTTGCGCTTGCAAATGAACTCGATGCGGACATGGTAGGCTCATGCGAACTTCCTTTTTCGCCTATCCCAGAGCTTCCCAACCTCAAATACGCCCTCTCCGTCGGCGTAAAACTTTCCGATGCCGTCTTAAAAACGATTGAAAGCGCGCCTTCCTTTGTATATTTTCAGCACTACCGAACGGCGAATACAAGACTCGACCAAATCGCCTTTACCCTTGCGCGCGAAATAGAGAAAGCGGGATTTTTAGCAATGCCCATCGCCGCAAGCCAAAGCCTTGGTAAAAATAACCCCTATAACGGTGTCCTCCCCCATAAGACGGCTGCCGTGCTTTCGGGACTGGGGTTCGTCGGCAAAAGCGGATTATTCCTGTCCAAAGACTACGGAAGTAAAGTGCGTCTTGCCACCGTACTCACGGATATGCCCCTTACAAGCGTTTATCCCGTCATTGAAAACGGGTGCGGAAATTGCACGGCTTGCCAAACCGCTTGTCCTGCAGGCGCAATCTACGGTGCACTCCCCACCGCGGACGGAGAACGCAACTTCGATGCGGAAAAATGCTCCCGCTACATGAAGGAACATTTCCAAGACATCGGCAGAGGGAGCGTTTGCGGAATCTGCATCAAGGTTTGCCCTAAGAATAAACTCAACTAACTTGACAAAAACCCGCCCTTTTACAAGGGTGGGTTTTTCTTTTAACTTAGCTTTTACTTATTTCTTATTTTTTCTCCAAGCGTAAATACCACAACCACCAAACCATACGAATCCTAAGACACCCAATATTGGATTTATGGCGAATAGAATTATAGTAAATATTATAGCCGGTAGTAAACCTAATAATGCAAAAAACATTTAGCCCAGCTTCGATACTCTATTATACCAAGAGCACGACTAATTCCTAATGCTTAACAACACTCTTTTACGGCTATTTTATTTACTCTCCTTTAACCTACTTTAAATAAATTCCTTCAATCGTTGTTTTACGCCAAGCTCCAAGGGCGCGCCGTCTACAAGCTGGATATACTCCGCTTCCGACTGCGCCGAGGACAGCTGATGCCAAAAAGCTACTTTTTGCATATTGACACCTTCCGTTTCCGTTAAAATTTCCTGCGCGCGGATAAACCACTTTTCAAGCCTTGTTAAGGCAGGATAAGTCACTTCTACCTGATAACTCTTGCTAGGATCGAACGCAAATTCAACAGACAGCCTATCCGACAAGCGCGCCTTGCAAGGCACCTCCTCGCCGTCCGCGAACAAACGAACTACGCCCTCTCTAACATTCTTAAAGCAAACCTTCATCGTTCGATTTTGAGGACAAACCGTCTCATCACCTTGCGCGGAGATTGCAAGCAATTGCGTACATACCCCTCTGTTTTCTACAAATTGAGAAACAAACTGGGTATACAATGCATTATAGTTTTGCGTTTCCAGGCCGTCCTCGTACATAACGTACGCACCCGTGCCTTCATACGCCCAAATCTCTAATTTTTGAGGATTCTTAACGGCATTCGTATTGTCCATACTCAAGGGCAAAATCGCGCCCTCTTTGGCAAGTACGGGAATGGAATTAAAATCGCGGAGTAAAATACATTCTTTACCGCCCTCACCAGCCTCGTATTCTTCGCCCGTGAAAATATCCGTCCACTTACCCTGCGGTATCCAAGCGCGGACGCGCGCATATCCGTCGGGGTATACTTTTTGCGTGACGGGCGCAACCAAAAGCTCGCTTCCAAAACGGTATTCTTCCTTAAAATTATACGCGCCTTTATCTTTCCATTCGTAGTATAACGGCTCGATAAGCGCCGTACCCTCTACGCAATTGAGATAGGAAGCGGTATACAGGTACGGAACGAGCTTATGTCTAAAGCGTAAAAATTCTTCAGCAATTCCGCTCACCGCGCCGTAGGCCCAAGGTTCTTTGGTCATGGTATCGTCTGCAGTACAATGCAAACGGTTGATCGGGCTAAAGACGCCGTACTGCAAATGGCGCAAGAATAACTCGTTGGATTTTTCACCGAAATTATGCCCGCCGATATCATGGCTCCACCATGTATATCCGATATTTGTCGCAGTTGCCGTAAAATAAGGTAAGTAGGCAAGCGTTCTCCATGATATTGTGGTATCCCCCGAAAAACCAAGAGGATATCTGTGCGAGCCAACGCCTGCATACCGAGATAAGATCAAAGGTATGGAGTGTTTTGCCGCATTATCATAATAATGATAGTGATTGAGCGCCCAAAGCGGATCGTATTTAAAAGAGATCGGAAATTGCGTTTTCTCTAAATAAGAACGGGTATCGTGCCATTCGATTTCTGCCTGCTGCCAGTCAATCCACCAAAAATCCACGCCCATTTCTTCATGCGGAGTATGCGCCAACGCAAAATACGAATTGATAAATCTATCGTACGAGAAATCAAAAGGGATATGCTTTTTCTCATACGCATTCATACCCATGGCATTCGCCATGTTCTCATAACAATCTTCCCAGAAACGGAATCCGTCGGCAGGGTGCAAATTCAAAGTCACCTTCATGCCCCTATCGTGCAAAGCATCTAAAAAACGTTTGGGATCGGGGAAAAGATTTTTATTCCAAGTATATCCCGTCCAACCCAGATTGGGTTCGCAGTTGCCCACGAATTCGGGGATTCTCATTCCGCTTTCGCTAACCCCTTTCTCCTCATCTACGTTGACGGAATAATGCCAGTCCATATCCACCGTCGCGACACTGATGGGTACGTTTCTATCCTCGAAACGATTAAGGAGTTTCAGGTATTCCTGCTCGGTGTAAACGTGATATCTGCTCCACCAGTTGCCCAGCGCAAATCTGGGCACGAGAGGCGTCCTGCCTGTAATCATGTACAATGCGCGCACCGCCGTACGGTAGTCATCACCGTAAACGAACACGTACTCGTCGCTTCCTGCCGCCTTTTCGGGCTTTACCTGCCCGTCAGCACCTAAAGTAAGCGACTGAGAATCGTCCAAAACCGCAACGCCCGTCTTCGAGCAAACCCCTTTGCCAAGCTGTATTCTATAGGGGGAATCACTGGCATACATGGGATAAAATACGTCGCCGTCGCAACGGTCTAACGTGCGGTACGTGCCCAAAAGATTGCCATAATTATCCAAAGTTCTGCGCGTACCGTCAATCTCAACGCATACCTGCCCACGCTCTTTATATAAGATCAACCTACATGCAGAGGTTTCGATAACGGCATGCGCATCGTCTGCATCTATTTTAAAATCTTGCTTTTCCGTATTGCGATACCATACCGCCTGCGTTGCCTCGTCGCGGAACTTCCTTGCCCCGTTCTTCTCAATACGAAACAATCTATCCGCAAGCACCGTCACGCGATAATCACGCCAAAACACGAAATTCCCCTCGTCTGCTTTGGGGGCAGTTGTCACGATAAGCCGTTCGTTTAACATATTATTTCTCCTCTATATAGGTAAACCGTTGATAAGTAATCCCGTCCCTTTCCACTTGCTCTTCCCACATGGAAAGAGGGCGCACCCATACGGCGCCTTCACCGTATAAAGCCCGATAAATTACGAGCGTTTCACCCGTTTCCGAGTGCGTCGCAAGACCTAAAGCTTCGTACTCCTTGCCCTTGAAGTGACGATATTTCCCTACCTTAAAATTTTTCATATAAGTAGTGTATCACATTTCCGCAAAAAAAGCAACATACAAACGAAAAAAAACGAAAATCACAGTAAAAATAATAGATTTTTTATTAAAAAAGTACTATAATAAACGACGGTTGGAGGGATTTTTATGCAAATTGCAAAAAGACACTTTCATTTCCCCGTCGGCGAAACAAAAATCACAGGGTTTCTAAAAAAGAACGCGGTGCTTTGCGTAGCGGTGGCAGCGGCGCTTATCACCTCGTTTATCGTGCCTCCTGATAAGGAATACCTCTCCTATTTCGATTTTAAAACCCTCACCTGTCTTTTTTGCGTTTTGGCGGTGGTATGCGCCTTAAAAAATATCCGCTTTTTCACCGTGCTTGCGGAAAAAATCGTTGCGCTGTTTAAGAACACGCGCGCATCCGTCCTCGCCCTCGTCTATATCACCTTTATCGGCTCTATGCTGATCGCCAACGACATGGCGCTTTTGACCTTTTTGCCCCTTGGATATTTCGTTTTGACCTCTACGGACAAACAAAAATACATGGCGTTTACCTTTATCATGCAAAATATTGCGGCAAACCTCGGCGGTATGCTTACCCCCTTTGGCAATCCGCAAAACTTATACCTCTATACCAAGTTTAATATCCCCACGGGCGAGTTCGTCTTGACCATGCTCCCCCCGTTTTTAATTTCGATTGCGATTATCACCCTGTCTTGTCTTATCTTCGTCAAGAAGGAACCGCTGAAAATTAACAACGAACAACACCCTCTGCCCAAAGCGCGGACGGTGATCTACGCTTTGCTATTCACCCTTTCTATCGTCATCGTATTCCGCGTAATTCCTTACACAGTCGGGCTTATCG
Organism: Clostridia bacterium; assembly: GCA_017503525.1. Taxonomy (GTDB): domain Bacteria; phylum Bacillota; class Clostridia; order Christensenellales; family Borkfalkiaceae; genus Scatosoma. Next base: position 10,340 of record JAFVTA010000015.1, on the reverse strand, counting down.
TTATCCCTATCACTTTGTCCTTTATGGATAGAAAAGCGTTAAAGGACGTCGATTACGCTTTGCTGTTCACCTTTGTAGCCTTCTTTATTTTTTCGGGCAATATGGCACGTATTCCCCTTGTGCAACGGGTATTTGAAAAGCTTTTACATAAGAGCACCTTGCTCGTTTCGGTACTCTCCTGCCAAGTCATTAGCAACGTGCCCTCGGCAATTTTGCTTTCGCAGTTTACGAATAACTATACCGAACTGCTGTTGGGCGTGAATATCGGGGGCGTGGGGACTTTGATTTCCTCGTTGGCGAGCCTGATCACCTTCCGTGAATATACCTCGCACAACCCCGGAAAAACCAAGAGCTATATCCTCCTCTTTTCCGCCTTTAACTTTGGATTTTTATTCCTGCTAACGGGGATACAGCTTTTAATCTTATTATAAAGAACAGCCTGCCAAACGGCAGGCTGTTTTCTTTTATTTCATGCACTTCACCAAAACGGCTTTTTGCGCGTGCAGGCGGTTTTCCGCCTCGTCGAAGATTTCGTTCGCGTGCGCCTCGAATACCTCGGCGGTGATTTCCTCTTCCCTATGCGCAGGTAAGCAATGGAGCACCATGGCTTTATCGTTAGCAACGCTCATAACTTCGGCGTTGATTTGATACCCTTTGAAAACCTTTTTACGCTCTTCCGCCTCGCCCTCTTGACCCATAGACGCCCAAACGTCGGTATAGAGTACGTCCGCGCCTTTGGCAGCCTCTAACACGCTCTCCGTGCAGGTGAATTTTCCGTTCTTCTTTGCCCAAGCCATAATCTCGGCGTCGGGCTCGTAGCCCTTAGGGCAGGCAACGGATACTTCCATACCCATTTTGATACCGCCGACGATTAGGGAGTTGGTCATGTTATTGCCGTCGCCGATATAGCAAAGCTTATTGCCTGCAATCGCGCCCTTATGCTCGCGAATGGTCATAAGATCGGCAAGCACTTGGCAGGGATGGCAATAATCGGTCAAGCCGTTGATAATGGGAATACTGCCGTAGGTCGCCAAGTCTTCGACTTCCTTTTGCGCAAAGGTACGGATCATAATTCCGTCCAAATAACGGGACAAAACGCGTGCGGTATCCTCGACGGGTTCCCCTCTGCCGATTTGTAAATCGCGGGAGCTTAAAAAGAGCGCCTGACCGCCCAAATCGTACATGCCTACTTCAAAGGACACACGGGTACGGGTAGAGGATTTGGAGAAAATCATACCCAGCGTTTTGCCCTTCAAAAGGTGGTGGGTAATGCCGTTCTTTTTCTCGAATTTAAGCTGATCCGCAAGATTTAACACCTCGTTGATTTCCTTTGCCGACCAGTCCATAAGCTTTAATAAATGTTTCATTCTTCTATTACTTCCTTTAAGGTTTTTATCGCTTTTTTAAGTAGTTCCATGGGAATATTGAGGGCAGGGAGCAAACGCACCTTTTGCTTTGCTTTAATCACAAGCACCCCTCTTTCCATGCAGGCGGAGATCACCTTACCTGCGTCCTTTTCACATTCAACGCCGATCATTAGCCCCTTGCCCGTCACCGATTTCACGCCTTTTGCGTTTTGTAATTCGGTGAAAATATACGCGCTCTTTTCACGGACTTCCTGCAACAACGTTTCGTCAATCCGCCGTAAAATGCTAATCGCACCTGCGCAGGCTACGGGGTTTCCGCCAAACGTCGAGCCGTTCATGCCGGGAGTAAACAAATCCGCGCGTTCGCCAAGCATAGTCGCGCCGATGGGCAATCCGCCCCCCAAGCCCTTTGCCGTGGTGACCACGTCGGGAGAAATGCCATACCCCATGTACGCGTACAACTCGCCCGTGCGCCCGTTGCCCGTTTGCACTTCGTCTACGATAAGGAGCAAATCTTCTTGTCTTGCAAGCGTTTCCAGCCCCTTGACGTACGCTGGATCGAGCGCGGTCACACCGCCCTCGCCTTGGACGAGTTCTATCATAACGGCGCAACACTTATGCGCTTTGACAAGGGCTTTTACCTCGTCTAAATCGTTGGGCGCTGCATGGACGAACCCTTCGGTCATAGGGGTGAAATATTCGTGGAAAACGTCCTGCCCCGTCGCCGAAAGCGTGGTAATCGTTCTGCCGTGGAAACTGTTTTTTAAGGTGATAACGGTGGAATATTCCTTGCCTTTTTTCGTTTGGCCGTAATGGCGCGCGGCTTTAATCGCACACTCGTTCGCTTCCGCGCCCGAGTTGGAAAAGAAGACCTTTTTCATGCCCGTACGCGTGCAAAGTTCCTTGGCTAAAAGCGCGCAAGGTTCGCTGTAATACAGGTTTGAGGTGTGCTGGATTTTGCCAAGCTGTGCGCTAACGGCGGCAATCCATTCCTTATCCCCCACGCCGAACGCGTTGACCGCAATCCCCGTGGCGAGATCGATATATTCCTTTCCGTCGGTATCGTACACAAGCGAACCCTCGCCCCGTTCCAGCTGTAAGGGAAACCGAGCGTAAGTGCCTGCGATATACTGTTTGTCAAGTTGGATAATATTCATAACAACCGCCTTATTTTGCAATATCGTCTTTTTGCCAACGGAAGTTTCCGTTAACCCCTTTTACATCTGAATAATACACAAAGGTATCGGGGTATTTTTTAATAAGTTGTAAAAATTCGGGCAACTGACGATTGTTGATAACGGAAGAAATCACCGTTCTCACTTCACCCGTATACAAGCCCGTGCTTTCCGTTAATGTACCGCCGTGTTTTAAAGTGAACAGAATATCATGCTTAAGCTCTTCCGCGTGCTTGGTGACAATTTTCACCTCTGTTGCATGACGAGTGGAAGAAAGCACAAGCCCCATAACCTTTTCAAAGACGATTAGCTGTACGATAGAAAGCAAAATACAGTTCATGTCTTTATATACGAAATAGGAAAAGCCCATAATCACGTAGCAAATTAAGGAAATGATACGTTCGATATTGCCATAAGGTCTTTTCGATTGTACCACACAAGCAATGATATCCGCGCCGCCCGTACTTGCTCCGATTTTAATCATGAGTCCCGTTCTAACGCCCAACAAAATCCCCGAAAATAATGCGGCAATTAATCTGTCCGTTTCCGTTACGTATTGCCAAAATTCTACCTCGCCTAACACGATTAATAAGCCAGACGTAATTAAGGTGAAAACAATTGTATAAATCACGTAACGTTTTTTCAACAACAGCCACGCCAAAATTAATAAGGGTATATTGAGGATAATGGTATAAATACCTGCATTTACCTTTGTAAGCTCTTGTAGCATGGTTGCGATACCGTCTACACCTGCCGGCGCAAAGCTGGAGGGATATACGATCATATGCATACCAAACGAGCCGCAAAGACATGCCGCAAAAAGCAAGATACTGCTTTTAATTTCTCGTTTTAACTCTAAATTTTTCATATGGCTAATGTGTTATATTTTATTCCCCGATACGAACATGGTACCGATACCTTCGTCCGTTAAGGTTTCAATTAAGATAGAGTGAGGAATACGCCCGTCGATAATGAATACCTTTCTCACACCACGGCGAATCGCCTCGATACAGCATTGAATTTTAGGAATCATACCGCCAACGATTACGCCATCGCGAATAAGCTTGGGCGCATCGGATACGTACACCTTGGAAATAAGGGTAGAAGGATCGTCCTTGTCATAGCAAAGCCCTACGGTATCCGTCATGGAAATCAAGCTTTCTGCTTTAAGTGCGCCTGCGATTCTCGCCGCCGCCGTATCCGCGTTGATATTATAGGTATTCCCTTCGTTATCGTAGCCGATTGTGGAAATAACGGGGATATATCCCTTTTCTAAAACGTCTACGATTGAGGAAACGTCCACGTCCGTGATATTGCCTGCAAAGCCGTGAATATCGTCTACCTTTTCCGCCTTGAGCATATGCCCGTCCACGCCGCAAAGCCCGATGGCTTTGCCCCCTTTGCTTTGCAAGAGGTTGACGAGGTTCTTGTTCACCTTGCCTGCAAGCATCATTTGCACGATATCCATAGTTTCGCCGTCCGTCACTCTAAGTCCGTCGATAAATTCGGATTTTTTACCGATTTTACCAAGCATTTCGGTGATTTCGGGGCCGCCGCCATGCACGAGCACGACCTTGATACCGATAAGGGACAGGAGTACGATATCCCCCATGACCGCCTCTTTGAGCTCCTCATTAATCATAGCGTTGCCGCCATATTTCACAACGATAACTTTATCGTAATATTTTTGAATATACGGAAGCGCTTGCGTTAATACTTCTGCGCGCTGCGCCGTGGTTAATTTGTCGAGTTTTTCCATATTTATTTTGTCCTTATTATAGATACAGTACGAGGCTTAAAGTGGGTAGATGCGAGGCAAGCTGAGCCTGCACCCAGACTTAGTGTCCTTGCGTTCGTGTTTATAGACAGCCCCGTTTTGAAACCGATACAGTACGAGGCTTAAAGTGGGTAGATGCGAGCAGTTCAAGGAAGGTGCGGATTTGCCGTCGGGAGCGTACATAGACGTACGTGACCAAGGCAAAACGCAAACCTGACGAAGAAATGCGACGCATATACACGCTTTCTATTAAGTACGATAATCCCCGTTGATTTTCACATAGTCATAGGTCAAATCGCAACCCCAAGCGGTGGCTTTCCCCTCGCCGTCGTTTAAGGAAATAAGCACCTCGATTTCGCTTTGCAGTAAAATGTCCTTGGCTTGTTCCTCGCTAAACGGTACGCCTGCGCCCATTTTACAAACGCAAATTTCTCCCTTAACCGAACGGAAGGAAACGTCTACCTTGTTCACATCCACGTCCGCGCCCGAATAGCCGATCGCGCAAAGCACTCTGCCCCAGTTCGCGTCCGCGCCGAACATAGCCGCTTTAAACAAAGAAGAACAAATCACGGATTTTGCCACAACTTTGGCGGCATCTTCCGTTTTCGCGCCGTCCACTTTACATTCCAAAAGCTTGGTTGCGCCCTCGCCGTCCCCTGCAATCTTTCTGCACAAATCCACCGTGACCGCGTGGAGCGCCTCGCAAAACGCCGTGAACGCCTCTCCGTCCTCGGTAATTTCCTCGTTTCCTGCCTCGCCGTTGGCAAGGATAGAAAGCATATCGTTGGTGGAAGTGTCACCGTCCACGCTAACCATGTTAAAGGAAGTTTTTACGTCCTCGGAGAGTGCTTTTTGGAGCATTGCGGAAGAGATTTTGCAATCGGTGGTGACGAATACGAGCATGGTTGCCATATTCGGGTGAATCATACCGCTGCCCTTTGCTATACCGCCGATACGGCAGGTTTTTTCGCCGACCGTAAATTCAAAAGCGATTTCCTTAGGCTTGGTATCCGTGGTCATAATCCCCTCGCAAGCCAAATCGCTATGCGCCCCAAGCCCGTCCACCAAGCTGGGGATCCCGTTTGCAATCGGAGTGATATCCAAGGGCTGACCGATAACGCCTGTGGAAGCTACCACGACGTCGGTTGCGGAAATATGCAACGCCTTAGCCACGAGTTCGCAGGTTTTTTCCGCGATTTCGATACCGTTCGCGTTGCAGGTATTCGCATTGCCGCTGTTGCAGATTACCGCGTGCGCCATGCCGTTTGCGATATTGTTTTTCGTCACGGTAAGGGGCGCGCCCTTTACAAGGTTTTGGGTATACACCGCCGCCGCCGTTGCAGGTGCTTTGGTATAGATAAGCGCCAAATCCCGTTTGGTTTTATTTTTACGAATACCGCAATGCACGCCGTTTGCCGTAAACCCTTTTGCGGCGCATACGCCGCCTTGTACTTGTTTTAACATACTCAGAATTCTAATCCTTCCGTTCTATCTGCGCCGATCGCCATATTCATACACTCGATCGCCGCGCCGCTTGCGCCCTTGCCAAGGTTGTCGTACGAGGCGATTAGCAGTATTCTCTCCTCGTTGCCCGCTACCGTCACTTGCATATTATCCTTATGCGACAGTGCAAGCCCCGATACGAACCCGCCCTCGTCTAAACTTTCTTGATATCGCACCAAACCGTCGGCGTATTTCTTGGCATAGACCGCCTTAATCTCTTGGATACCGCCCTTGATTTGCGCCTTAAACAAAGGCACGGTCACCGTCATACCGCTGTAAAAATCGGCAACGATAGGGCAAAATACGGGCGCATGGGTTAAGCCCGTCACCGCTTGCATTTCTTTTAAGTGCTTATGGCTTTGGCCAAGCGCGTACTGGCGGGGAGCGCCAAGCAAAGGGTTTCTATCCTCCCCTTCATATTCGGCAATCATTTTCTTGCCACCGCCCGAATACCCCGTAATCGAATGACAGGTGACAAGCTCGTCTTTTCCCAAAAGCCCTGCCTCAATCAAAGGATAGACCAGCGCGATAAAACCGCTGGCATGGCACCCAGGTACGGCGATACGTTTCGAGGATAATACCTTGTCCTCGTGCGCCTTCGACAGCTCCGGAAAACCGTACGCCCAGTCGGGCAAGGTTCTATGCGCCGTGGACGCGTCGATTACGATTGTGTCGGGGTTGTCGATTAAGGAAACCGATTCCCTCGCCGCATCGTCGGGCAGGCACAAAAACGCCAAGTCCGCCTCGTTTAAAATCGCCTTTCGTGCAATCGGGTCCTTTCTCTTTTCGTCGGGCAAGGCAAGCAATTCTATATCCTTGCGCCCTGCCAAGCGTTCGGCAATGCGAAGCCCCGTCGTGCCTGCGCTGCCGTCTATAAATACTTTCTTCATATCCGTTCTCTCATGGCTTTGACCTGCATGCGCACCGAATCGGAGGACGCACCGCCAAAGCTGTTTCGTTTTCCTACGCAAGTTTCCAAGGAGATCTCTTCGTATAAGTCCTCGGTGAAAAGCTCGCTGTGTTTCTTGTAGTCCGCCAAAGGCAAATCGTCCAAAACGGTGTTCTTTTCAATGCACTCGGCAACGAGCTGTCCTACCGTCTTGTACGCCGTTCTAAACGGCATACCCTTTTTCGTCAAATAGTCCGCCAAATCGGTAGCGTTGATAAAACCCTTTTGCGCCGAGCGGTAGGTATTCTCTTTTAATACCTTCATGGTCGCTACCATGGGCGCGAACACTTCCAAACACATTTTCACCGTATCCAGCGCGTCGAAAATCGACTCTTTGTCCTCTTGCATGTCCTTATTATACGCCAAGGGCAAACCTTTTAACATCGTCAAAGTCGCTATCAAATCCCCGTATACGCGCCCCGTTTTACCGCGGACAAGCTCCGCCATATCGGGGTTTTTCTTTTGAGGCATAATGGACGAACCCGTCGTGTAGCTGTCGTCCAGTTCCACGAACTTGAACTCCCAGCTCGACCAAAGAATAATCTCTTCGGAGAAACGGGATAAGTGGGTCATAATCAACGCGAACGCCGATAAAAGCTCTACGCAAAAATCCCTATCCGAAACCCCGTCGATACTGTTATAAGTAGGGTTGTTAAATCCAAGCGCCTTTGCGGTAAACTCTCTGTCCGTAGGATAGGTCGTACCTGCCAAAGCGCACGAGCCCAAGGGGCTTTCGTTCATGTTCGCTACGGCGTTATCCACGCGCTTGATATCCCTTAAAAACATTTCCGCGTACGCCATGAGCTGGTGCCCGAACGCAATCGGTTGAGCGCGTTGCAAGTGGGTGTATGCAGGCGCGATAACGTCCGCCGTTTCTTCCGCTTTGTCCACAACCGTCTTGATTAAATCCTTTAAGAGGTCAACAACCGTTTTCGCCTCGTCGCGAAGGTATAAGCGGATATCCACGGCCACTTGGTCGTTTCTGCTTCTTGCGGTATGCAAACGCTTACCTGCGTCGCCGATACGCTTGGTAAGCTCGCTTTCGATAAACATGTGGATATCCTCCGCATTCTCATCAAAGGCAAGTTTTCCGCCGTTCAAGTCCTCTAAAATCCCCAAAAGCCCGTCGGTAATAAGCTCCTTATCCGCAACCGTTAAAATGCCCTGCTTGGCAAGCATGGCAGCATGCGCAATCGAGCCTTGAATATCCTGCGCGTACATCCTGCAATCAAAGCGAATGGAGGAATTGAAATCGTCCGCTTTTTTATCGAGGGCTTTTTGAAAGCGCCCTGCCCACATTTTTTCCATGAAAATCCGTCCTTTAAAATACGCACTTTGCCTATCACCAACAAGTGATAGGCAAGAAAATTATTTTACAAGTAATACGTTAACGGTTTTGAAGGTTTTACCGTCCCCTGAAACAAAGAAGGTAAATTCCCCTTCGTCCACCTGATAATTGCAATTTCTATCGTAATATCCAAGCTTATTTGTATCGATCACAAAGCTTACCTCGCAGGTTTGCTTAGGCGAAAGCGATACTTTTTTAAAATCCAACAACGTCCTTACGGGGGTGAGAGTTTTGCAAACCTTGTCCTTATAGTACAGCTGAACGATTTCCTCGCCCTGTCTATCCCCCTCGTTGGTAAGCGGAATACGAAGTTCTATCTTATCCCCGATTTTCGCTTGCGTTTTGGAGAGAGTTGCCTCACCGTAGGTATAACGGTTGTACGAAAGCCCAAACCCGAAGGGATAAGGACTGCCCTTAGGAACGTCTACGTACTTATTCCCGTGCCAGTACTCGTACTGATTATAATAACAAGGCGTAGCCGCGCTGTCGTACGGGAAGGAAATGGGCAATTTACCGCTGAAGTTCTCCTTGCCTTTGATAAGGTTAGCAAGCGCAAGTCCGCCCATGTCGCCCGTGTTGAACGCTTCTATGACGGCATCAGCGTACTTTTCCATTTCGCCAAGTTCCAACGGTTTGCCGTTTATCAGTACAGCGATTACCTGTTTACCAAGCTCTTTTACGCGCTTGATAAGCTCGTTTTGTCTGCCGCTAAGCACAAGCTTCGCGCGGTCTTGTTCTTCACCGTTTTGCGCATGCACGTCGCCGATCGCCACAATCACCGCGTCCGCGCCTTTCGCAAGCTCCAACGCCTCTTGCATCCACAAATCGCTTTCGGCAGAGGTTTCACTGCCCAGCACCGAACAGCCTTTGGCGTAAACGATTTCGCTGTCCTTATATACCTCTTGGATACCTTTGAGCAGCGTATACTCGTTTTCCTTTTCAATCCCTATCGCCTCGTCTTTAGGACGGTGAGAGGTATACGTCCAATCGCCGTACTGCGCGGGTAAATCGTCCGCGTTGGGACCAAGTACGGCAATTTTTTTCGCCTGCTTTAAGGGCAATACACCGTTATTTTTCAAGAGCACCGCACTTTTCACGCTTACCTCGTAGTTATACGCTTGGTGTGCCTTGCAACCGATACATTCTTTAGGGGGCGCAGGCGTTTTTTCTTCGTCCAACAGCCCCAACCGCGCCTTTACCGATAAAATACGGCGTACCGCGTTATCGATAACCTCTTGCGCAATTCTGCCTTCCTTTACCGCTTGAATTAAAGCGCCGTAGAATTCGTAGCTGTTCATACTCATATCGTTTCCGGCTTCCACCCCTTCCACGCATGCCTCGTCCATGTTCTCAAAGGTCTTTTGCCCCGTGATTAAACACCAAAAATTTTTCCAGTCTGTCACCACGAACCCGTCGAACCCGAATTCCTCTTTGAGTATTTCCGTGAGGTATCTTTTGCTTATCGTCAAGGGCTCGCCGTCGATAGAGCCGTAAGCCGTCATAAAGGTTAAACAGCCTTCGTCTACCGCCGCCTTGAAGGGCTTTAAGAAAATTTCCCTTGCCTTGCGTTCGGTAATTTCGATATCGTACGCATCCCGTCCGCCCGTAGCCTCGCCGTAGGCTAAATAATGCTTGGCGCAAGCCGCTACCTTACCGCTTTTTTGATAACCGCGGATAATTGCCGCGCCGAGCCTTGCACAAAGCTCCGCGTCCTCGCCGAAGGTTTCGTCCACCCTGCCCCAGCGCAAATCGCGCCCCAAGCAAAGCACGGGGGAAAACACCCAGTTCAAGCCGTCCGCTGCCACCTCGTCCGCCGTGATTTCGCCCATCTTTTCCAAGACCCCCTCTTCCCAAGTGCAAGCCATGGCAAGCTGAGAAGGAAAAATGGTTGCTTGCTTCAAAAAGGCATGTCCGTGAATGGCGTCAATCCCGAAAATAGGCGGGATTTTTAACTCCGTTTGCGCGGCACTTTCTAAAAATTCACCCGTATCCTTACCTAATACGTGTAGATACGAACCGATTTTCCCGTCCTTTTTGAAGGTCTCGAAAAGCTCTTTAGGCGTAGCGTTTTCGGAAAGCTGCTGCATTTGCGCAACCTTTTCCTCTATCGTCATTTTGGAAACGAGCTCTTCTGCCATTTTTTTGAAATCCATCAGTTCTTTTCCCTCCAATCGTATTCGGGCGCTTCTTTATCGTCTGCCGGATCGGCACTCAGACCGTC
>JAFVTA010000014.1 GCA_017503525.1 Clostridia bacterium | reverse complement strand
CTTCTTCCTCTTCTTCGTCCTCGTCAAATTCGGAATCGGGAATACCCAAGTCGATTTCCTCTTCCTCGTCGTCAAGGTAGCTTCTCCAAGAAGCATCCTCTTTATCCTCGTCGTCTTCGGGTTCTTCTTCGTACGCGGATTTCTTTTTACACTCCTCGCACATCTTTTCGCCGAGCACCATGTAGTTCTCTCCGCAGATCGGGCAAAGTTCGGTTTCTTCCATACCCTCTTCCGCTTCAAAGCCTTCGGTAAAAGTTCTTTCCCCGCTAAGCTCTTTTAAACAAACCTCGCAAACCTCTTGTTCATCCGCATCGATAAAGTTTAACTCGCATCTGGGGCAAATAATATATCTCGCCATTTAATTTTCCCTCATTTTCCCAACGAAAGTCGGGTTATATCGTGATTTTGCTATATTATATTAAGAAAACACGATTTTGTAAACTGTTTTTTACCCGTTTTTAAAAGTTTTTTGCGATTTTTTGCAAAGAAATACCGTTTCCTTTGCGGAAACGGTATTTTTTGATTATTCTTCGCTTTCTTCAGCGGGTTCTTCCGCCGTTTCGTCTGCGTAAACGTCGATGGACTTGTCGTCCGTGGTATCAATCTTCTTACGCTTGTACGCGTTTACGGTAGCCTCTTGTTCCGCTTTCTTCTTGCGGTTCTTGCTTACAAGTACAATGGGGATAACAACCGCCGCCGCTACAACAAGCGCGCCGCCTACTGCGATAAGCGCAATATGCCAGCCCTTCAAGCCGCCTTCTTCCTCTTCTTCCGTCACGGTTTCCTTTTCGATAAGGTCAAGCAAGCCTTCGTTCATAAGGTCGCCGTCTTCGTCGTTTACAGCACCCACCGTGCCGATAAGCGCGGATTGCTTGTTGATTGCGATCGCCTCGCCTTCGGAATCCTTGCTTGCTACGAATTTGTCAAACTCTTCCTTTTCGTATTTGGTGTAGAGATCTTTCGCATACGCGTCGTCAAACGCCGTTCTGTCCCCCGTACGGAAGTAATATTCCATTGCCTCGCGCAAATCTGCGTTCTTATCGTAGGATTTGATGCTTTCAAATACTTCTTCGTACTTTTCGTTGTTTTCTCTAACCTTGGTCAAATCGGTTGCGCTGATATAGTAGTAGGAGTTAGTACCGTACGCCTGCGCGTTTGCATACATGAGCGTGTTGCCGAATATTTCGGGCATGTACCAGCTGTCTGCGCTTGCCATATCGATATAACCGATCTTCAAGGGCTTGTATTCGTCCTCTGCGTTCATACCGAGGATAGGATGGTACTTATCCGCATCACCCTTGTAGTTCATGCTGTACAAGGTCATGCCGTTGAGGTTCTTACCCGTAGCCTCGTCCGTGCTGTTTGCGGTGTAATACAAGGTGTTGCCTGCCGTCTTCCAAAGCTTTGCGCCGGACGCGTCCTTGGTAAGCTCGATTTTGCTTGCTTCCGCACCCGTATTATCCGTCGTCAACTTATAAATGGAGCTGCCCGAAGTATAGACAAAGCTATGCACGCCTTCGTTGATTTCAAAGAGTGCGTTGCTGATATCGCTAACGTCGGCGTTGTTGTTGAGTACTACGCTCGCCTGCGTGTTTGCAGAAATGGAGTTCGTGCTTGTATTGTCCGCAAGGTAGTAAAGGTTGGTGTTGGGTGCAACTTCCGTTCTCGTATAGTACACGCCGCCGTTCTCATAACGGCTGATTGCATAGGTATAGCCCTGCAATTCCGCACGAGCAGGCGCATCTGCCTCTTTGCCGTCGTTGTACTGCGTCCATGCGCACTTAGAACCTACGCCGTCTACAACGAGCGTACCAAGGTTTACGTAAGGATAGGTCGTATAATCCTTCAAATCGTACGTTGCCTTGTACTTCGTCTTGTCCTCTTTCGCCGTTTTCTTTGCCTCTTCGTTTTTGCTTTCGAGGTAATCTTCGTCGAAATCGTAGGTCTTGTAATCCTTGTAGCCGTTCGTAGCAGCGTCGAATACCTTTACGGTGTAGGACGCGTCTTTTGCATTAACCGAAACCTTCGTTGCCGCGTTTACCTTATAAATCTGGTTATAGGACGCCGTCGAGGACATATCCGTATCCGCATCGTACGTGACACCCATGGTGTAGTATACGTTGGGGTTTTCGGGGTTCTTTTCGTCGAAGTAATAGGTGATGCTGCTGCCCGAAACCAAAACCGTAGGTTCTGCGTCTTCGTCTTCCACGTTGATGGACTTCAGCGTACCGTTTTCTTCAATCAAAAGGTATACCTTGCCGTCGTCGCCTTTTACGAAACGGTACATTGCGCTATTCGTAGCGCTGCGGTAGAAGTAATTTTTCATAACTTCCGTACCGTCGAGCTTTGCGCGCTTAAAGTCGATATGGGTGTTTGCAATTTCACCCGTCTTAACGTCTTTGTCCGTCGTAGGGGTTGCAAAGTACACGTAGTCGCCATAGATATAGATACCTGCATCGTAGTTGCTTGCTACGAAGAGCAAGGGAACTACCGTCTGCGCCTTATCATAGCTGCCTGCGTTCAAGTCCGCGGTCTTGATACGCATAAGCGCGCCTTTAACCACGTCGCCGAACTTGTTTTCCGCGCTGTTTTCCGCTTTACCGTTGATAAAGTAAACGTAGCCGTCTTTTTCCACCGCGAAACCGCCGTTGGAGGTTGCCGCATTTTGGGACGCTACATACCCGTCTAACCCGTCTGCCTTGTAGTATTTTCCGCCGCAGCCCGACATAACCACAGTCGAACCGAGCAAAGTGACCGCTGCAAGCAGGCCAAGTATTTTTTTACTGTTTTTCCTCATTGTATAAGGACTCCTTGATATAAGAATGTGTTTTTGCCGAGTCCGTGCACAAGATTTTCTCTTTTTGCGTGCATGAACCGACACTACTAACGCATATTCTATTATATATCAAATTGTCAATTAAAGCAATCAAAATGCCCCGTATTTTTCGGGGTTTTTGCGTGATTTTTTTATATTTTGGAGGTTTTTTCGTTTTGGAGCCTTTCGGACTGTTTCATTTACTTCAATCGCTGGCGGATGCTCTGCCAAAAAATGGAGAAAACCCGCCCCCCGACCCCGATATACCGCCCCCTGTTTTAGAGGAAAATCCCCCTCAAAAAGAAGAGGGAAATGCCTGCGCAGAATTCCTTGCTATGCACGAGGCAAGGGCTGGAAGAATGCGGAGAAGGTGATTTTTTCTTGGCAAACGAAAAAAGGCTCTGCCAAAAGCAGAGCCATTTTATCTTCCGCCGAGGAATAGGCGGTTGGTGATTTTAAATTGTCTAAACAGTGCCGTCACGCCCAAAGACAGCCCTAATACGCACGCCGTTTCCAAGGCGATATATCCGTAGTTTAACCCAGCGATCGGCAAGCGTTTCAAAACCTCGTCGAAAAGGTAGTTGGAAAAGAGATAAATCCCCATGGTACACTTACCGATATAGACAAGCCCTTGTTCCAGTTTTTTAGGGGTTATTTTCGTAAAGGCGTATACCATGTACGCGACGGATACACTTCCAAAGCACCCTATCGTGAACCGAAAGATATCGTTATGCAATTGCCAAGCCAAGTTCTTTCCAAGCAAAGTATACCCCGAAGTATAGATATAGGTATCAAACCCGTAGAAATGCACCAGTACCGCAAACACCGCAACGCAAGCAAGCGAAAACCCCTTGTTTAAGTACACTTTTTTAAGTTTGGTTTTTAAATCCCTTGCGTTGAAGAGATAGGCAATCAAAAAGAAAGGGACTGTAAATTTATACATTGCCGTGTTGCCGTAGTCGGGGATTGCCAAGCACAGCAAGCAAACGGCGATATACACGGGTATGCTATCCTTACAAAAGCGTTTGCAAAGGATAATCGCAACGCTGCTCCACCAAATTGCCCACAAAAACCACGGACCTTGCCAAAAGCCCGCAAGCACCGTTTGTCCCATCCAAACCAGGGTGATCGACTGCGCGGAAACCCCTGCCCATACCTTTATCATTTGCACAAGCAGGTTGATAAAACTTCAACAAAACAGGGGTATGAGAATTTGCTTGGCTTTGCCGATTAGCAGCTCGTGCCACTTTTTCTTTTTTACGGAAAAGGCGAACAAATAACCGCTAATGAACATAAACAAAGGCATATGAAAACTGTATATAAAAATGAACACGGGGTTGTATAAAAATGTGCCCCAAGCCATGTATTCCATTCCGCAGCCGTATTGAATACAATGCCCGACAAGCACCAGCAGGATACTCACCGCTCTTAATACGTCTATGTAGGTATTTCTCTCTTGTTCCATGCAAGCCTCTAAATCTTTTACTCTTTATCGATAAGAATATACTCGATACCCTTTCGTTTTGCCCGTATGCAACGCGCCCGTAATCAAAATAATCATTACGCCTGCCTTTGCTATGCAAAAAGCTCTGCCATAAAGCAGAGCTTTTCGTATATACTCGATAAAATTATCTCTTCGAGAACTGAGGTGCGCGACGAGCTTTCTTCAAGCCGTACTTCTTTCTTTCCTTCGCACGAGGGTCGCGGGTTAAGAACCCTGCAGCCTTCAATACGGGACGGCTGTTTTCTTCTGCTTCGAGAAGTGCACGAGCTACGCCAAGACGGATAGCGCCTGCCTGACCGGTATAACCGCCGCCGATTACGTTTACGAATACGTCGTATTTGCTTTCAGCTTCTACAGCTACGAGGGGTTGCTTAACGATGTATTGAAGAGTACCTTGAGGGAAATAATCTTCAAAAGCGCGATCGTTGATTACGATCGTACCGTTGCCGCCGGGGATAAGACGAACACGAGCGATTGCTTTCTTTCTTCTGCCCGTTCCCCAGAATTGAATTTTCTTTTTAACGTTTGCTTTTGCCATTTTTCAATCCTCTCCTTAGTCAAGTTTAAGCACTTCAGGCTTTTGAGCTGCGTGGTTGTGTTCCGCGCCCTTGTAAACTTTGAGCTTTTTGAGCATCGTTCTGCCAAGGCTGTTCTTGGGCAACATACCCTTAACCGCTT
>JAFVTA010000013.1 GCA_017503525.1 Clostridia bacterium | reverse complement strand
GCGATTTGCTCGATTATAGATATTACGAAATGAATAGCGAGTGGCATAGCTATCAAAGACTGGGAGGGCTTGACGCTACCTATATCTCTATGCCTGCGAATCTATTCATTACGGTAAACGGCTTGAAAGCATTGAGCGAAGAAGGCGTGGACGGGATTATTTCGGCGAACGAGTACCCTGCAAAATCTCTTTCCAAAGAAAACGCAAATATGCAAGTCAAGCTGCAAGGCAAAGTATTTGAAGGGGGCTTATACTTGGCGTTCACCGTGCGCCACAGCACGTGGTCGTCTTATACGAACGCGGCAGGAAGCTGGCAAAGTAATGACCATATTGAGTTTTCCTTAAACGGTCAGCAGACGGCAGTCATGTTTTTCGATGGGCAAATGATTTTGCCTGCGTATTTCACGGCAGGAGCCGCGGTGACCACGCAAGCTTCTGGGGGGCAGTTGACCACCGTTGTAGAACTTTACGTTGCAGGAAATCAAGATACGTACTCCCTGCAAATCCGTATGAACAGTGCCGGCACGAGCTTTGGGGAGTTAAACCTCGCTTGGGGCGTAAGCACAGCCATGGTGACGGATCAAGGCGTTAGCAATACCATGCTTTTGAACGTAATGTCCTTTAATATCCGTGCCGATTGGGATTCGGGTATAAAAGCCTGGAGTTCTCGTAAAGACGCATTGATTGCGAGCGTGAAGGCGCACGGTGCGAGCGTGATCTGCTTCCAAGAGGTAAGAAAGACGCAGTATGAGGGCCTGGTAGCAGGATTAGGGGATGCGTACGAGGTTGTTTATTACGCAAGAGAAAGCAAGTCTTCCAACCCCGAAGGCTTGGCGATTGCTTATAAGAAGGACGTTTGGAATAAGTTGTCCCAAAGCGTATTTTGGCTTTCGGATACGCCCAACGTGGAATCGGCAAGCTGGGATGATAGCTATAACCGCATTTGTGTGAACGTACTGTTAGAGCATAAGGAAACGGGCGCGAAATTAGACGTATATTCCGTGCATTTGGGCTTGACGGAAACCTCGCGTACCAAGGGCATTCAAATGATTATGGACAGAGCGGCGCAAAACGGATATCCTACGTATATGGCAGGCGATTTCAACTGTTATTACGGGACGGCGCCTTACTTGCTGGCGGCGGAGAAATATCAAGACTGCATGCAGACGGCAAAGGAAACGGATAGCGGTATCACTTCCAACTCCTGGGGCGCAACGGCGGACAACGGGACAGACGCTTATAAAAAGTGTATCGATTTCTGCTTTGTAAGCAAGGAAGGCATGTCGCCCTTAAGCTTTGCGATTTGCCGTGATAAATGGGGCGAGAATAACGAAAATTATCTTTCCGACCATTATGCGGTTAAATCCACCATTCTTTGGAGTTATGAATAAATTATCTTGCAAATCAAGGGTTGGACGTAGAATCTCGAACTAAAAACCAAACAAAAAACTCTAGCGTTTTCAAACGCTAGAGTTTTAATTTTACAGTTTTTAATTATTCAAGCTCGGAAACAAATTTCTTGATACGGCGAAGACCTTCTTCGATATCTTCTTCGCTCAAAGAATAGGAAATTCGTAAGCAATCGTCCGCGCCGAAGGATACGCCAGGGACGGTGGCTACCTTTTCGCCGTCCAAAAGAGCGTCGGCAAACTCAATCGAGTTTGTAATCTTCTTGCCGTGATAGCTCTTGCCGTACAAGCTGCCTACAACGAGCATAACGTAGAACGCGCCGTCGGGTTCAATCGCCTGCACGCCGTCAATGCCCGCGATAAGGTCTAAAAGCTTGGCTCTTCTTGTATCGAATACCTTGACCATGTCCGCAATCTCTTCTTCGGGAGCATTCAACGCTTCGATGGTCGCCCACTGCGAAATAGAGCTTGCGTTTGAGGTTGCGTGGCTTTGGAAGGAGTCAATCGCTTTTGCAACGTCCTTGGGCGCTGCAAGATACCCGATTCTCCAGCCCGTCATGGCGTAGGTTTTAGAAACGCCGTTTACGGTAATGGTCAAGTCTTTCATTTTCTCGCTTACCTTGGCAATCGAGAAGGGCTTAACGCCGTTATAGCAAAGCTTTTCGTAGATTTCGTCGGCAAGCACGAAGATACCCTTTTCCTCGCAAACCTTGGCAATCGCGCGTACTTCTTCCTCGTTGTACACCGCGCCCGTGGGGTTGGAAGGGGAGTTAAAAATCAACATTTTCGTCTTGGGCGTGATAGCCGCTTCCAAATCCTTGGCAGAGAACTTATACTTGTTTTCCTTTTTGCAGGTCAAATATTTGGGTTTACCGCCGCAAACCTTTACCACTTCGGGATAGGTGAGCCAGTAGGGTTCGGGAATAATAACCTCGTCGCCCTCGTCTAAAATCGCATAGCATGCGTTGAAAATGGAGTGCTTTGCACCGTTGGAAACGATAATCTGCGAAGGCTCGTAGTCCAAGCCGTTGTCCTTTTTGAACTTGTCGCAAATCGCCTTTCTCAAAGGCAAAAGACCCGAAGAGGGGGTGTACTTGGTATGCCCGTTATCCAGCGCCGTCTTCGCCGCCGCAATGATATGATCGGGGGTGTTGAAGTCGGGTTCGCCCACGCTAAAAGAAACCACGCTTTCGCCTGCCTGTTTCATAGCTTTCGCTTTAGCGGAAATGGCAAGGGTAAGCGAGGGGGAAATAGCCGACATTCTCTTTGCAACTCTATTTTTCATTCGTATTCTCTCCAAAAATATTCTTATTTTTATATATATTACTATTTTTCTCAAAATAAAGCAACCGCATAAACCCTGCTTTTGTCAAATTCTTAAAAAATTATCAACTTTTTTAGAGATAAGGGTTGTTTCATTCAAAAAATCGATTGCAATAATCAAAAAAAATGTGCTTATCAGGCTTGATTAAAAAAGTTTATGAAAAAGCGAAAAAATTTTCAAAAAAGTCTTGAAATTACGTGAAAAATTTGGTAGAATAGAATAAACCAAAGGGAAAGTGTGTTTTCTTTTGGCGAAGTACGACAAAATCTGGGAGGATTTTATTATGATTAAAGTTATTTACGGCGCGAAAGGCACGGGTAAAACGAAGATAATGATCGACGCGGCAAACGCTACCGTTGACGTAGCGAAAGGGCACATGATTTTTATCACCGACAGCAAGCGCGGTATGTATGATTTAGACCGTCAGGTACGCTTCATTGATACCAGCGATTACGATATCGCAGGCGAAGCGGCGCTTTGCGGATTTGTTAAGGGAGTTATCGCAGGCAATCACGACAACGAATACGTATTTATCGACGGTGTTGTTCGTATCGCAGGCAAGCCCGTTCAAGAACTTGCGGCATTCTTCTATATGCTTGACAAAGCGGCGAAGGACAGCAATATCACGGTGACCGTTTCGGTCACGGGCACGAGAGAGGAACTTCCCGATTTCGTATCCAAATATTTGGACGCATAAATAAGTACTTACCACACGGCGAGGAAGAAATTCCTCGCCGTATGTTAAAAACGCAGTTTTAAGGGGAAAAATGAACAACGGAAAATTTGGCGGTCGAGGACTGCCGATTTTGCGCGTTTTGAAATAAAAATCCACGAAGGCAGGTAAACGGATTATGTATTTTATCAGTACGCGAGGCGGTGAAAGGGTGACGGGCGCGCAAGCTATTGTACAAGGCTTGGCGAAAAACGGGGGCTTATACGTTCCTGAAACTTTCCCTAAGGTATCTATCGAAGAATTGCAAAGTATGGCGGATATGAGCTATCCCGAACGCGCGGCGTTCGTGCTCGGCAAATACCTTGCCGAAGAGCTTGGTGCGGACTTTTTGCAAGAGATTTGCGAAAAAGCGTACTCTTCCTTTGAGGGCGACGACCCCGTTCCCCTCGTAAAAATCGACGGCGGCGAGGGCTTGTACGTGTTGGAGCTTTTCCACGGCCCGACTTGCGCGTTTAAGGATATGGCGCTTACCGTGCTTCCCTATCTTTTGAAAAAGAGCTGTGAAGTGACGGGGGTGAACGATGATATTCTCATTCTTGCGGCGACCAGCGGCGACACGGGCAAAGCGGCGTTGGAGGGTTTCCGCGACGTACCCGGTACGAAGGTAGCGGTATTCTTCCCCGATGAGGGCGTTGCGAAAATGCAACGCTTGCAAATGTGCGTGCAGGACGGCAACAACGTACACGTGTCCGCGGTGAAGGGCAATTTCGACGATTGCCAACGCGCCGTAAAACGCTTGTTTGCCTCCAAAGAATTTAATGAGGAATTGGCAAAGAAGGGGGTTCGTCTTTCGAGCGCGAACTCGATCAACTTCGGCAGACTTGCGCCTCAAATCGCATACTATTTCTCCTCGTACGTAGACTTGCTCACTTCCCGTCAAATCGAGATGGGGGATAAAATTGATTTCGTCGTTCCCACGGGGAATTTCGGCGATATCTTGGCAGGCTGGTACGCAAAACAAATGGGTTTGCCCGTAAGAAAACTCGTTTGCGCGTCCAACAGAAACAAGGTCCTTGCGGACTTCTTCAAGGACGGCGTTTACGACGTAAAACGTAATTTCCACCGCACCATGTCCCCGTCTATGGACATTTTGATTTCCTCGAATTTGGAGCGTTTGCTCTTTGAAATCAGCGGCAGAAACGCCGAGCTGACCGCAGAGCGTATGGCTTCCCTTGCGGAAAAGAAAGAGTATTCAATTACCGCGAAGGAAAAGGCGGTTTTGGACGAGGAGTTTTTCGGCGGCTTTGCATCCGAGGACGATACCATTGAGGCGATGTACGAGGTATTCGAGGAATACGGCTACGCTATGGATACGCACACGGGCGTTGCGCTTGCGGTGCAGGCGAAGTACAAAGAGGAGTGTTTGAAAGAGAACGAGAAGGACAATACCCCTTGTGTGGTTCTCTCTACGGCAAATCCTTATAAATTCCCGCAGGACGTACTCTACGCGCTGTCGGGCAACGACGTGAAGGATAGCTTTAAGGGGATTAAGAGATTAAACCTCTTGACGGCGATGAAACCGCCCAAGAGCCTCTTGAACTTGCGCTATCGTCCCTTGCGTTTTAAGTCGGTAGTGGAAAACGATTTGGGCAAAATGTCCCAGCTCATTCTCCGCTTTGCGGACGGCGAAGTTGTACCCGTACCCAAAACGGAAGAATAATCGAGCATAACAATTTGTTAAATACGTGAAAAAACCGTCGTTTCTTGTGAAAAATAAGAAAGGGCGGTTTCATTGAATTGCCTTTCTATCGGCAATATGGTATACTAAGAAAAAGGAGAAGGACATGTTCGGGTACGTTCGCGCGGATACGCCGTATTTATTTATCAAAGACGACAATTTGTACCGCGCTATGTATTGCGGAGTGTGTAAGGGAATAGGCGAGGTGTGCGGTCACGCCGCGCGCATGGGGCTTTCCTATGACGTCACCTTTCTTTCCGTCCTGCTCCATAATATCTTGGGTGAGGACGTGACGATTGAAAAAAGCCATTGTCTTACCCATTGTATCCGTTCCCGTCAAATGGCGGCGGTGGACGAGCTAACAAGACGGCTCGGCGCGCTTAATACCATTCTTGCGTACTATAAGTACACAGACGATATTGCGGACGGGGATAGAGGCAGGGGCAAACGCCTGTGGTTCAAAAAGGGGTTTCGTTTAGCGAAAAAGAAATACCCCGAAATAGAGAAAATCGTGCGCGAAAATCTCAAAAACCAAGAACGGACGGAAAAATCGGGCGCGGACAGCTTGGATCGGGCGGCGGACGCTACGGCGAACATGCTGCAAGAGTTTTCCGTTTACGCGTTAGGGGAAAAGAGTACCGAGTATACGCAAAGACTTTTTTATTCGCTTGGGAAGTGGATATATTTAATCGACGCGTTGGACGATTACGATAAGGATTTAAAAAAAGGCGCGTACAATCCCTTCCG
Organism: Clostridia bacterium; assembly: GCA_017503525.1. GTDB lineage: Bacteria > Bacillota > Clostridia > Christensenellales > Borkfalkiaceae > Scatosoma. The sequence goes on along the minus strand of JAFVTA010000013.1, from coordinate 16,442 downwards.
CCTTGCGTACGGCGGAGAGAGCAGAAAACAACTGCTTTCGGGGGCGCATGGCGAAGAAATCCAGTTTGTCTTCCATGCGGTTTTCTTCGATATACGGGAAAGTTTGGCGAATATCGAGTTCCGCTTTAACCGCGACTTATCGGATAATATTTTGCTGCGCGGACTGCCCATGATGACCAAACGGGTCATGAGCGGGTGCACGGATAAAAATCGTAAAAAACACGAAAAATAAGCAAGTGGAGTATAAACAATGAGAGAGTATTACGAACTTTTGGGCTTGACGGAGAGTGCGACGGACGAAGAAATCAAAGCGCGCTACGAAGAGATGAAGGAGAAAGCCAAAGAGGACAGATGGTTGGACGGCGAGGCTGGGAACGAGGCTGCGCGTCTTTTAACCAAGCTGGAAGTGGCGTACATGGAAATCACTTCTTCCAGAAAAGAACAAAGCAAAACGACGGACGGGGTAAGTTCTTTTGAGGAAATCACCGCCCTTTTGAAAGAGAATAAAATTTCCGAGGCGCAGGCGCTTTTGGATGAGTTCAACGAACGGAGCGCCGAGTGGCATTACTTGCAGGCGGTCGTATTCTATAAAAAGAACTGGACGAACGACAGCAAGAAACAGCTTGAAATCGCCATACAAATGGACCCCGATAACCAAAAATACCGTTCGGCGTACGGGAAAATGAACGCTAAAAACGAGTATGAAAAACAGCAGGCGTATCAAAACCAGCAAAATCAGAACCCCTATGCCAACGCGCCCATGAACGACGAGCAAATGGGGGGGAATGCTTGCTCTAACTGCATTTCTTGCTGTTATACCTATTTGTGCATTGATTGCTTATTCTCGCTGTGCTGCGGCTGCCGTTAAATGAAAAGGATATCCGCTTATGAAATTGCGCTGTCGGCGCTCTCTTGCGCGCTGGCAACGATTATGCTCACCGTGGGTATGTATTCCGCGATTTTGCTTTTTACGGGGTATCTATTCGGGTGTATCGCGCTCATGATGCCGCTTGCCAAAAAGAGCTATTTAGGCTACGGGTTAGCGTATATCGCTACCTGCCTGCTCTCTTTGATGTTTAACGCGGCGGGATTTTTCGATTTATTGCCCTTCATTTTATTCTTCGGATTGCATCCGCTTGTCAATGAATTGCAATTAAAAATCAAAGTCAACCGTTGGCTCGCCTGTGCCGTTAAGGCGCTGTGGTTCGACGGTACGATGTACTTAATTTGGAAGTTTGTGTTCGGCATGACGACCACCATTCCCATCATCGATGCGTATATTGTACCGGTCATTTTAATCGGCGGAACGCTGTTCTTCGTCGTATACGATAGCATGATGTACAAATGGCGGTACGCCGTCAATACTTTGGTAAAACGCATTACCAAATGAGGAAGAGAATATGATAGAGAAAAACGATATCGTTTGCGCCGTGACTGACGGTTTAGGTACGAACGGAGAAGGTATTATCAGGCACGAGGGGATAACCTTTTTCGTGCCTGCTTGTTTACCCGGTGAGAAGGTGCGCTTTAAAGTGCTAAAAATTAAAGGCAATATCGGCTACGGTAAGGTGGAGGAAGTGATTACGCCTGCGGAAGAGCGCGTGCGCGAAAAGTGTCCCGTGGCTTTGCGTTGCGGCGGGTGCGCCTTGCAACACATGGACTATCCCTTCCAGCTTAGCTATAAAAGCAAGCTCGTGCAAGACGCTTTGAGGAAAATCGGCGGAATGGATATCGCCGTCCCTGTGGCGGTGAAAAGCGATTTGCCTTTTGGGTACCGAAATAAATTACAGCTCCCTATCGGAGTGGATAAAAACGGGGAGAGCGTAATCGGTTTTTACGCCGAACACAGCCACCGTATCATACCCGTAAACGCTTGCACCATTCATCCCGAATGGGCGGAACGCTTGATTGCCGTACTCAAAGACTACATGAACGCCTGCGGGGTCAAGGGCTACGACGAAGTGAACAAAACGGGCGAACTTCGCCATATCGTCGCGCGCGAAATCGGCGGGAAATACATATTCACGCTGGTGGCGGTAAAGCGCGCTTTGCCGAATATTCCCTATCTTATCGAGCGCTTGTCCAAGAACTTTTTTGAGTTTTGTTTGTACTTGAATTTTAACGACCGCGACACCAACGTAATCTTTGGAAAAGAGTTTCAACTCGTACACGGTAGGGGGGTATTCGAGGCTGTGGAGCAGGGAATATGCTACGAGGCAGGCCCCGTCACCTTCTTGCAGGTCAATGAAAACGTACGCACCAAGCTGTATAAGGACGCCTTGAAAACCGTTTGCAAAGAGGGGGACGAGGTGGTGATTGACGCGTATTCGGGAGGGGGCTTGCTCACCGCCATGATCGCAAAGAAAGCCAAGCGCGTTTACGGTATCGAATTAGAGGAAGAGGCATCGCGTTGCGCGGATTCCTTGAAGAGAAAAAACAAGCTGGAAAATATGACGAATATCTGCGGATACGTCGAGGAGCATTTGCCCAAGGTTTTGCAAAAAGAGCAAGGGGAAAAAGTGCGCTTAATTTTAGATCCGCCTAGGGCAGGTATCGCGCGAAGCGTATGTAAAGCTCTTTTAGAAAGCGGTATCCCCGAGCTGACTTTGATTAGTTGTAATCCTGCGACGCTTGCGCGGGATTTGGGGATTTTGACGGGGCGGTTAATAGAAAAGGACGGCGAGCTTATCAAAAATCCCGATTTTGAAAAGGGTACGGGGTATTATGAAATTGAGAGAATACAGCCGTATGATATGTTCCCCCAAACCAAGCACGTTGAAACCCTCGTCGTGCTGGCGAGAAAGGATTAGTTCAAGGTTCTTGGAAAATCCTAAGATAAGAATGCTAAATTTTTAGAGTACTTTTTTTGGGATAGGGTATTGCAAAATACTTGAAAAAAAGTATAATTAAAATATAGTTCTTGGGAAGAATACGCCCAACGCAACGAAATACACATAGGAGCGATTTAAAAATATGGAAAATCGTTGGACTTTAGTTTATGACGAATACAAAGGCTTGCAAAAAACGGCGTTGAATATACTGTCCGGTACGGTATCGGGATATTTAACTTACGTTTTGCCTATGATCAAGGTAAGCGAACTCACCGAAGAGATAGCGAAGGAACGCAACCTTTTGGTAGTTGGGAAGGTGAAAACCAACCCGATTTTATCGGCATTGAAAGAGAAGGGCTTGATTAAAGTGCCCAGCCAAGCAGAGGGATATTCTATTTACGTAGGGAAAAATCCTTTGCAGGAGGAAGGGCAGATTATTGCGATTGCGGGCTTTGATGCGCACGGTGTTTTGTACGGTTGTATGGATTTTTGCAATCGTTATTGCGGTAAAAAATTATATCAATCGGGCTGTATTTACGGCGAGCATTTCTTTGAGAACCGTTTTGACGAACAGCTGGTAGATTGGCAGGTTAGCACCGCACCTAAAATTAAAACGAGAGCGATTTGGACTTGGGGGCACGTGATTTACGATTACCGTCAATTCTTCATGAATATGGCGCGTTTGCGTTTTAACGAAGTCGTTATGTGGAACGACGTAGCGCCTCTCAACGCCAAAGATATCGTCGAGTACGCTCATTCGATGGGCATTAAGGTGATTTGGGGCTTTGCTTGGGGTTGGAGAACGAACTGTTCCAAAATGTTGGAAGATTTCAACGAGGACACGGCAAAGGAAATCAAGGAAACCGTGTTGAATAAATACGAAGAAGAATACGCGCATATCGGCGGTGACGGGATTTACTTCCAGTCCTTTACGGAAATGGAACAAGACAATATCGGCGGAAAATCGGTTGCGCAGGTGGTCACCGATTTGGTCAACGATACGGCGGATGCGTTGCTTAAAAAGCACCCTCAATTACATATTCAGTTCGGTTTACACGCTACGTCGGTTAAAAACCAGTTGGACGTAATCAAAACGGTCGACAACCGTGTGGAAATCGTTTGGGAGGACTGCGGAGCGTTCCCTTACCATTATTCTCCCGATCAAATTTACACCTTCAACGATACCATTGATTTCACGGGTAAGATTTTGAATTTAAGAGGGAATGAAGGCGGTTTCGGCGCGGTTATGAAAGGCATGGTCAATTTGGACTGGGGCAGCTTTGAGCACTTTACGCAACCCTATATCTTGGGGGAAAGAACGAACAGCTATTTGGCAGAAAGACAGGTTAAAAAGAATAAGCTTTGGAAAATCGTTCAAGCAGGCTGGTTAAAGAATGCGGAATATGTCCGTCAAATGATCGCTTATATCGCAAAAAACGGGAAAAACCCGATTTTGCAGGGCTTGGTCGAGGACGGCATGTTTGAAAATCAAATCATGTTCCCTGCGGCGTTGTTTGCGGCGTTGCTTTGGGATCCCAACGGAAGAATTGAGGACATCATCGAGGAAGTATCCAAGTACCCTTGCGTTGGATTTGCAAACGTATAAAAGGATAAAGAAGGCATGAATAGAAAAAAATTATATAGATTTTCACTGATCACTTTGGCAATCGGGCTTTTCGTTTTGTTCGCGGCGTATTTTTGTTTTCACTTCGTCACGGACGAGGGAATCACTTTGGTTTGGCATGCGGAAGCAGGCAAGCCCTTCGTCACCATTTTAATCGGGGTGTTCGGAGTTCTGTTTATGTTCGCCAGCGCAATGAGCGCGTTAATCGCCCTTGTCTTTGTAGAGAAGAAATAAAAAAAAGCCGTCTTAGGACGGCTTTTTTCAATCTGTAATTACCATATCAAATTCCTTTAAACAACCTACGCGGTAGGTGCCGTTTTCTTGGAATTTGCTTTTATCCACCAGTAAAATTTTCTTTTTGCTTTGGCAGAGTGCGGCGTACTTGATTTCCTTGGGTTCTAACGAGCGTTCGTAAATATCCTCGCCGATCACCGCGGCGGTGGAGCAAATCATTAAGTCAAAATGCAGTTCTTTAATTTGCCGCACCGTCCAGCTTCCCGTTGTGGAAACGGAGTTGGGTTCTACGTTTCCGCCAAGCAAAATAAGCTTGGCTTTTTCATTTTTAGAAAGTTGCAAAGCGGCTTGTAAATTGTAGGTGACGACCGTTTTAAAATCCAGGTTCATTCTTTGCACCAATGCAAGCGCGGTAGAGGAACCGTCGATAAACAGCGTGGAAAATTCAGGCAAAAGCGGGAGCGCTTTCGTGGCGATTTTTTCTTTTGCCTTCGCGTTTTTCGCCATACGCAAAAACATGGATACCTCTTCCGTAGTTTCGGGTAAAAATACCGCGCCGTGCGTACGTTCTATCAATCCGAGCGCATGCATTTCCTTCAAATCACGCCGTATCGTCATTTCGCTGACGAACAGTTTTTCCGCAAGCGTTTTCACGCTTGCAGAACGCGTTTGCTTGAGGAGATTTAAAATGTCTGTTTGCCGATTCGGTAAATGCAAGATTGTTCTCCTTTTGTTTATTTATGTTCATATTCTATCATATAAATGTTAATTCGTCAACATTTTTAACATATATTGACAAGTGTATTTTTATATGTTATCATATAAAAAAGCGAAAAGGAGAGAGTATGCAGTATCACTTGGCAATAGATATCGGCGCATCGTCGGGCAGACATATTTTGGCTTGGCTGGAAGAGGGGAAAATGCAAACGCAGGAAATTTACCGTTTTTCCAACCAGCCGACGGAAATCGACGGTTCGCTGTTTTGGGATACCGATCGGCTTTTCCAAGAAATTGTAAACGGGTTAAAGCGCGCGAAAGAACTTGGTAAAATTCCCGTTAGCGTAGGCGTGGATACGTGGGGGGTAGATTACGTATTGCTTGACAAAGAGGACAAGCCCTTGCGCAAGACCTATTGCTACCGCGATTCGCGCACGGAAAGGACGATTAACAAGGTACACCAAATCATTCCTTTTGGCGAGTTGTTTGCAAAAACGGGTATACAGTTTGCCGCTTTTAACACGATTTATCAATTGTACGACGATAAGGAAAAGGGGCTTTTGGATAAAGCGGAAAGCTTGCTCATGCTCCCCGATTATTTTCATTTCCGTTTGACGGGGGTAAAAAAGCAGGAATACACCAACGCTACGACGACGGGGCTGGTGGATTCGTCAACGCGTACATGGTCGGGGGAAATTCTCAAAAAGCTTGGCTACAAAGCGTCTCTCTTTACACCGCTTACTGCGCCCTCGTCCGCCGTTGGAGAGCTTTCCAAAGAAGTGCGGGAAATAGTTGGGTACAACGCGCAGGTGATTTTGCCTGCCACGCACGATACCGCAAGCGCGGTGTTGGCGGCTCCTATCTTCGATAACTCCCCGTATATTTCCAGCGGTACTTGGTCGTTGCTTGGCGTAGAACAGCCCTTGGCGCTCACAAGCGATACCGCGAAAGAGCTTGGGTATTCCAACGAAGGGAGCGTACACGGAAACTACCGTTTGCAAAAGAACATTATGGGGCTTTGGATTATCCAGCAGTTTAGAAAGGAGCTGGAAAAGGAGTATTCCTTTGCGGAGCTTGCCGATATGGCAAGAAACTCTCCCGTCCCCGAAGTTTTTGACGTAAACGACGGACGGTTCTTTGCCCCCAAGAGCATGAAAGAGGAAATCTATTCCGCGATAGGGAAAACCCTTTCGGTGGGGGAAACGGCGCATTGTATTTACCAAAGCTTGGCAATAAGCTATGATAAGAGCATTCGGGACTTACAGCAAATTACGGGTAAAAAATACGATACCCTGCACATTATCGGTGGTGGTAGCCAAAACACGTTTTTAAACGAGCTTACGAAAGAAAAAACAGGCAAGCGTATCATTACAGGCCCTGCGGAGGGTACGGCAATCGGTAATCTTATCATGCAAATGGTGGGGGCAGGTGCGTGCGCAAGCGTTCTTGAAGGACGGAAAATTGTAAAAAATTCGTTTGATATTAAAGAGGTATAAAAAATGAAAAACATTAAAAAAGCGCCTTTTGTGCAGGAAATGTGCAGGGCAACGGCAAATATGTACCGTCTTGGTTGGGACGAAAGAAACGGCGGTAATATCAGCTACATGCTGGACGAAAAGGAAGTAGGTAAATATTTAAACTTAAATAAGGTAATCCGTGTAATCCCCACGGGCTTTGACGCAAGCAAGCTTATCGGGAAAATCTTTATTGTCACGGGTACGGGCAAGTATTTTAAAAATGTAGAAACCGACCCTGAAACCAACCTCGGTATCGTCCGTATCGCAAAGGACGGTACGAGTGCGGAACTTTTATGGGGATATAAGGACGGGGGAAAATTCACTTCCGAATTTCCTGCCCATATGATGAGCCATATCGCTCGTTTGGAAGTGGACAGCGAACATAGAGTCGTTATGCACTCTCACCCCACCTATACGATTGCCATGAACACCATTTGTTCGACGGACGAAAAGGAGTTCACGCATAAGCTGTGGCAATCGAACACCGAATGTATCGTGGTATTCCCCGACGGCGTAGGGGTATTGCCCTGCATGGTTTGTGGAACGAACGAAATCGGCGAAGCGACGGCGGAGAAAATGAAAACCTTCCGTCTTGTCGTATGGACGAATCACGGCATTTACGGCACGGGCAGAACGATGGACGAGGCGTTCGGCTTGATCGAAACGGTGGAAAAGACGGCGCAGATTTATATGCTTGCGCACGGCAAAGTGGTTAACGTTATTCCTGATGAAATTTTGAAGGGGTTGGCGGATTTGTGGGGGCTTACGCCCTTGGAAGGTGTTTTGGAGGTGTAAGAAAATGACGAGATACGAACAAAGTAAAGAACTTTATGCAAAATTCGGCGTGGATACCGAACAGGCAATTGAGCGATTAAGCCAAATTGCCGTCAGCGTACATTGCTGGCAAGGGGACGACGTAATCGGGTTTGACGGAAGCGAGTCTCTTTCGGGAGGTATTCAAACGACGGGCAACTATCCCGGGCGTGCAAGAACGCCGGAGGAGCTCTTTGCTGATTTAACGCGCGCGTTTGCGCTTATGCCGGGTAAAAAGAGGATCAATATTCACGCTTGCTACGCTCTTCTCGGCGAGGATAAAGGCAAAATCGACCGTGACGGGTACGAATATAAGCATTTCGCGCCTTGGGTAAAGTGGGCGAAGGACAACGGGCTTGAGGGTGTGGATTTCAACCCCACATTCTTTGGCCACCCCAACATGAAAAACGGGCTTTCCCTTTCCTCTCCCGACGAGGAAACAAGAAAATTCTGGGTGCGCCACGGCAAAGCTTGTTTAAAAATTGCGGCGCAAATGGGCAAGGAAATGGGCAGTCCCTGCGCGGTAAATATTTGGATTCCCGATGGGTATAAGGATATTCCTGCCGACCGTTTGGGGCCTCGTCAGCGCTTGATCAAATCGCTGGACGAAATGCTGGAAGGATACGACAAGGAATGGGTTATTCCTGCCGTGGAAAGTAAAGTGTTCGGTATCGGTGTGGAAAGTTATACGGTAGGCAGCAACGAGTTTTATCAAAACTATGCGGCGACGCGCGGTATGTGCTGTTTGCTGGATACGGGGCATTATCACCCTACGGAAGTGGTTAGCGATAAAATTCCTGCTATGCTTGCTTTCTATGATAAACTGCAATTGCACGTATCCCGTCCCGTGCGCTGGGACAGCGACCACGTCGTGATCGTCGACGATGAATTGAAAGAGCTTTCCAAGGAAATTATTAGAAATAACGCCGATAAAAAGGTTATGATTGCGCTCGATTATTTTGATGCAAGCATCAACCGCTTGTGCGCGTTTGTGTTGGGGGTACGCTCTATGCATAAAGCGCTCCTTTGCGCGTTGCTCCAACCCTACGAAGAAATGAAAAAAGCGCAGGACGAAAACGACCTCACCAAGGTATTGTACATGCACGAACGGGTAAAATTCCTGCCGTTTACCGATGTTTGGGAGGAATATTTGCGCCGTCAAGGTCTTTCCGAGGACTGGTGGGAGAGCGTGGAACAATTTAAAAACGAGGTTATCGCTAAGCGAGGTTGATATGTAAAAAACAAGGCTCGTCCGTCATGGACGAGCCTTAAAAAATGAAAATTTTGCGAAAGTCCCTATTTTTTATTGTCAAACCACGCAAAGTGTGGTACAATAAGAATAAGTTGGATTGAGGAGCGAAGTTTATGAAACTCAAACAAAGAATAAGACTGTTGATTGTTTTGGGTGTGGAATTTGTGGCGATTGCCATCATGCTCATATTAATTTTCTTTGCAGGGAAGAAGGTGTACACCGTCACTTTCGATCTCAATGGTGGTACTTTGCTTTCGGGCGATCCCGTGCAAAAGGTCACGCAAGGGCATAATGCAAACCCTCCCACTGTCACCAAGGAAGGCTGCTTTTTCTTACAATGGAGCGGTTCTTACCGCCAAGTCACCCGTGACGTGGTGATTAAAGCCATTTGGGAATATGAAACCACGGAAGGTATCGAATACACCGTCGCTCACGAGGGTAAAAGTGAAACCGAGGAGTGGAATTATTGTTTAATTTCCGGCTGTTATAAGGGCTTGTCGGGGGACGTTTATATCGGTGCGTACCACAACGAAAAAAAGGTGCTTGGGATTCAAGCCGGCGCGTTTAAGGATTGTGTAGGCATTACGAGTATCCACCTTTTGGACGGTATTTTAACCATTGAGGACGAGGCGTTTGCAGGCTGCACGAACTTGACTTCCATGGAAATGCCCTCGACGGTCGTCACCATGGGGGATGATGTTTTCAAGGGCTGCGAAAGCTTGGAAGAAATCGTTTTGCCTACCGACTTAAAGAGCATGGGGGACAATATCTTCGAGAACTGTCTTGCGCTTACCAGCGTGACCCTGCCCGAAAATTTGGAAAGCATGGGCGCGGAAGTGTTTAAAAACTGCCCCGAGCTTAAGGAAATTATCCTGCCCGAAAGCTTGGAAGTGATAGGCAGTAATGCGTTCACCAACATGGAGATGGTGATTTATGCGTATATTAAAGAAGAGGAAAAGCCCGAGGGCTGGGCGGCAGATTTCAAGGCGAACGGCATTGAAATCGTTTGGGAATACGAGGATCCTACGTTAGAGGAAGAGGACAGCGCAGAAGAGGAGTAGTCGCAGTATGGACATGATGCTTGTACTGGGGATTTTGGCGTCGGTATTCTTCGTCAGCCTCACCCTAATCTGTTTTTACAGAGAGCATATCAATACGAAAATTTTTAATATCGTCTTCGTGATTTTGGATATCGTGTTCTACTTCATTTGGAATATCGGCATGTATCACCAAGGCTGGCTGGAAAAGGGCTTCCAAACGCTGGGAAATATCAGCCCCATGATCTTCACGGTCATTCCGCTCACCGTTTTTATGAGCGATAAGGTGAAAGAGTACGCCTTTTCGGCAATCGCCTTTTTATGGGTGGGTATGTTTATCGCGCTGTTTATCAGCCCCGAGTATTCCTATGTGTTCAATTATAAAACGGCGGCGGATATACAGCGCACGGGCGAGGCGCTGTGCCATATGCTCGCTTCCCTAATGGGAATTTACCTCATTTTAACGGGGCAAGTCAAAACGGATTGGAAGAGTTTAGGGAAAGCCATCGTATTTATGTATTCGGTAATCGGCTTTGGCGTTTTGCTCAATTTCTTCTTCCACAAATCCAACTTCCAAATGGACCCTTATGGTGGCGCTTCCATTTACTTTTTGGATTTGTTCGGTACGTTCGAGGCGACCTTCATTGCGTACCTGCTTGGGGTTATGGTGGTGCTTTTCTTGGGTTGGCAGTTCGGTATGCTCCTTGAATTTCTGTGTGTGAAGGTGCAAAAAGAACGTTTGGGTGACGACATGCTTAACCACGACGTTGTGTACGCGGACGATATCCCCGTGGGAACGCCTAAAAACAAACAAGGATAAAACAAAAAAAGAGAACGCCGTTCTCTTTTTTTGTTTATGGAAATAATTGACAACGGCAAGCAAACATGCTACAATAATTTTATGACAATGCCAAAGGCATTGGGCTTTGGAGGTAAAAAATGAAGAGAAAAGGCTTATTGCTCGGCTTATTATCCCTTGCGTTCGTCGGTGCAACGGTGTTTGGGTTTGCAGGGTGCGATTTCGGCGATAAGGGTGAAACCGCGGAAAAATCGGAAATGGAAAAAGTGTATGCCCAGTATGTGGTATACGCCGAGGCAAAGGGCGAAACGCCCCTTTCCTATGAAGAATGGCTGGCAAGCATTAAAGGGGAAGACGGCAAAGACGGTAAATCCGCATACGAAATTTGGCTGGGTAAAGGCTATACGGGTACGCAACTCGACTTTTTAAATTGGCTGAAGGGCGAACAAGGTCCTCAGGGCGAAAAAGGTGACAAAGGCGACCAGGGCGAAAAAGGTGACAAAGGCGACCAGGGCGAAGACGGTAAGTCTGCGTACGAAATTTGGCTGGCTAATGGCAATACGGGCACGGAAGAAGATTTCCTTGCTTGGCTAAAAGGCTCAAACGGCCATAATTTTGGCGCTTGGCAAGTATTTACCGACGGCGATATCTCTTGCGAACAGCGTATCTTTTATCGCATATGCTCTGATTGTAGCGTAATCGAATGGAAAAAGGGTACACCTAACGACCATAACTGGGATACGGTGACCACCGCGCCCACCTGTCAGGCGCAGGGATACGATACCAACACCTGTACCATTTGTGGTGAAACCGTGGTGGAAAATTATACAAATAAGGCAGGGCACGCTTGGAGAACGGGATACAGCTACGACAATTCCTACCACTGGTACGCCTGCGGAACTTGTACGGAAACTAAGAACAAGGCAGAGCATACCCCCGATGACACGGGCGAATGTACCGTTTGCCATGCCTTGGTAGGCGCAACGGAAGGTGTAGTATACGATTTATCCGCAGACGGAAGCTATGCAGAGGTGATAGGCTACGAAGGCACGGCAAAGCGCGTGCGCATTGCCGATACATATAAAGGGGTGCCTGTAAGGAGTATTTATGATAATGCATTTAACAATAAAAAAAGCATTGTTTCCGTAATCATCCCCGACAGCGTGACCAGTATCGGCAATTATGCGTTCTATTCTTGTAACAGCTTAACTAGCGTGGTTATCCCCGACAGCGTGACAAGTATCGGCAATTATGCGTTCGCTCGGTGCTCCCGCTTAACGAGCGTGGTAATCGGTGACAGCGTGACCAGTATCGGCGAGTATGCGTTCGGGGATTGTTCCAGCTTAACGAGCGTGGTAATCCCCGACAGCGTGACCAGTATCGGCGATAGGGCGTTCAAGGATTGCACCAGCTTAACGAGCGTGGTTATCCCCGACAGCGTGACCAGTATCGGCTATGAGGCGTTCGCTGATTGCGATAAGCTTATATTTAATGAATACGGAAATTGCAAATATCTTGGCAGTGCAGATAATCCCTATTATGCATTGATAGGGGGGGCAAATGCAAATTACAGCAATTATACTATACACGAAGACACAAAAGTGATTGCGGATTATGCGTTTTATAATTGCGACAGAATGGCATCTATTCTTATCCTCGACAGCGTGACCAGTATCGGCAATAAGGCGTTCTCTTCTTGCGACAGCTTAACGAGCGTGGTAATCCCCGACAGCGTGACCAGTATCGGCAATTATGCGTTCGAGTATTGCGACAGCTTAACGAGCGTGGTAATCGGTGACAGCGTGACCAGTATCGGCTATTCTGCGTTCTCTTCTTGCAACAGCTTAACGAGCGTATATTATACAGGCACAATAGACGGCTGGGCGCAAGTCTCGTTTGGTAATTTTTTTGCTAACCCGTTATATTATGCAAAGAACTTATATATCAATAACCAGTTGGTAACGGAAGTAACCCTTACCACGGCAACCAAGATATCCGCTTATGCCTTCTATAATTGCACCAGCTTAACGAGCGTGGTAATCGGCAACAGCGTGACAAGTATCGGCTATTATGCGTTCTATTCTTGCGACAGCTTAACGAGCGTGGTAATCGGCAACAGCGTGACAAGTATCGGCTATTATGCGTTCGCTCGGTGCTCCCGCTTAACGAGCGTGGTAATCGGTAACAGCGTGACAAGTATCGGCTATGATGCGTTCTCTTCTTGCGACAGCTTAACGAGCGTATATTATAAAGGCACGGCAAATGATTGGTCAGGCATAAGCATAGGTAGCTCTAACTACAAATTGACAGGCGCAACCCGTTATTATTACAGCGAAAGCCAGCCCACCGTATCGGGCAACTACTGGCATTATAACGACAACGGCGAAATTGTTATTTGGTAAACATGCAAACCCCCCGACGGAGTTCCGTCGGGGGGCTTTTTATGAAAACAAGTGAAAAAATTGCGCTCAATAACGAAAAAATCGCAAAAAGGGGGCAAGAAAGCTTGATATTTTTTACAAATTATATTACAATGGAGTATGGACGAGCGCGCCCACGCGCGTTTGTCTTTTGTAATCACGATAAAAAATCAATTTGGAGGAAATAAATTATGGCAAAGAAATATTGCTATCTCTTCACGGAAGGCAATGCAACGATGCGTAATATCCTCGGCGGTAAGGGTGCAAACCTTGCGGAAATGACCAACATTGGTCTTCCCGTACCCCAAGGCTTTACCATCTCCACGGAAGCTTGTACGCAGTACTACGAAGACGGCAGACAAATTAACCCCGACATTCAGGCGGAAATCATGGAATACATCGAAAAGATGGAAAAGGTTTGCGGTATGAAGTTCGGCGACAAGGAAAATCCCTTGCTCGTATCCGTTCGTTCGGGTGCGCGCGCTTCCATGCCCGGTATGATGGACACCATCTTGAACTTGGGTCTTAACGAAGAAGTAGTAAATACCCTCGCGGCTAAATCGGGCAACCCCCGTTGGGCTTGGGACTGCTATCGCCGTTTCATTCAAATGTTCTCCGACGTCGTAATGGAAGTCGGTAAGAAGTATTTTGAAAAACTCATCGACGAAATGAAAGAAGCAAAGGGCGTCACGCAAGACGTTGAGCTTGACGCAAACGATTTGAAGAACCTTGCTAACCAGTTCAAAGCAGAATACAAAAAGCAACTTGGCAAGGATTTCCCTTCCGATCCCAAAGAACAGCTTTTCGAGGCTGTAAAAGCGGTATTCCGTTCTTGGGACAACCCCCGTGCGAACATCTACCGTATGGACCACGATATCCCTTACAGCTGGGGTACCGCAGTTAACGTACAAATGATGGCGTTCGGTAATATGGGTGAAACTTCCGGTACGGGCGTTGCGTTCACGCGTAATCCCGCAACGGGCGAAAAGGGTCTTATGGGCGAATTCTTGACCAACGCGCAAGGCGAAGACGTTGTTGCAGGCGTTCGTACTCCTATGCCCATCGCGCAAATGAAGGGCGTATTCCCCGAAGCTTACGAACAGTTCCTTAAAGTTTGCGGTATCCTTGAAAATCACTACCGCGATATGCAAGATATGGAATTCACCATTCAAGACGGCAAGCTTTACATGCTCCAAACCCGTAATGGTAAGAGAACGGCTGCAGCTGCTATCAAGATCGCTTGCGACTTGATCGACGAAGGCATGATCACCGAACAAGAAGCTCTTATGCAAATCGATGCAAAGAGCCTTGACATGCTCCTTCACCCTCAATTCGACGCAAAGGCGCTTAAAGACGCGGATAAGAACAACGTCGTTGGTAAGGGTATCGCGGCTTCTCCCGGCGCGGCTGCAGGTAAGATCGTATTCACCGCAGAAGACGCAGTTGTAGAAGGCAAGAAGGGTGAAAACGTTATCCTCGTTCGTTTGGAAACTTCCCCCGAAGATATCGAAGGTATGAAGTACGCGCAAGGTATTCTTACCGTACGCGGCGGTCAGACCTCTCACGCAGCGGTTGTTGCACGCGGTATGGGTACCTGCTGTGTATCCGGTTGCGGCGACATCAAAATGCACGAAGAAGAAAAGTGGTTCGAACTCGCTGGTAAAATCTTCCGCGAAGGCGACGTGCTTTCCCTTGACGGTTCCACGGGTAATATTTATGACACCCTTATCAAGACCGTTCCTGCAGACCCCAACTCCGGCTACTTCGGACGTATCATGGACCTTGCGGACAAGTATAAAGCGCTCGGCGTAAGAACGAACGCAGACAGCCCTGCAGACGCACAGCAAGCGGTTGCATTCGGCGCACAGGGTATCGGCCTTTGCCGTACGGAACACATGTTCTTCGATCCCAGCAGAATCGGCGCATTCCGCGAAATGATCTGCTCCGACACCGTTGAAGAAAGAGAAAAAGCGCTTGCGAAGATCGAACCTATGCAGCAGGCTGACTTTGAAGGCTTGTTCGAAGCGCTCGGCGGTTATCCCGTGACGATCCGTTTCCTCGATCCTCCTCTTCACGAATTTGTTCCTACCAGCGAATACGAAATCGAAGTTCTTGCAAACGCGCAGAACAAGACGGTTATGGAAATCAAAGATATCATTTCCGGCCTTCACGAATTCAACCCCATGATGGGTCACCGTGGCTGCCGTCTTTCCGTCACCTATCCCGAAATCGCGGTTATGCAGACGAAAGCGGTTATCAAAGCAGCGATCAACGTTATGAAGAAGCATCCTGACTGGAACCTCGTTCCCGAAATCATGATCCCTCTTACCGGCGAACCCAAGGAATTGAAGTTCGTTAAAGATATCGTTGTAAAGACGGCGGAAGAAGTTATCGCAGCAAGCGGTATCACGCTCAAATATGAAGTAGGCACGATGATCGAAATTCCCCGTGCTTGCTTGACGGCGGAAGAGCTTGCAAAAGAAGCAGAATTCTTCTGCTTCGGTACCAACGACTTGACGCAGATGACGTTCGGTTTCTCCCGTGACGACGCTGGTAAGTTCTTGCCTGCATACTATGCAAACAAGATCTACGAATCCGATCCTTTCGCAAGATTGGATACGACGGGCGTTGGCAAGCTTATGAAGCTTGCGGTAGACGGCGGTAAAGCAGTTCGTCCCAACATGCACCTTGGTATCTGCGGCGAACACGGCGGCGATCCTTCGTCCATCGAATTCTGCCACGAAATTGGCCTTTCCTACGTTTCCTGCTCGCCTTACCGCGTTCCCATCGCAAGATTGTCCGCGGCGCAAGCTAATATCCGTAATCCTAGGGGCTAACAATTAACCCTAAAAAGCGGTAAAAATTCAATTTTTAATTAAAAAATAAGGTTTTAGTAGTCATTCTTCTCGGAGAGTGACTACTTTTTTTCTCTTAAAAAACTCTTGTAAAGTCAAAAATCGATCAAAAAAACGGGGTGGTTCCTCAAATGTTACATTTTTCTGTATCTACCGCTATGGGTAAAAAAGGGCGATAAAATAGGAGAAAATTATGTCAAAATACAAATTAATCATTGAATATTACCAAAAAGGCAATAAACAAGAGCAAATCGCTACTCTTTGCAGTTGTTCCCGAATGACTGTTTGGAGAGTTTTTCAACGGATAAAGGCGTTAGGAATTGAGGTTTATGCGTTAAATGAT
>JAFVTA010000012.1 GCA_017503525.1 Clostridia bacterium | reverse complement strand
TGACGGACACCACCTTCCGCGACGGTCAGCAATCTCGTGCGCCGTACACGGCGGAACAAATTGTGCATTTGTACAAATTGCTTGCACGCCTTGGCGGACCTAAAGGGATTATTCGCCAAAGCGAGTTTTTCGTTTATACGAAAAAGGACAGAGATGCCATTGAAAAATGTATGGAGCTTGGGTACAAGTTCCCCGAAATCACCACTTGGATCAGAGCCAAGAAAGAGGACTTTGAAATGGTGCGCGATATCGGTATCAAGGAAACGGGTATCCTTGTCAGCTGTTCCGATTATCACATTTTCAAGAAATTGAACATGTCGAGAAAGCAGGCGTTCGACCATTATCTTGCCGTAGTAAAGCAGGCGTTTGAAGCAGGGATATCTCCCCGTTGCCACTTGGAGGATTTGACGCGTGCGGACTTCTATGGGTTCGTAGTACCTTTCGTAAACGAGCTTGTCAACCTTTCCAAGCAAACGAAAATCCCCGTCAAGATCCGTATGTGCGACACGATGGGCTACGGCGTACCTTTCACGGGTGCAGCGCCCCCTCGAAGCGTACCCGGTATCGTTTACGGCTTGCACCATTATTCGGACGTGACTTCGGAAATGTTAGAATGGCACGGTCATAACGATTTCTACATGGGGGTTGCGAACGCAGTCAGCGCTTGGTTGTTTGGTGCAAGCGGCGTAAACTGCTCCTTGCTTGGTATCGGTGAAAGAACGGGCAATGTTCCCACCGAGGCAATGGTTATGCAGTACGCATCCCTTCGCGGTACCCTCGACGGCATGGACACGACGGCGATTACGGAAATCGGCGAGTACTTTGAAAAGGAACTCGGCTACGATATTCCGCCTATGACACCCTTTGTCGGTAGCGCGTTCAACCTTACCCGTGCGGGCGTTCACGCCGACGGCATGATGAAGGATGCGGAAATTTATAACATTTTCGACACGGAAAAGATTTTGAACCGTCCGCCCGAAGTTTCCATTTCCAACACTTCGGGGCTTGCAGGGATTGCTTACTGGATTAACAAGCACTACAAGCTTGCGCCCGAAAAGCAGGTTGGCAAACAGGACTGGATTGTGCAAGAAATGAAGAAGGCGATCGACGGACTGTACGCAGACGGCAGAACGACGGTTATGGGCGAAGAGGAGCTCGAAGGCTTGTACGAAGCGTACAGCAAAGAGGGCAGAAGTAAATTGAATAGAGAGCTTTAATTATGGGTTATACAATAGCGCAAAAAATCATCAAAGAACACCTCGTATGCGGTGAAATGGTCACGGGCAAGGAAATCGGTTTAAAAATCGACCAAACGCTTACCCAAGACGCAACGGGTACGATGGCGTATCTTCAATTTGAGGCGATGGGAATAGACCGTGTAAAAACCGAACTTTCCGTAGCCTACATAGACCACAACACTTTACAGGCAGGTTTTGAAAACGCGGACGACCACCGCTACATTCAAACGGTGACGAAGAAACACGGTATCCGTTTTTCCCGTCCTGGCAACGGCATTTGCCATCAAGTACATTTAGAAAGATTCTCCAAACCCGGCAAAACACTTATCGGCTCGGACAGCCATACCCCCACAGCGGGCGGTATCGGCATGCTGGGTATGGGAGCAGGCGGTTTGGACGTAGCCGTGGCTATGGGCGGCGGTACGTACTATATCACCATGCCCAAAATGATTAGGGTGAACCTCGTTGGCAAGCTTTCCGACTACGTAGGCGCAAAAGACGTCATCTTGGAAGTTCTTCGCCAGCTTGGTGTTAAGGGCGGTGTCGGCGCAATCGTCGAATATGCAGGCGAAGGGGTAAAAACCCTTTCCGTGCCTCAGCGCGCCACCATTACCAACATGGGTGCAGAGCTTGGCGCAACCAGCTCCTTATTCCCTTCCGACGAAATCACCAAAGCCTTTTTGAAAGCGGAAAACCGCGTAGAGGACTGGGTGGAACTTTCCTCGGACGCGGATGCTGTGTTCGATGCGGAATATACGGTAGATTTGTCCGCGCTCAAACCCTTGGCGGCTTGTCCCCACAGCCCCGACAACGTCAAGAGCGTTGCCGAACTTTCGGGCATGAAGATTAACCAAGTTTGTATCGGCTCTTGCACCAACTCCTCGCTTGCGGATATGCTTACCGTAGCGGCGATGCTCAAAGGTAAAACGGTGCACCCGTCCGTCAGCTTGTCCATTTCTCCCGGCTCCAAGCAGGTATACACCATGCTTGCGGAGTGCGGTGCGCTTGCTGATTTAATCAATGCGGGCGCAAGAATTTTGGAATGTGCTTGCGGACCTTGTATCGGTATGGGGTTCTCGCCGAATTCGGCAGGGGTTAGCCTTCGTACCTTTAATAGAAATTTCCTTGCGCGCAGCGGCACTGCGGATGCGCAGGTCTATTTGGTTTCCCCCGAAACGGCGGCGGCATCGGCGTTGACGGGCGTATTTACCGATCCTACGACCCTTGGCAAGGCGCCTAAGCTGAAAATGCCCAAGGCGTTCAAGATCAACGATAACCTCATTGAAATGCCCGCAAGCGTGGAAGAAATGGAGCAAGTGACGGTGGAAAGAGGCCCCAACATTAAGCCGATTCCCGTAGGGAAAGCTCCCGATAAAGACCTTGCCTGCGAGTTAATTTTGAAGGTTGGCGACGATATCACCACCGACCATATCATGCCGGCAGGCACGAAGGTGTTGCCGTACCGTTCCAACGTACCCAAACTTTCGGAATTTTGCTTTACCGTATGCGATAAGGATTTCCCCGAACGCGCGAAGGCGAAGGGCGGCGGTATTATCCTTGGCGGCGCGAACTATGGTCAAGGCTCGTCGAGAGAACACGCGGCGCTCGTACCATTGTACTTGGGGATTAAAGCGGTTGTAGCGAAGAGCTTTGCGCGTATTCACGTAGCGAACCTTATCAACTTCGGTATCGTACCCATGACCTTGGCGAACCCCGACGATTACAATAACTTCGCCGAAGGGGACAGTTTGGAAATCGTAGGCTTTGCCGATGCGGTAAAAGGCGCAAACGAGGCGACGCTCGTCAATAAAACAAACGGGAAAGAGGCAAAACTTTGCTTGAACTTGTCCGCTCGTCAAAGGGAAATGCTTTTGGCAGGCGGTTGCTTGAATTATACGAAAAATCAGAGGTAAGAGAATGGAAAAACAAGAATATAAAGCCCAGCTTGACTTGGCTTGCGAGAAATTTAGAAAACTTATGGCGGATCAGCTCACGCGCGTAGAGGATATGAAGGCGCAGGGCGATTTCGTGGACTATAACGCGCTTGATTGTATCAAAATCGGCGTTTGCGGTGGGGACGGTATCGGTCCTATCATTTCCGCGCAAGCAAGACGGGTGCTTGAATTTATTCTTGCCGACCTCGTGAAAGCAGGCAAGGTAGAATTTAAGGATATCGAGGGGCTTACTATTGAAAACCGTATTGCAAAAGGGAAGGCGATTCCCGACGACGTTATGGCGGAACTCAAAGCTTGCCATATCATTTTGAAAGGCCCCACGACCACCCCTCAAAAGGGCAGCGGTATGCCGAATATTGAATCGGCGAACGTAGCGATGAGAAAGGCGCTGGACTTGTTTGCGAATATCCGTCCCGTCAAAGTACCCGAAGAGGGGATCAACTGGACGATTTTCCGTGAAAACACGGAAGGCGGTTATGCAATCGGTTCGTCGGGGTTCAATATCACCGAGGATTTGGCGGTAGACTTCACCGTCACGACCAAACAAGGTTCGGATAGAATTGCCCGTCTTGCGTACGATTACGCGCATAAGAACGGCTTGAACAGAGTATCCCTCGTCACCAAAGCCAACGTTATCAAGACGACGGACGGAAACTTCTTTGAAGATTGCCATAAAGTAGGGGATTTGTATCCCGACATTATCACGGACGAATGGTATGCGGATATCATGACGGCAAAGCTCGTAGATAAAAAACGTCGCCGTGATTTCAAGGTGCTGTTGCTCCCCAACCTCTACGGCGATATCATTTCGGACGAGGCGGCGGAATTCCAAGGCGGCGTAGGTACGGCAGGCTGCGCGAATATCGGTAAGAAGTATGCCATGTTCGAGGCTATCCACGGCAGCGCGCCCCGTATGATTACCGAAGGCAGAGGTCAATACGCAGACCCTTGTTCCATGCTTCGCGCTTGCGTTATGCTCTTATCCCATATCGGCTTGCAGGATAGGGCGGATAAGCTGGAACGCGCGCTGGATATTTGCTCGTTTGAAGAGAAAAAGCTCGTCATTACGGGTAGAGATACGGGCGCTACCTGCCAAGAATTTGGCGATTACGTCATGGAAACCTTGCAAAAACTTTAATAGAAAAGAAAAAAGGAGCATCCAGCTCCTTTTTTTTATGAAAAGACTTTACATAATTACTTTTTTATGCTACAATATATAAGTAAAAATCCGCGCAGACGGAGAAAGGACTAGTTATGAAATATACTCGGCAATCAGCAAAATATATCACAAAGAATTTCTTTTATATTGTTCCGCTTGCGATTTTGCCTGCGTTTTTGCTATCTCTTTCTACGGACGAGGTTGCAATCAGCAAGGTATTGACGGAATCGCTTTCGGGGAATATCGCCGCATGGAGCTTTTCAGAGCTTTTCCACGCCATTTCCATTTTGAGCTTTGGCAACTGGCAATCGGTGGTATTCGGTATTCTTGGCATTATCGCTATCGTGCCTTGCGTGGCGCTTATTATGGCGTTTTTGGAAAAGCACTTCCGCATAGGGAAGAAGACCTTCAACGGGCTTTTCTCGAAAATCAACGACAACTTTATTTCCACCTGCGGCTACGCGCTTTTGTTCGTAGCGGTATACGAAATTTGGGCTTTGCTCACGTCGGCGGTGGTGTACGTTATGTCCATGCTTCCCATAACGGTGCTTGCAAACGTGCTTTCGATACTCTTTTATGTTGCAATGCACGTCTTGCTTCTTTACCTTGTGGGCTTGATTTATTTATGGCTGCCCTGTATGCAGATTACGGGCTTTAGAGCGATAGAGGCGCTTCAATATGCCCACCAGCTCGTCACGCCCGTCAAGTGGCGGATTTTAGGCGGTCAAATTTTGTTCTTGCTCTCTACGGAAGCGATCATCTGTCTTTGCGCGGTCTTCGTCCCTAGCAGGCTCGTCTTTACGTTGCTTACGACGGCATTGTATACGATTTTATTTATGCTGTATTTCGTGCGTATGCAAATTGCTTATTTCGACCGCGACCAAATCGAACGCGCGGACTTAAAAAAGTATTAATTCGAGGGAATTATGAGATTTGCAAACAGTATTCGATTGTTAATGGAAAATTTCAAGCAGAATTATAAACTGCTGTTATATAAACTGGTTATGTTGCTTGTGGCAGGGGCGCTGTATTCGGCGTTTTTACTGCCCCAACTCATTGAAATCGCTTCTACGCCTGCGGTGAAAGGGCTTTGGGTAAACGTACAAAACGTGTTTAGATCCTTCTTTACCCCCGAATTAGAAGAGCCTGCGAAATACGTTGAGGCGATTTTCGGGGAAGGCGGATCGCTTAAGCAGGTATTCGACCTGCTCATGACAATGCGTTTGGAGCTTTTCCTCGTTGCCTTGGGCTGTGTGCTTGTGTATTTGGTAAAGAGATTTATCGATACCCTTTGCTACTTCACGGTGGGAAGCCTACTCAACGATAAAATGTCCGCGTATGCGGAAACGCCTTTTTGGACGGCGTTCGTGGCGAATTTGGGCAAAGCGAGTATATACGCGCTTGTATACGTGCCTATCGTATTTGCGTTTGACGTTTGTATCTTTACGATATGCTGTTTCATGCTCCGTTTCCTGCCTTTGCTTGCGGCGTTATTCTTATCCATTACTTTGATTGCGGTGGGGCAGGCGGCAAAGCTTGCTTTGACCAGCCTTTGGATGCCTGCTATGACCGCGGATAACAAAAAGCTCGGCGAGGCAATCCGTATCGGCAACAAACGTGAATTAAAGCAAATCGGTAAGGCATTTACCTTATATTTGGTCACCGTGTATTCGATTATTATAGTCAATGCGGTGTCGGCGCTTTTTACCTTTGGAAGTGCGCTCCTTATCACCATTCCGGCATCGTATTTATTGCTCCTTTGTCAGCAGTATGTTATTTATTACACCTTAAAGGGCAAGAAATACTTTATCACCTATGAAAGTATCGCTACCAATCCCGACCATGGGGACAGCGAACATTTCTTTGAATACATCAAAGAGGAAGAAAAGGTCGTAAACGAAGAAAATCAAGAATAAGATATACAGACATTTGGAGGATGGATATGGACTATTTAGCAAAATATCGCGAATGGCTTAAACACCCTGCGCTCAACGCCGAGGGAAAAGCCGAACTTGAAGGCATAAAAGATAACGAAAAGGAGCTTGAATACCGTTTCGGCGGCGAAATGGAGTTCGGTACGGCAGGTATGCGCGGACTTATCGGCTACGGCATCAATATGATGAACGTCTACACCGTTATGCGCGCTACGCAGGGCTTGGCGGAATGGATTAAAACGCTTGGCGAAGCGCAAATGGAACGCGGCGTCGTGATTTCCTACGACACGAGAAGAAAATCGGAAGAATTTGCAAAAGCGACCGCCGCAGTTTTGGCGAAAAACGGTATTAAGGCGTACCTTTTCGACGACGTACACCCCGTTCCCATGCTTTCGTACGCAGTGCGTTATTTGAAAACGGTTGCAGGCGTTATGATTACCGCCAGCCATAACCCCAAGGAATACAACGGCTATAAGGTATACGGCGAGGACGGTGCGCAAATGTCCCCCGAAGATACGGCTAAAGTCGTTTCGTACATTGATGAAATCAAGGATTATTTGTCCGTTTCGGGCGAAGAAAACAGTCCGCTTATTCTCCCCGTGCCCAAAAAGCTTGACGAGGATTATATCGTAGAGCTGGCAAAACTCACCCTCTCCAAAGAGGCGGTTGAAAAGTGCGGTAAGGATTTAAAACTCGT
>JAFVTA010000011.1 GCA_017503525.1 Clostridia bacterium | reverse complement strand
TTAATAACAACGGCTTGAAAGACGGCGTGGATTTGGACTTGAACTACGACGTAGCCTTCAATCTTATGGTTAGCGCGTTTGAGGCGGGAACGGCGGATTACTGTACTATGTTCGACCCCACCGCCTACGAATACGAGGCGGCAGGCAAGGGGTACGTAGTAGCGTCCGTCGGCGAAGCGTCGGGCGAAGTCCCCTACACCTGCTTTATTGCGAAAAACTCGTGGCTGAACAAGAACGAAGATACTGCGGAAGGGTTCCTTCGCGCAGTCACCAAAGCGGTGAAATTTATCAACGAAAACCCCTCTTCTTCGGTTGCTCCGCACTTGATCGCTTACTTTGAAGGCGTATCCGCAACCTCGCTTGCCGCGTCCGTAGACCGCTACCGCGCAATCGACGCTTGGCGCACCGAGCTTACCATGACCTCCGACAGCTTCAACCGTTTACAGGACATTATCGAAAATGCAGGCGAACTGACGAGAAGAGCCGAGCTTGACGAGTTGGCAAACAACAGCTACGCCAAGAAAGTCTACGACGAGGTATACGCAAAGAAATAAATTTTGAGGATTTACGCAAATGAAAGAAGTTTTACGATTTGAAAACGTTTGTATGCACTATCATAGCAAACAGGGCGAAACGGTTGCGTTAGAGAACGTCAATTTCTTCGTAAACGAGGGAGAATTCGTTGCCATTATCGGCCCGTCGGGCTGCGGAAAAACCACCCTTTTGTCCTTGGCGGCCGGGCTTTTAACCCCCACCAAGGGCAGGGTGCTTACTGCCGGCGGTTCGTTTGGATATATGCTGCAAAAGGACGAACTTTTTCCTTGGCGAACAATTGAAAAGAATATCTTTTTACCCCTTGAAATCAAACGCACGAATACGTCCGAAACGCGCGCACGCGCGCTTGCCCTCGCCGAAAAGTACGGCTTGGGACAATTTTTAAAGAACTACCCGTCCTCCCTTTCGGGCGGTATGCGGCAAAGAGCGGCGCTGATCCGTACCCTTTCGGTGAACCCCGACGTGCTTCTTCTCGACGAGCCTTTTTCGGCACTCGATTATCAAACGCGGCTGTCCGTTTGCGACGACGTGTATAAGATTATTCGGGAAGAGAAAAAGACGGCGCTGTTAATTACGCACGATATCAGCGAGGCGATTTCGGTTGCCGACAGAATTTTCGTCCTTTCCCGCCGCCCTGCGCGCGTGGTTTCCGAGCACGATATCCTTTTCCCCGAAGCCGAGCCGTTAAAACGGCGCGAAAACAAGGAATTCTCACGCTGGTTTGAAATACTTTGGAAGGAGTTAAACACATGAAGAAAGAAATGAATTACTCTCCGCAACACCTCGCTTATTTGCAAGGCGTAAAAAAGAAAACGGCGTGGGTGAACGCCGCGCGGTTCGCTATTTTACTCTTACTTTTAACACTGTGGGAATTATCCGCGAGGTTTGAATGGATTAACCCCTTTATCACAAGCTCGCCCTCGCGCATGCTTGCGTGTATAGGCGATTTATATAAAAACGGAACACTGTTTTACCACGTCGGCACCACCCTTTGGGAAACGCTGGCAGGCTTTTTCCTCGCCGTGGGCTTGGGGTACGGCATTGCTCTGCTCCTTTGGTGGAGCGAGACGTTTAGGCGGATTTCCGAGCCCTATTTCGTCGTGCTTAACGCCCTGCCAAAAATCGCGCTGGGGCCCTTGATTATCATATGGTTTGGCACGGGCAGCAAAGCCATCGTATTTATGACCATTTTAATCGGCTTGATCGTTGCAATTTTAAATATGCTCGGCGGATTTATGGAGACGGACGAGAATAAAATTCTTCTACTGAAATCCATGGGCGCAAGTAAATTGCAAATTTTAACCAAGCTCGTTATCCCCTCGTCCTTGCCGAACTTTATCTCCATGCTAAAAATCAACGTTGGTATGGCGTGGATCGGCTCGATCATGGGCGAATACATCGTTTCCAAAGCAGGCATCGGGTACCTTATCGTATACGGCGGTCAAGTGTTTAAGCTCGACCTCGTCATGAGCGCGGTGTTTATCCTTTGTATCCTCGCTGCCGTTATGTACGCCGCCGTTGCTCTTTTGGAACGGTTGGTAATTAAGAATAGAAAATGAAAAAAGCCGTTCGTTTGAACGGCTTTTTCTTTAACCCAAGGTATTTGTATAGTACGTTTTGACAAGGTCGCGGAACTCCGTTTTAAATTCGTCGCCCGAAAGATTTAACGAATTTAATCTTTTGATTAATGCAGTAAAATTTGCATCCCCTTTATATTGCGAATCTCTTAACAGCAACGCAAATTCAACAACGGAAGCCACAAATTTATCATTGTCGGTAGGCGTTTTATGATACGCGGAAAGCGGAACGATAAGAGAGGCTTCTTTCGATTCTTCCTGCGCGCCGCCGCCGTTTTCCGTGGGTTTATATTTTATCACGACCTCACCGAAAAAGTCCTCGCATGCTTCCGTGGGCTCGGCTAATTTAATCTCGTACACTACCGTGACGGTATGTCCGCTGCCAAGCTCCCCTGCATCCGTTGCGTCGTTTTCAAACTCCTCTTGCGTAAGCAATTTGTTTTCATAGCCGATCAAACGATAGCTCTCTACATAAGCAGGGTTAAAGGTAATGCCTGCCTTCACGTCCTTTGCCACAGTAAGCATCGTACCGCCGATATTCGTCACAAGCGCGCGCCTTGCTTCCGTCAAGGAATCTATATAGCTATAAGTACCGTTGCCGTTGAGCGCAAGCGTTTCCATTTTATCCGATTTAATATTTCCATGACCGAAACCAAACACCGAAAAATACACGCCCGATTCGCGTTTACGGGAAATAAACCGCTCCAAATCCTCTACGATACTCAAACCGACGTTGAAATCTCCGTCCGTCGCCAAAATGACGCGGTTATTTCCGCCCTCGATAAAATATTTTTCCGCAAGCGCATACGCCGTTTTAATCCCCTTACTGCCTGCGGTACTGCCGCCGGCGGCAAGGTCCTCTATCGTGCCGACAATTTTCTTTTGCTCGTATCCAAACGCGCCTTCCAACGCAATACTATCTTCCCCTGCATAGGTGACGATAGAAACCCTATCCGTGGGGTTGAGGTTTTCCGCAAGCATACTAAACGACGCTTGCACAAGTGGAAGCTTATCCGCGCTATTCATCGAACCGCTGACGTCGATTAGGAATACGATATTATTGCTTTGCTCCGTAAACTCCACCTCTTTTGCCGCAAGCCCGATGGTAAGCAGCTTGGTTTCGCTGTTATAAGGCGTGTCGAATACCGAAGAGGTAAGCGCGAGAATATTATCCCCCGTCGGCGTTGCGTAATCGTACTCAAAGTAGTTTAACATCTCTTCTACGCGCACGGCATCCTTGGGGATATTCGTCGCGCCATTGTTAATCAAACTGCGTAAGTTAGGATAAGACGCAGTATTCGCGTCAATGGAAAAATAACTGCTTGGCTGCTCGCTCGTTTTAATGAATGCGTTTTCTACGATTTCCGTATATTCCTCTCCGCCGAACTCGCCATCCAAATTTCCCATCGCGTCGCCAACTCCAATACCGCCGAACATACCCGCACCGCTACATGAAGTAAGGATTCCCGTGCAAAGCACGAGGGAAAGTACTGTAAATAACCATTTTCTCTTTCTCATATGAATATCCTCCTTGTAGTTAAATTATACCATGCCAAAAGTTGGATGTCAATACGGGAAATCAAAAAAGCCGCGGCGTTTCCGTCACGACTTTATATGACAAATGAATATTTATCCCTTGACTGCGCCGCCGGTAATCCCCTCGACGTAGTATTTTTGCATGCTCATGAACAAGCTGACGATAATTCCCCCGACCACGAACGAGCCAGCGCAAAACACCGTAAAATTATCGTTAAAACTGTTCCTTTCGGCGTTAATCATTTTATACAGCCCCAAGGAAACGGTGTATTTTTCCCTATCGCTGATAATCGTATTGACAAAAATGAAATCGCACCAGGGCGAAATAAACGAGGTCAAAACGGTATACACGATAATCGGCTTTGCCAAGGGCAAAATAATCGTCTTGAATATGACGAATTGACTTGCTCCGTCCAAAATCGCCGCCTCTTCCATGGCTTTTGGAATGGTATCGAAAAAGCCCTTGCAGATATAATAGGACAGCGCCGCACCCCCCGAATACACCAACACGAGCGCCAAAAGCGAGTTGGTCAAGCCCATGGCTTTGAGGATAAAGTATACGGCAATCATGCTCATAAACCCCGGGAACATACCCAAAACGAGCAGGATATTCATTATAGGCTTTCTTAACTTAAAGCGCATACGCGAAAGCGCGTAGCTGACCATGAGGATAAACAGCGTGGTAAGCGCGCACGAGGACGCGGAAACGATAATCGTATTCACCAACCATTTGGAAAACATGGTATCCCTAAACAGCCGTGTGAAGTTGCCAAAGCCTAATTTTAACCCCTCGGGAAACAGCTGATTGATAATCCCCGTAGACGGGTTCACGCGGAACGCCGTATACACAAGATAAAATATCGGCAAAACCCAAAGCGTACCAAGGATTGCAAGCAAGGCATATACGAAAATATTCGAGGCGTTCCCCCCTATTTTTCTTATACTTGTTTTCATTGAAACGCCTCCTCGCTCTTGACCGCTGAAGTACGGTTATAGGTGATAAGCGAAAGCACCGCGCTGATCACGAAAATGACGATACCGATAACGGACGCGACGTTGTATTTGGGGTTTTGGTCGGTGGTTAAGCGGTACAGCCAAGTGACAAGCAAGTCCGTAGACTGCGCCTGCGTTCCGCCGCCATAGTGCACGTTATCTACGGGGCCGCCGCCCGTCAAAAGCCAAATGACGTTGAAGTTATTGATATTCCCGACAAACTGCGTAATCAAATACGGCGCGGTGATATGCATCATATACGGCAGGGTGATATCGAAGAATATTCTCACCGCCCCCGCGCCGTCGATCTTCGCCGCCTCGTAGTAATCGGCTGGGATATTCATGAGTATCCCCGAACACATGAGCAACGTATACGGAACCCCTATCCAAATATTGACGAGGATAATCATAACTCTTGGCAACAATGAAAGGTATCTTTGGTCGGTGAGCCATAGAATACGCGTACCTAAAATTGCATTCAAAATCCCGTCGCCGTCTAAAATTTTCTGCATTAACAGCAGAGTGACGAACTGCGGAACGGCGATCGCTATCACGAAAAGGGTGCGCCAAAGCGCCTTTAACTTAATCCCCTTTTTATGAATGAGAAGCGCAATCACCAGCCCTAAAAAATAGTTGGTAAAGGTGGCGAAGAACGCCCAAATAAACGTCCACGCCAAAACCCTTAAAAAGACCAGCGCAAAGCCCGTTCCTCCCCCAGAAAAGGAGAACATAAGCTTAAAGTTGGCAAGCCCGACCCAGTCGAACAGTTTGCCGGGCGGCATATGGGCGTAATCGTAGTTCGTAAACGCGATAAGCACCATAAAAATTAAGGGCATAACGGTAAAAAAGACAAGCCCGACGAACGGCGGTATTAAAAGCGGAATATAAAATCTTTGATTGATTAAAGAACGCATATCCTCGCGGAAGGTGGTAAGCTTTCGCCCCTCGGCAAGGCGCGCGTCGTTTTCATGGTTGCCCTTGATATTCATGAACCACACCACGAAAAAGAGCAGCGCCACCACCAAAGTAGCCGTACCGTACAGCAAAATCAAAAAGCTATTATCGCCCTTGACCTTTTCAAAGATTTGCAGTTCCTCGTTCCACACCTCGCCCGAAAGCCGAACGCCCAAATTACCCGAAAACAAATGTCCTAAATACCTACCCCCGAAAAAGAGCATATACAGGATAAACAGAGTTTGCGCGAACATATAGCAAAGCCCTTTTGCAATCTGTCCTCTTGCCGCCTGCCCGAACCCAGCTATGAGAAAGGATACTCGGGTTTGCCACGACCCTGCTTTGAGCGCGGAATATATTGTCTTTATGCCGTTTGCACTCCGTTTTTCCAAATCCTTTCCCCCTATTTATTATTTCGTCGTTTTCTCGATTGCATCTACGCAGGCTTTTAATTGCGCGTTTAAATCAAAATTCCCGCTTTGCGCGCCCGTAATCATCGCAGAGCCAAGCCCTTCCATGGGAATCCAAAGGGTAGACGGTACCCCCTTTTGCGTTTTGCTGTAATTGAGCTGATTGGTAATCGCCTTGGCGCAAGGGTCATTTTTGACCGCCTCGTCCGCTCTCGCCTCTTTGTCCGTCGGCACGAAACCGCGCGCCTTGAAATGCTTGACTTGGTTTTCCTTGTTCGTGAAAAATTCGGCAAGTTCCAGCGCGTCCGTCTTGTGCTTGGAATAGTTATTCACGCCCATGAGCTTATACCCGGCAAACGCCGTAAGCTGGACTTGTTCTTCCTGCGCCGTACCCTTATTTAACGTATAGGTAGGCAGCTTTGTCGCCGCGAAGTTTTCGCCTAAATAGTTTTGAATGGTCGTCTTATTCCAAATCCCCGACACCGCCGCCGCGATAGAGCCGTCGTTAAAGCCTGCTACGATTTTTGAATCGTTTACGTCCGCCTTAAAACGGGGGTCTTTCACGTAATTCCACATAGCTTTCGTGACGGCAACCCCCGTTGCACTGTCAAAATCGCAGGTAATCGAAGTTTCCGCAAGATTTTCGTCGTATTGCACCTCGTAGCCCAAGCCCTTGCCAAAATAGAACGCGCTGGAATACCAACCGTCGCCCATGGGAAAGGCGAATTGCTTATTTCCTGAACACTTGCTTAAAATACCGTCCAGCGATTGCACTTCCGTTTCGGTAAGCACGGCTTTGTTGTAATAAAGGAAAAAGGTATTATCCGTGTACGGCATACCGTATACGCCGTCCTCGCCGTCCACGCGCGAGGTTGCGGCATCGATTGCGCCCTCGAAATTCCCTTGCTTGATACGGTTTAAACGTTCGCCCGCAATCCTTGAAAGCGCATCGCCGTTGATCAATTTAGACAGCTGATCGTTGGAATACGAGAAGATGTCCGCGGCATTTTCCACGTCGTTAAGCACGCGCGTTGCGACGTCGTTTTCCCCTTGAATGTCCACGACGATATTATAATTTTTATCGGGGTGCTTTGCCTTAAATTCGTCTACCACCTGTTGTGTAAACGCCTTATCCCCCTCGGACACCCAAACGGTAAGTTTAATCGTATCCCCCATATCGCTTGTACAGCCTACCGCGCCCAAACCTACGCCAAGCGCCAAAAGCGTACAGGTTATTTTCAAAATTCTTTTCATAGTACCCTCCCTTTACCCTTTCGGGCGTTTTCTTTTAGTGTTGTTATTTTGGCGTTTTTTTATGCAAAAAGAATCGGCGAAAACGCCGATTCTTTTTATCTGTCGTATTCTTTTGTCAAGCCTTTAAGCCAAGCCGCCTTTTTGCGTTTGAAATCCTTTTCCGTGAAACGGAAGGTCCAGTTATTCCCCGACAGCGTTGAGGGAGCATTGAGCCTTGCCTCTTCGCCAAAACACAATATATCGTGCATGGGCAATATCACCGTGTCCGCTTTCGTCGACATGACGAGGGATATGATCGTTTCGCATTCATCCTCTACCGTTTCGGTGATATATGGAACTTCCGCCTGCAGACATTCCTCTTCCAAAACGCTTTCAAATTCCTTGCGTTCGGGTTTTTCCTTGCTCTCCAAAAACGCGCGCAGAGGCTCGTTATCGTGCGTACCCGTGTACGCCACGCAGTTGTTATCCGTAATATTCGAGGGCAGGTATTCGTTTTCGGGGTTGCCGTCAAACGCGAACTCGAAAATCTTCATACCCGGATAACCCGTCGTTTTTAAAAGCTCGCGCACCCCGTCGTCGATAATCCCCAAGTCCTCGGCAACGATTGCTTTATCCCCCCAAGTTTCAAAAATCTCGGCTTTGGGCCCGTCCAGCCATTCCCCCTCTTTCGCCGATTCCGCGTCCACGGGAATGGCGTAAAAACGGTCGAATGCGCGGAAATGGTCGATACGCACGATATCGTATAAGCGGAAGTTATACTCAATGCGCTCCTTCCACCATGCGTAGCCGTCCTCTTGCATTTTCTCCCAGTCGTATACGGGATTGCCCCAAAGCTGACCCTCTTCGCTAAACGCGTCGGGCGGTACGCCTGCCTTTAAGGAAAGCTTGCCCTCTTCGTCCAACATAAAGAGCTTGGAACGGTATTTCCAAGTTTCCACGCTGTCCGCGGACACGTAAATGGGCATGTCTCCCATGATTTGGATACCCTTTTTATGCGCGTAGTCGCGTACAGCGTTCCATTGACGAAGAAAGATAAACTGCGTAAACTGCCAAAATTCGATTTCTTCTCTATGCGCTGCGACATACCCTTCCAGCCCCTTGCCTTCGGAGCTTTTATACGGTTCTTCCCACTCCGTCCAAGGCGCGTAGCCAAACTGCGTTTTTAAGGTCATGAACAACGCGTAATCCGCGTATTTCCCCTCCGCTAAAAAAGCTTGCCATTCCTCATTCGTTTTATCAAAACGGGCGAACGCCTTTTTGAGTACGGGTATTTTACACTCGAACAGCTTACCGTAATCCACGCGGCGTTCGTCCTCGCTCCATACGATATCCTGATAATCGGCGCGTTGCAAAAGCCCGTCCTTTCTCAACAACTCGAAATCGATAAAATAATGGTTTAATGCGTCTGCGGCGCACGATTGATAGGGACTGTCACCGTACCCCGTCGGGAGTAAGGGCAATACCTGCCAAACACGCATACCAGCGCTTTTCAACCAGTCTAAAAATGCGTACGCGCCCTTGCCGAGCGTACCGATTCCGCAATCGGAGGGCAAGGACGAAACGGGCATAAGCACGCCTGCGCATCTGTTTGTCGTTTGCTTTTTCATATCCTCAGTATTCTTCCTTAGTTGTTTTCTATACGGGAAAGAAGAATTCCTTCCGCTTTTGCAACCCCTGCGATTTCCCATTGCAAGCAATCCTTAGCTTGCTGTAAAAGAGGCTCTATCGCCTCGGTTTTTCCCACAAGCTTGGAATACGCCAGCAAAACACGCTTTGCCGTTGCCGTATCCTCGGTCAAAAAACCCCTGCAAAGTTTACCGCTTTCTTCCGCGCTCTCTAAATCACCGCGCAAAGCGTGCATATAGGTGAGTTCCGCAGCGATTTTCTCCACTTCGCTATCCGTCAAATACGCTTGCGCCTGCGCCAAGCGGTTTAAGCAATCCGCCGCCTTTTCATACTCTTCCTTTTCAAGGAAATAGCGGTAGCGCAAATCCAAAATAACGGCAAAAAGAGGCTCGTCCTCGCAAAGCTGAGGTAAATCAAAATACAAGCCTTCGTCTATTTCCGCAAAGCTTTTGCCTGCGTACAGCTCCCCTTGAATTTCCATGGCGGAGAGCATGACTTTTTCCGTATCGTAGCCCTTTTTAATCCCTCTAAACACGAGGGTGTCCGTCTTCCCGCCTGCGTATTCTACGGGCAGGATATTGAGCAAGAACAAGTACCCCGTATACGGTACAAGCCCGAATAAACTGCCTTTAAAATGCCCGATACAAGCCAGCCAAATTGCAGGCGTGAGGATAAGGGCTAAAAACACGCCCGAAAAAATCAAACCGCCAAGGGTATACGCGCTCGCCCGTTTTTTCATATGACCGCCCGATTTGGGGATAACCTGCGTTTGTTCGGGGGCAAACGGAGAGGCAAAACCCACTTTCAATTTCCCCTTTTTGCGGTATATCTTAAAGCAGAAAAATTTGCAGTATAAAATTTGCATATTTGCTGCGCTTGCAAAACAAGCGTGTCCAAGCTCGTGGATAAAAGGCGCGAGAAATAAGCTGACTGCAAAGTACGCAAGGGCGGAAATTCCCTCGTCTACTCCTTTTTGCCAAGCAAAATAAAACACGGCGACAAAGCCCGCCGCAAAAAGCAGCGTGCAAAGCACCGCGTATACCGTCGTAAGCCTTCTTCTCATTCCATTAATCCTTTTTTGATAGCGTAGCCTTCTAAATTATCCCGATCGCTGACGATAAGCCGTTCAAAGCCCAAATTTTCCATGAGCGTTACAAACAGCACCGCCCCACCTGCCAAAACGTCCGCTCTTCCTTTGGGCATACAAGGAAATTTCGCGATTTCTTCCACGGACAGCGCTAGGAGTTTATCCGCAAGGTCGGTCATTTCCGTTTTTACAATGACTGCGCCCGTCACTTTTTCGGAGCAATACTGTGTAAGCCCCAAGCTAAGCGCTGCAAGTGTCGTCGCCGTACCGCCTATGGCGTAAATATCTCCCTTCAACGGGATTTCCCCGTAGGCTTTCGAGGCAATCTCCGCCTCTTTTTTAAGGGCGGTTTTATCCCGACCGCATTTATCCTTAAGGCGTACCACACCGATGTCCACGCTCTTTTTATACACGAGCGAGCCTTGGCTTTTCACCACGATTTCCGTGCTTGCGCCGCCGATATCGATTACGCCGCCGTCCCGATTTCCAAGCGCGCCTAAAATACCGATTTCCGCCTCTTCTTCGCCTGAAATCACTTCGACACTTGCACCGCAAAGCGCGTATACGCGCTCCAAGAACTC
>JAFVTA010000010.1 GCA_017503525.1 Clostridia bacterium | reverse complement strand
CGCTTTTCCCCGCCGAAGTGACGAGTGATTTATGCCTTTATAAGAAAAAAACCGACCGCAGTCGGTAATTTTATCTTTTAGCCTTTTTCCGTCGGCATATCAGCCTGATTAGCGCGCTTATAAAACGTGGCGCTTTAATACATATAATCTTTGACATAACGCCCTCCCGTTTTATTATATGCGATAAGCGTTTGTTTGGTTACAAAAAACGGGCAAGCGTTTCAGCCTACCCGTTTTTTTTATCATTTTTATTCACCGCGGAAAGTGGATATTACCTTTTCGGGCGTGGGGGAATTAAACGCGCAACTGCCCGACACGAGTATGGTTGCGCCTGCTTCAACGAGCATACGCACGTTATCTTCGTTCGCTCCGCCGTCCAATTCTATTTCTACGGGGAGTTTGCGACGGGAAATCTCGCTCGCGAGTTTACGGATTTTATCCGTTGTTGTAGGGATATACGACTGACCGCTAAATCCGGGATATACTCCCATAACAACGACGAAATCGCAGAAGTCAAGCAGAGGATATATATCTTCTATCGGCGTGTCGGGGCAAACGGCAAGACCTGCTTTTACGCCTGCGTTCCTTATCGTCATAAGATTGTCCTTGGGCTGTTCCGTCGCTTCCACGTGGAAAGAAAGAAAGTCTGCGCCACTACTGATAAACTTATCCAGATAGCGTTCTGGCTGGATTATCATCAAATGCACGTCAAGAGGAGTATTCGCGTGCTTTCTTATATCCGCCACCATTTTATGGCCAAACGTAAGATTGGGAACGAACAAGCCGTCCATTACGTCGCAATGAATCATATCCGCGCCTGCTTTTTCCATTCTCGATACTTCCGCGCCTACTTTTGCAAAATCACCGCTAAGTATTGACGGCGCAACTTTTACTGCCATTATTTATCCTCCGTATTGTCCTTTTCCGTATATTTTCGTCTGAGTTGTCCGCACGCGCCCTCCACGTCCTCGCCGAGAGAACGCCTTATGGTTGCGGAAACACCGCGTTTTGTCAATTTCTTCAAAAATTCTTCCGCCTCACGCCGATTAACGCCGACGAGCGACGAGCCCGTTTCGTTAAGCGGTATTAAGTTGACGTGTGACGGATACCCCTTAGTCAGCGTAGCGAGCATATCAGCGTCGCTGTCCGAAATATTGAGGTTGCGCATCATTGCGTATTCGTAAATCACCCGCCGTCCGCTTTTTTCAAAGTAATACTTTGCGGAATCAATAATCTCACGCACCTTATACTTTCTCGCAGTCGGCATAACGGTAAGGCGTTTTTCGTCCGTCGGCGCGTGCAAAGACACACACAGCGTTATGGAGTAGCCCTCGTCTGCCAATCGGCGCACGCCCTCAGTCAGTCCGCAAGTAGAGAGCGATACGCTTCGTTGACCTATCCCCTGACTCTCACCGAGCAGGCGCAAAAATTTTGTCACTTCTTCGTAATTATCCAGCGGTTCGCCACTTCCCATAAGAACGACGTTGCCAACCCTCTCCTTCTCTCCGCGCTTTCTCAGGTAAGCGTTTGCCGAGATCACTTCGCCCAGCATTTCGCCTGCGGTCAGGTTACGGAGCAGTCCGTCCAGCCCCGAAGCGCAGAAAGCGCAACCCATACGGCAACCTACCTGCGTGGACACGCAAAGAGTGTGACCGTATTTATAACTCATCAGCACGCCTTCAATAAGATTGCCATCGCGCAGTTCGTACAAAAACTTTACCGTGCCGTCTTTTGACTTCGCCTCTTTGATTATCTTCACGCCAAGAGCCGAATATTTATCGCTCAGACTTTCACGCAAGGGCTTGGGCAGATTGGTCATGCCGTCAAAGTCCACGCCGAGAGCCAGCCACTCAGACAGTTGTCGGGCGCGGTAAGTCGGCAAGCCTTCTTCTTTGGCTATTTGCGTAAGTTCGTCTTTCGTTAAGTCGGTGAGTAATTTCTTCATACCTGTTTTCTTTTTTTTAGCAGTCGCCTTTCTGAACAAAGGCGGTTAATGTTCTTAATATGATTTTTATGTCGTACCAAAAGGAGAATTCCTTTCCGTATCTAATATCCAATTCTTTTCGCTCTTTGGCTGATAATTTG
>JAFVTA010000130.1 GCA_017503525.1 Clostridia bacterium | reverse complement strand
CCCCAAACCTAACCCCATAACGGGGATTTTGCCGAGGAGTTTCTTCACTTCTTCTATGATTGCCGTTTCGTCGTTGGGGTTGCCGGGACCGTCGGAAATCACCACGCCGTTCACCCCGAGGGAAAGCAATTCTTCCGCGGTCGTATCCGCAGGCATGGAAATTACGCTACAACCCTGTTCGTTTAACTCCTTAACCGTGCTGTTTTTTGCACCCAAGTTCCAAAGCGCAACACTGTATTTGGTATCATTCGCCTCGAAGTAGCCCTTTTGCGCCGAAGAAACGGTTTGTACCGCCTTTTCAATCTTATAAGCGGACAACTCTTCAAAATCCTTTTCCTTTAAGGGTTTATTAGAAATTTTCGCATTCATCGTACCCTCTTCGCGCAGGATTTTCGTCAGCTCTCTCGTGTCGACGCCGTAAACGCCGATTACGCCTTGCTTTTTCATGTACTCTTCTAAACTTTCCTCCATGCGGAAGTTGGAAGGCTTGTCGCAAATTTCGCGAACGATATACGCGGAAACCCAAGCCTTATCGCTCTCCGCATCTATGGGCGCCACACCGTAATTACCGATTAAAGGGAAGGTTTGCACTACCATTTGACCATAATTTGCGGGATCAGTCAGCGTTTCTACATACCCGACCATTCCCGTCGAGAAAACGAGCTCGCCTACCGCGTCGCCCTCTGCCCCAAAGCGATAGCCTTGGAATACCTTTCCGTTTTGTAAGGTTAAATAAACTTTTTTCTTTTCCATGTGAACTTTCTCCGCCTTGATTTATTGCCGTTTTAATAAAAAATAAGACTGATTACGAAAATCAGTCCCTCTTTGTAAAAATGAAATTTTGAAAAACGGAAAACGCAACCGCACCGCCGAGCGTGCTTGCCTCGGGGGCTGCCGTTGCCATATGCAGTTTTACCGTTTTCTTCGTGCTCATAGACAGTATCCCTACTTATTTCTATCTATTATAACAAAGCCGAATGCATTTGTCAACTCCTGAGCGCCACTTTTTCCGTAGGAAAAGCATTTTTTTCTCATTTTGGAATAATCCCAAATGCCTGCGCGTTATAATTCCCCTCACCAAGGTGAATACCGACCGTCACTTTTTCCGTCTCCAAAATTCGCAAGAAGTGTTCAGGCTTTACTGCAAGCGCCCTTCCTTCATCAAATAAGATGATTTTTTTAGCATTACTCTCTACCCAAACACGGCATTTCGCCCCGTCCATATCCTCATACGAGCTCGCCGCCGTATACAAAATACTTTCGCAATCTAAAACGCCTTGTTGCAGGCTCTTCTTGATGGCTTGTGCGCCGACGAGTTTTCTGGCAATTTCGCGCGCTGTTTGTTTAGAATTTGCCCCCGTTGCCTTGGCAAAAAATAGAATATCCCCGTTTTCTTGCAGAATTTTTATGCAAATTTGGGTCAACACCTCGCGGAGCGCGTACACAAATTTATCGTATTCACTATCCGCATAGGAAATTTTATAATTGCCAGCCCTGCCGTTTGCCATAATACAAACGGTATCGTTGGGAGAGGAAATTCCGTCCAGCCAAAGCAGATTAAAACTATCCTTAACCGCCGTCGAAAGCGCTTTTTGCAGCATTTCGGGAGAAATGTTTATATCCGTCGTCAAGAAAGCGAGCATGGTTGCCATATTCGGGCAAACTCTTGCACTGCCTTTGAAAATTGCACCGATTTTACAGGGGAAATCCCCTAAATCGAATTCATAAGCCACTTGCTTGGACGTTTTATCCGTCGTCATGATTGCGCGCGCCGCGCGTAAACTCCCTTCTTCGTCCGCCGTTAAGCCTTTGCAAAGCGCAGGGATACCTTTCTCAAAAGGGGAAAGTGTCAATGTGCCGTCCACCTTACCCGTCGAAGCAATCACCACCTCGTTTGCATCTAAGTTGCAGTGTTTCGCAAGCGTTCTGCACACCGTTTCCGCAAGCCGTTCGCCGTTGGGGAGCAATAAATTCGCCTTTCCGCTGTTGGCAATAATCGCCCTCGCTACCCCGTATTTTAAATGTTTTTTAGAAACCGTCGCAGTACTGCTTTGCGCGCTGCCGCAGGAAAAAACGCAAGCCGTTGGGCAACGCTTATCCGAAAGGATTAACGCAAGGTCTTCCCCTTCTTGCTTAATACCGCAGGCAATCCCGTTTGCGCTAAAACCCGAGGGCGCACACACGCCCCCGGATATCTCACGAAGTTCTCGATTTACCCCGTTCTTTCTCATGTCTTACTCCTCGAAAAGGATATGCGATTGTACTACAACCTCATCTTTCTCATTAAAACCATGCGCCAACCAACCTCCGCTTTCCGCTCTCTTTCGGTAAAAACGCAAGGTTTCTCCTTCTTTGCATTGCTTGATATAGGAAATGGATAACTCTTTAACGCGATTATCTTTCAATTCCGCCACGGAAAAACAGTTAAAACAATAATCCGCATAACGGGTATTGTTCACATGAAAATTATGATCGTATTCGGAATTTGCTATCGTTAAAGTAAAACGAAGTTCCCCTTCGCAAGGCTTAAAAACGGGCAATTTCCAAATCACTTCCGAGAAGAGCTTTCTCGTATTATAAGTAGAATAATCCTGATTATCCACCGCTTTCGAGGGCAAAACCTTGCCCGCTTGCATATCGATTAGGCACCAGCGCGAGGTCGCGTTAAGCAAGATTTCCCCCTCTTCGCCTTCAAACTGGTATTCACGGCCGAATATCACGCGCGTGGGCGGCGTCGGCCAAGTCTTCACACCAATTCTTTCCCCCAATCGAATGGGACGGAAAAACTGCAAGTGAATGTTGGTGACCATAAACGCATATCCGCGAGGTTTGACAAAAGCGTAGCCAAACCCAAGCTCGTCCGCGCTGGCACAAGCCACCTCTTCCATAAGCGCCAACGCAACGGAAGGCTTGATTTCATCCTTGAAATCGGCATCACAATATTTCACAGTAAAGTCTTGTTTATGTTCGTATATTTTCATATTTTTATTATACCTCAAACAGCGAAAAAAGTCAAGTTTGTAAAGAAAAATTTGTATCTTTTTTTGCTTTTTTATATAGAATATCTTGACATTTATTCCTTTATGTGATATAATACTTTATGTAAAGTGAAAAACTGAAAATTCTCAGGATTTATCAGCGATTTTTAACGATGATTATATCAGGCATAGAACTACTATGCCTGACAAAAATAACAAAGGAGAACGGTTATGAGCGAGATTTTGGAAAACGAAAACGCGATTACTGGCGGCGAAGAACAAAGCCTTGGTATCAGCTCCGATTTAATCCGCGGACACATCAATACCATCATTTTGCGAAGTTTGTACGACGGAGATAAATACGGATACGATATCATCAATGAGATCGAAAAGAAAAGCGGCGGTATGTACACGCTCAAGCAACCCACTCTTTATAGCGCCTTAAAGCGTTTGGAGAGTTTGAAATATGTTGACTCGTACTACGGCGAGTATTCCAACGGCGGTAGAAGAAAATACTTCTCTCTTACCGACCTCGGCAGGCAAGTGACCGAGCAAAACCTCTCCGAATGGGAATACTCCAGAACGATTATCGACAGTTTGATTTCGGACGGTGAAGCGCACTACGACTTTTCCTTTATTACCGATAAACAACAAGAGCTTACCGAATTAAAGCGAGCGCTTGCCGCACGCGAACAAGCGCTTGAAGATGAAAAAGTTGCCCTTAACGCGCTTAAGAACGAACTCCAAAGAGAACGTTCTCTCCTCTCCGCACAAAGCTCCTCTCTCTCCTCGCAAAAATCGGATGTAAACGAACTTCGCGAAAAGGTCGAAGTGCAAACGGCTGAGTTAGAAGCAAAACAGCACGCTTTAAGCGAAAAACAAGGCGAAATTGATGCAAAAGAGCTCATACTTCTTGAAAAGGAAAAAGAAATAGGCGATGCCAAAGCAGAACTCGACCGTCAAAGCGCGGAAATCCGCGAATTGAAAGGTTTGTTAGAGACACAGCAAGCAGCTTTCGCTACTTTGCAAGAGGAAAACGCGCTCCTCTCCGCAAAAAACGAGGAACTCTCCGCAAGCCAAATCAACAACGAAGAGTTCGAAAACGCAAAAGCCGAACTTTCCGCCATGCAGGAAGAGCTGGACGAAAAAAAGACGATTATCGCATCTTTAAACAGCGCGATTACCACGCAAGAAAATACCATCCGTTTCTTGAAGGACGACTACGACAGCAAGACAACGGAATATTATAACCGCACCTTGGAGCTCCGTGCGCAACAGGCGCAAATTGAGGCGCAAAAAGAAAAACTGGAAACCGAAAAGCACTTAATGCAATCGAAGCTTGCGGAAAACGACGAGCTCAAACAGCGTTTAGAGGAAAAGGAAACTTTACTCCTTTCCAAAGAAGCGGAACTTGCGGAACTTTCCCAAAAAGCAAAATATTCGGAAGAAGAAAACTCCTCTGCCCTTGAGGCATATAGGCAAGAATTCGCGGAAAAAGAAGAAGCTTGGGAAGCGGAAAAAACGGCCTTAAACGAGGAAAGGGTTTCCTTGGAAGAACTCCGAAAAACCTTAGAGGACGAACGCGCTGAACTTGAAAACAAACTCCAAACTTTGGAAGTAGAACGCGACACTCTTCGCGCAGACAACGAAGCGCTTGAGACAGCAAAGCTTGCATTAGAAGAAGAAAAATCCGCACTCAACGCCCTGCAGGCATCCTTGCAAGCAGAACGCGAGCAAATGGATAAAAAAGCGTATGACCTCACCCACCAAGAATACATGGTCGAAGAGAAACAACGCACCTTGCAGAACAAGGAAAGCGAAGCAACGGCATCTTCGGAAGAGGTACAGCGCCAGTTGGACGATATACAAGCCCGTGAAACGGAATTGTATAAGAATATGAGAAAACTTCAGGAAGACACCCTCACTCTTCAGCAACAGCAAAAGGAACTTTCCGCAAGACAAGCCTTATATAATCAGCAACAATTAGAGTTTATTGCTCGTAAAAATGCTCTTTCGGCTCAACAATTTGATTTTGCGGATAAACTCAGTGCTTACAACGAGCAAGTCAAGGCCTTCCATGAAAACCTTGAAAAAGTTGAAACCGAGCGCATCGCTTTGCTGGCAGAAAAAGCGGAATTTGAAAAGCAATCCCAAGAATTTGAAACCGCTAAATCAGAATTCGAAGCGGAAAAGAGGAAACTCGAGGAAGAAAAGGAGCTTGCGCATAAAGAAAAGGTCGAAGCGCAAAGAAAAGCCCTTGAAGACAATTCCGGTATTCAAGCGCGCATGCTGGAATTGCAAGAACGCGAAAATAGACTTTTACAACGTGAAAACGCTTTAAACGAGCATCTTCGCGAATTTAATCCTCATCCTGCAAGCCCTTATACGGACGAACGGTACGGATATAATTCCCCTTACGGATATCAAAACAGCCCCTACCACAATTTGCACGAACGCGCACAAGCGGACGGCATCCGTTTGAATACAGCAGGCAATATGCGCTCAAACGGTATTCCTCAACATGAGATGGCGATTGCGCAAGAACCGACTAGATTTGCAAAAACCTACAACGTGGGGTTGACCTTGTTTAAAGCGGCGGTTATCATTCTTTGCATCGTAGCGTTTGAAAGCATTGTAGTCTTCTTTACCAAAGATTACTTGGGCGTTCCGGCGTATTACCCCGCCATCGGATTTGGGCTTGGGTTCTTCGTATTCCTCGCTTGCGCA
Source organism: Clostridia bacterium (assembly GCA_017503525.1). Taxonomy (GTDB): domain Bacteria; phylum Bacillota; class Clostridia; order Christensenellales; family Borkfalkiaceae; genus Scatosoma. The sequence goes on along the minus strand of JAFVTA010000130.1, from coordinate 1,005 downwards.
ATTATGCACGCACGCGGATATAAACCCAACGCGAGAAGAAAGAAACACCCCTCTTACCTTTTGACAAGTACAATTCTTTTCGTGATTAGCGTAATCGTGGTGACCATGATTGCCGTATATCTCAAAGCGGATATTTCCAACCCTGCACAGCTTTTTGCTTGCGTTATCGTACCTATCGTGTATTTGAGCAATATCCTTGTTTTCACGGCATTCTACCACATGTTCTCGTTAAAAAGCTAAAACGCAAACTCCCGTCATTTGACGGGAGTTATTTTTGTTATTTATACGCAAAAACGATTGACTAGGCTCTTTTTATTTGTTATAATAGCATAGCAATCGTTTGGAGACGTAGCTCAGTTGGTTAGAGCGCTACCTTGACATGGTAGAGGTCGGAGGTTCGCGCGAGCCCTGCGACGCCTTGATGCGTAGCATCAAAACGCTCTCGCGTCCACCACAATTTTATAACTTGGAGGCGTAGCTCAGTTGGTTAGAGCGCTACCTTGACATGGTAGAGGTCGGAGGTTCGAGCCCTCTCGCGTCCACCACATAGCACCCGTTAGGGTGCTTTTTTCTTTTCCCCCCCTCAACGGAAATTCGTGCGAGCAATACCATATACTCCTCGCCTGGATACGGTCAATTCGCTGTACAAACAAAACTAAAACCCCTGCAAAAGCAGGGGTTTTATCTTTATTCTATAACTTATGCTTTCATTGCTTCTTCGATAGCAACTGCGCAAGCAACCGTCATACCAACCATGGGGTTGTTGCCGGCACCGATCAAGCCCATCATTTCTACGTGAGCGGGAACGGACGAAGAGCCTGCGAACTGCGCGTCGGAGTGCATTCTGCCCATCGTATCGGTCATACCGTAAGATGCAGGACCTGCAGCCATGTTGTCGGGGTGGAGCGTTCTGCCCGTACCGCCACCGCTTGCTACGGAGAAGTATTCTACGCCGTTTTCAACGCACCATTTTTTATAGGTACCTGCAACAGGGTGTTGGAATCT
>JAFVTA010000129.1 GCA_017503525.1 Clostridia bacterium | reverse complement strand
ATTTTCTAGTTGCTTTTTTTTACTATAATGTTAACGTTTTGAACAACAAATCTGCGTATCACTTTATCAACAAAGCACTTTGTCAGTTTGTCACTTTATCATAATTAACAGACTGTAAATTTGTTTAAATTATCCAAAAATATCCGATTTTTGTATTGACAATCGCTTTTGTTGTGCTGTAAAATGTCGCCATCCAACAGATATCTGATTTTTGAGGGTTTTAGCGCTGCCCTCAGATATTTATCAACTATGGAGAAGAATATGGAAAAACAAACGAATAAACAACTGTTTTGGGAGATTTTCCGCTTTTTGATCGTGGGCGCCACGGCGACCCTCGTCGACTATGCGGTGTTCTACCTTTTTAGACAATGGCTGTTGCCTGCAAGATGGTTTGAAAGCGGTGCTTGGAATGTCTTTTCTCTCATCGTCGCAACAGCGTTTGGGTTCTGCGTAGGGCTTGTCGCCAACTGGTTTTTATCCGTCAAATTCGTCTTTCGGCACGTCAAGGACGAGGAAGAGGCGCACTCGAAAAAGTCCTTTTTCATTTTTTCCGTAATCGGCGTGATCGGCTTGGGGATTACCGAGCTTGGCGTAGTGCTTTTGGTACATATTTTTCCCGAAATCACCCTTTTTGGCGTGACGGCGTTTTTACTGCCTTGGAAGGAATGGTTAGCCAAGGGAATTATGACCTGTATCGTGCTGGTGTTCAACTACGTAGGCAGAAAGGTGTTTGTATTTAAGTCTTGATTGTTTCCAAAGTTCTCCTATGGAGAAAAATTTTGAAAATGTGGATTTTTTTTAGGAAACCGTTGACAAACTCCGTATACTTTGGTATAATAAGGAGCGTGGGGGACGATGGACTATGACAGGACGCATTCATTCATTTGAATCCTTTGGCACGGTAGACGGGCCGGGGATTCGTTTTGTTGCATTTTTGCAAGGTTGCCCCTTGCGCTGTCAATACTGCCACAACCCCGATACCTGGGGCGCAGGCGGAGAGGAATACGATGCGCAAACGGTTGCCGACAAGGCAATGCGCTACAGAAATTACTTCGGCGATAAGGGCGGCGTGACCGTATCGGGCGGCGAGCCCTTGCTCCAAATTGATTTCGTTATCGAGCTGTTTAAAATTTTAAAAGAACAAGGCATGCATACCTGCGTGGATACTTCGGGCATTACCTTCCGTCCGGACGATGAAAAGTGCGTGCAAAAGCACGAAGAGTTGCTTGCGCTTACCGATTTATTCCTGCTGGATATTAAGCATATCGACGACGAGGCTTGTAAAAAGCTGACGGGACATTCCAACAAAAACACCCTTGCCTTTGCCAAGTTTTTAAGCGAACGAGGGAAGAGTATGTGGATTCGCCAGGTCCTTGTGCCCGGCATTACGGATAACGAGGAAAGCTTGCACAGAACGCGCGCGTTTATCGATAGCTTAAAGACGGTGGAAAAGGTAGAGGTTCTGCCTTACCATACCATGGGCGTGGTTAAGTATGAAAAACTTGGGCTTGCCTATCCCTTGGAAGGTGTACAAGCGCCCTCCAAGGAACGCGTGTTAAACGCAAAGAGGATATTGAAAGAATGATTACCGTAGACAATTATAAAGAAGAGCTGAAAGGCCTTTGCTGTGTGGAAGTTAGCGGAGAATCCTGCGCCAACTGCTTGACCTTAATGCCGATATTAAAGGATTTATGCTCCGCGCGAGGCGATATCCGCTTGGTGCATGTCGAGGCGGATTACACGACCATGGCGCTCATGGAAGCGTGGGAAGTGGAAAAAGTGCCCACCATTCTTCTCGTGGAGGATGGGGAAATCTTCGCCCGTTGCTCTGGGTTCCAACCCGAAGAAATTTTGGAGATTTGGCTGGACGCTAAAATTCAAGAAAGAAAATTATAAAATTTTATCAAATTCTATTGACATAAGCAAAATTAGGTGCTATAATTAAATAGGATTAAATCTCAATAAGTTAAAAACCCCTTGCAAAAGGGTACGAAATAGGAAAAATATATTATTAGGAGTTTACTGATATGATGCAATACAAAGGTTGGGAAGGATTCGTTCCCGGTAAATGGTGCGACGACGAAGTAGACGTGCGTGATTTCATTCAACGCAACTACACGCCGTATGATGGCGACGCAAAGTTCCTTGCGCCTGCAACGGAAGCTACGAAAAAGCTTTGGGAAATCGTTTGCGATCTTACCAAGAAAGAACGCGAAGCAGGCGGTGTACTCAACGCGGACACGAAGATCGTTTCCACGCTGACCTCGCACGGTGCGGGCTATTTGGATAAGGACCTCGAAAAAATCGTAGGTTTGCAAACGGATGAGCCTTTCAAGCGTTCCTTACAGCCCTTCGGCGGTATTCGTATGTCCGAAGGCGCGCTCAACATGTACGGATACGAACTTGATCCCGACGTAAAAGAAATCTTTACGAAATATCGTAAAACGCACAATGAGGGCGTTTTCGACGTATACACCCCTGAAATGAGAGCGGCTCGTTCCGCGCACATTTTGACCGGTCTTCCCGATGCATATGGCCGCGGCCGTATCGTAGGCGACTATCGCCGTGTAGCCCTTTACGGTGTAGACTACCTCATTAAGAAGAAAGAAGAAGATAAGCTTGCTATGGGCGGTGATATGACCCCCGACAAGGTTAGAAACCGCGAAGAATTAGCCGATCAAGTAAAGGCGCTCAAAGCGCTCAAAGAAATGGCGGCAATCTACGGCTGTGACATTTCCAAGCCCGCTGAAACGGCACAAGAAGCAATCCAAGCGTTGTACTTTGGTTATCTTGCTGCGGTTAAGGATCAAAACGGCGCGGCAATGTCTATCGGTAGAAACACCACCTTCCTCGATATCTATATCGAACGCGACCTCAAGAAAGGGCTTATTACCGAAGAACAGGCGCAGGAATTTATCGACCATTTCGTTATGAAACTTCGTATCGTGAAGTTCATGAGAACGAAGGAATACAACGAACTCTTCTCGGGCGACCCCACTTGGGTCACCGAATCCATCGGCGGTATGGGCGTAGACGGCAGACCTTTGGTTACGAAGACCTCATTCCGTGTACTTCATACGCTTGACAACCTTGGTCCTGCACCCGAGCCTAACCTCACCGTGCTTTGGTCCAAGAGATTGCCTATGGCGTTCAAGAGATACTGCGCGGAAATCTCTATCCGTACCTCTTCCATTCAATACGAAAGCGACGATTTGATGCGTCCTGAAATGGGCGACGACTACTGTATCGCTTGCTGCGTAAGCTGTATGAGAGTAGGTAAAGACATGCAGTTCTTCGGCGCAAGAGCAAACCTTGCAAAGTGCTTGCTTTACGCAATCAACGGCGGTAAGGACGAAATCGTAAAAGATAAGAAGACGGGCAAGCCCATGCAGGTATCCCCTGAATTCGTAGCAATCACCAGCAACGACGCGCTTGATTTCAACGAAGTTTGCGCGAAGTTTGAAAACATGATGACTTGGCTTGCGGATTTGTACGTGAACACCCTCAACCTTATCCACTATATGCACGATAAGTACAGCTACGAAGCGTTGGAACTTGCATTGCACGACACCAACGTACGCCGTTTCTTCGCAACGGGTATCGCAGGTCTTTCCTGCGCGGCGGACTCCTTGTCTGCAATCAAGTATGCGAAGGTATACCCCGTTCGTAATGAAGACGGTATCGTAGTAGACTTCCGTATCGAAGGCGACTTCCCTAAATACGGCAACAACGACGACAGAGCAGACGAGCTTGCAGTTTGGGTACTCAAGACCTTCATGAAGAAAGTTAAGAGCCACTACACCTACCGTGACAGCGTTCCTACGACCTCTATTCTTACCATTACTTCCAACGTCGTATACGGTAAGAAGACGGGTAATACCCCCGACGGCAGAAAGGCAGGTACGCCTCTTGCTCCCGGTGCGAACCCCATGCACGGCAGAGATTCCAACGGCGCGCTTGCGTCCCTTGAATCGGTTGCAAAACTTCCCTACGAGTATTCGAGAGACGGTATTTCCAACACCTTCTCGATTACGCCTGCGTCCTTAGGTAAAGAGGACTAATCTTTGACACGTTCGGCTTGCGCCCGTCACACGGGCGCACCGAGAATGAATACAATATAAAAGGAGATAGATTATGTCGAATAGAGTAGATAATTTGGTAAATATGTTAGACGGCTACGTTGGCGACAGCGGTTTCCACCTCAACGTTAACGTTTTTGACCGTGATACCCTTTTGGATGCGCAAGCGCATCCCGAAAAATATCCCCAGCTGACCATTCGCGTTTCCGGTTATGCCGTAAACTTCATTAAATTGACGAAGGAACAGCAGGACGACGTTATTTCTAGAACCATTCACGAATCCATGTAATTTGGCAAACCAACAAACTGCCGTCTTTGCGACGGCAGTTTTTCCATAAAGGATAAAGTATGAAGAAGAAAATCACAACCTTTTTATTATCGCTTACGCTTTGCGTAGGGATTACCGCGTGTAGCTTTTTACCTCAAACGAGTGGGGCAGGTACGAGTTTAAGCTCTTCCAACCCTGACGTCGTTGAGGGAAGCGAAGAGGAAAGCACCCTTTCCTCGCGCGTGGAAAGCTACGAATATAACTCGGAACAGGACGAGGACTCCAGTTCGAACGACGAGAATTCCAGCTCGGATAGCGAGGACTCAAGTTCTAATGATGAGGATTCCAGCTCGGATAGTGAGGACTCTAGTTCTAGTGAAGAGGATTCCAGTTCGAATGACGAGAATTCAAGCTCGGGCGGCGAGGAAACGGAAGTAGCCGATTTGAGCGTGCATTTCTTGGAGCTTGGCAATGAGTATGCAGGTGACTGTACGCTGATTGATATCGGGGATACGGAAATCCTTATTGACGCAGGTTCGCGTAAAGAGTCCGCGCCTACCCTTAAAGCGTATATCGACAAATACTGCAAAGACGGTACGTTGGAATATGTGATTGCTACGCACGCGCACCAAGACCATATTGCGGCGTTTGTCGGAACGGGCAGTGGAAACAATAAGACGGGTATTTTGTATCAATACGAAGTCGGTACGCTTATTCAATTCTCGAAGACGAATAGTACTACGCAAATTTATGATAACTATAAATCGGCGGTGACATATGCAAAGAGTCAAGGCACGACGGTACATACGGTATTAGAGTGTTGGAACAACACCAACGGCGCAAAGCGTAGCTATGAGGTTGGCGAAGGCATTACTATGAATTTCCTTTACCAAAGCTACTATGCAACGAGCACAAGCGACGAAAACGATTATTCCGTTTGTATGCTGTTAAAGCAGGGCGAGAACAACTTCCTGTTTACGGGCGACTTGGAAAGCGCGGGCGAGGCGTCGCTTGTAGCAAGCAATACCCTGCCCAAATGTAAGCTCTATAAGGGCGGTCACCACGGCAGTAAAACGTCCAGCACGGCGGCTTTGCTTGCGAAAATTCAACCCGAAATTGTTTGTGTTTGTTGTTGTGCTGGTACGAATGAATATACCGAAACGCAAGCCAACCAGTTTCCTACGCAAGCCTTTATCAATCGAATTGCTCCCTACACCGACAAGGTGTACGTGACTTCGGCAAAAGCAGGGTATACCCTGAACGGAAATATCACCGTTTCCTGCGCAGGGAGCGGCATGGTCACGGTGACGGGCAGCAATAACAATCTAATTTTAAAAGAAACGGCTTGGTTTAAAGCGGAAAGGACGTTGCCAGCAGCATGGAGATAAAATATTCAAGAACGGCGCTCTTGATTGAAAAAGAGGGCGTGGAAAAATTAAAGCGCGCCAGGGTAGCGGTATTCGGTATCGGCGGAGTCGGCGGATACGTTGTAGAAGCGCTTGCGAGGGCAGGCGTGGGTACGCTTGACCTTGTGGACAAGGATACGTTAAGCGAGTCGAATATCAATCGGCAAATTCTTGCGCTCCATTCCACGGTAGGCAAGTGGAAAACGGAAGTTGCAAAGGGAAGGATTAAGGATATCAATCCCGATATCACCGTGCATGCGTATAACCTTTTTTACCTGCCCGAAACGGCGGACGAGTTTGATTTTTCCGCTTACGATTACGTGGTGGATGCCATGGATACGGTTAGCGCAAAGCTTGCGCTGATCGAACGGGCGAAAAATGCAAATATCCCCGTCATCTCGTCCATGGGTACGGGCAATAAGCTAAATCCTACCGCTTTTGAGGTGGCGGATATATCCAAAACGCTTATTTGCCCCTTGGCGCGCGTTATGCGCAAGGAGCTGAAAAGAAGGGGGATAGAACACTTAAAGGTGGTCTATTCCAAGGAAGAGGCAAAGCCCCCTACACTCTTTGACGAGGAGAGCGGAAAGCCTATCCCGGGGAGCATATCCTTTGTGCCGTCGGTAGCAGGCTTGATTATCGCAGGCGAAGTGATTAAGGACTTAATAAGATAAAAAAACACCGTTGCAGTCGCAACGGTGTTTTTACTAGCATATCCTTAATGAGGCGTAATATTTTTCAAATATTTCCTCTGAAATGCGGTCATCTAATTCGACTTTAACGATAGGATTTTCTTTTTCGCTTGTGTCAATCCAAAAAACAACGGCTTCGTCATCGGCAAGCCCGTCCATCTTTTCCAACGGTTTAAAAATGCAATACAACCGTCCGCGCTGAGGAATAATGGCAATTTTTTCAAAAGTCATAGTATTACCACGGCTATCTGTTAAAACAATGGGTTCTTTGTTGCTTTCGTCAAGTAAAGTCTTTAACATATGATATCTTTCCTTTGTTTAGTTCCAGCGGACGATTAAATCCTATAATAGTATATAGTCATACAGCTAACAATTTCTTCAAAATAATAAACGACATATTGTCGTTTTTATATTATAAACGCCTTTTAGTCGTTTGTCAATAGTTTTACGACATATTGTAGTAAAATTATCTTATACTAAACATGGACAATACAATAAGGACGGACGGTATGAAAGGAGTAGGGTTTATTATTAGAGAATTGAGAAGGGAAATGGGGTGTACCCAAAATAAGCTTGCGGAAGTTTTAGGCGTCACGCAGGACAGTATTTCCCTTTGGGAAAACGATAAGCGTATGCCCGATACGCCGTATGTGATTATGATGGCGAAATTTTTTGACGTGACAACCGATTATTTGTTAGGGCTTTCGGGGGACTACAAACGGGTTGCGGTTGGCGCGGACTATGCGCAAGAGTTTATCAAGCAGGAAGAAATACAGCTGGTATACGATTATCGAAAATTAAGCGAGGATAAGAAAAATCTATTAACTGAATATTTAAAAATTTTAGAGAAATAACAAAACCACCGTTGCAATCGCAACGGTGGTTTTCCATTCTATAGCTTACAAATTTACAACTGCGCCGAGGAAAAGGGGAAGTTTATATTCGTTATCGACTATGGCATAGAAGAAGGGTCTATCCAAAGTGATATAAACCGCCGCGGAAGGGTCTGCCGACATACATTTCATTCCTGCCAAGGTGACGCTTGCGGCTTTCGTGCCCTCTCTATCCAACTCAATGATGGATTTTTGCTTGACGAGCGCGCAGTACAGGGGTTGGGTTTTATCGATACCCGAAAAGTCCGCCGTATCGGGGGAGAACATATCCGTCACGCCCATGTTGTAGAGCGTTTCGTTTAAGACTTTCTCCGTTTCGTAGGTAAATTCGGGGATTCGCGCGTGTACGCTGCGGTATTCGCCATTCGCCCAAAGCTCGCGCCATTTTTCGCCGTTGAGGGAGTTCATGTACTCGTAAAGGTCTACGCCCTCGTTAGGGAGCATTGCCATAAAGCTGTATTTGCTCTCTTTATACGGTCTGGTAAAGCCGATTGCGTTCTCGTCCTCGATATAAAAGCTTTCTTCCGAGAACAGCATGTTCACGTCGGCGGTAGAACCGTTTTGGTTAAAGAAAACGCCTTGCTCGATTGCCTCGCGCTCATAGGGGTAAGCCCATTTTGCGTCAAAATCGAGGGTGTTGATTAGATACATAACGGCGAGAGGGGGGATTTCGTTCAACACCTTTTTAATCTTGCCGTGGGTGTGGTTATAGCACCAGTTGTTGATATCCTCAAGGGTGGTTTCGTCGAAGGGCGAGGCATATGCCTGCGCGCCGTACCAGTCGGCGTTTGCCTGCAGAAAGTCGGGCTCGACGTTGAGTGCGTTGTCCTTAAGCCAAACGGAGTTGGCAACCTCGACCCTGCAATTCTTTCCGCTATACAGGGAAGAGGTGTACTCGTAAAAGCCTTGATTAAATTGCGCCGTGTTCATGCCGAAGAGGCTGTTGATTTGCGCCTGCGTATTGCCGCGCGCGCCGTTATTCAAAAGCCCCAAGCACATTGCCGCCGAAATAGGGGAAATCAATTCGTTGGGCTTGACCGTGCCCTCTTTTGTTAGCGTGTTCTTAAACAAAGTAAACGCGAAATCGCCCATGCCGCCGGTAAAGACGTCCCTAACGGGCAAGGTCGTGCTTGCCGTGCGCTTATAGGATTTGGAAAGCTCGTTGGAAGAAATTTTCTTCTCGCGGAAGCAGCCCGTTGCACTGATTGCAAAGAGGGCGCATAAGGATAAAGCGAGTGCCTTTTTCATAAAACCTCCATAGCAGGTACGCGTTTACGGAGCAATACTCTCGATATCGTAAGGCGTACTTTGGTATACGAAATAGTTTAACCAGTTGGAAAAGAGTAAATGCGCATGACCGCGCCAAGACACGATAGGGGGCTTGGAAGGGTCGTTATCGGGGAAGTAGTTTTCGGGGACTTCAATGGGTTTCCCTTGCGAAAGGTCGCGAAGATACTCATTTTTCAAGGTATCCGCGTCGTATTCGGAATGTCCCGTGACAAAGATTTGTCTGCCGTTCTTGGTGGATACCGCGTACACGCCCGTGCGCTTGGACGAGGCAAGGATTTTCAAGTCCTTTATCTTTTCAATATCCTCGCGAAGGACGGTGGTATGTCTGGATTGAGGCACCATAAAGGTATCGTCGAAACCGCGGAAGAGGATAGAATTTTTATACTCTACCTCGTGAGGGAATACGCCGAACATTTTAGCAGGTACGCCGTGCTTTTGCACGCCGTAGTGGTAGTACAAGCCAGCCTGCGCCCCCCAGCATACGTGGAAGGTGCTGTGTACGTGCGTTTTGCTCCATTCCATAATTTGCGTAAGCTCTTGCCAGTATTCCACCTCTTCAAAGGGCATGTGCTCTACGGGTGCTCCCGTAATAATCATACCGTCGAAGTTTTGATGCTTGACGTCGTCAAAGGTCTTGTAGAAGGCAAGCAGGTGTTCCTCGGCGACGTTTTTCGATTGATGGGATTTGGTATGGATAAGCTCCATTTCCACCTGCAACGGAGAATTGCCCAAAAGACGGGCAAACTGCGTTTCCGTTTCAATCTTTTTGGGCATGAGGTTAAGAATGAGTATTTTTAGCGGTCGAATATCCTGCGTGATCGCGCGTTTTTCCGTCATGACGAAAATGTTTTCGCCTTCCAGCGTCTTTACCGCAGGTAGGTTGTTAGGAATTTTAATGGGCATAAAGATAACCTTGCGAGAGTGGATTATAAAGTGTTAAGCGCCTGCTCGATATCGTCGATAAGGTCTTGGTAGTGCTCGATACCGCAGGAAAGGCGAATCAAATCGCTGGGAATGCCTGCTGCGGTGAGCTCTTCTTCCGTCATTTGTCTATGGGTAGCGTTTGCAGGGTGCAAACAGCAGCTACGCGCGTCCGCAACGTGCGTTTCAATGGCGATAAGCTTTAACGCTTTCATGAATTTTTCCGCCGCTGCTCTTCCGCCTTTCACGCCGAAGCTTACGACGCCGCAAGTGCCTTTCGGCATATATTTTTGCGCCAAATCATAGTATTTATTCGATTGCAAGCCGGGATAGTTTACCCAGCTGATTTTATCGTTGCTTTCAAGATAGTTTGCAACCTTTTGCCCGTTCAGGCAATGGCGTTCCATTCTAAGATGTAAGCTCTCCAAGCCGAGGTTGAGATAGAACGCACTTT
>JAFVTA010000128.1 GCA_017503525.1 Clostridia bacterium | reverse complement strand
TTACCTGTTCGTTGGCAAGCACGGTTTCGCAGTCGGGACACCAGTTGACGAGGGCGTTCTTTCTGTAAGCAAGCCCTTTTTTATAAAGCTGTAAGAACAGCCATTGCGTCCACTTATAGTAGTTTTCTTCGCAGGTGACGATTTCCGCGCTCCAATCGAACATAGCGCCCATATTGCGGAGCTGCTGTTCCATGGTCGCGATATTCTTCTCCGTGGAATCCTTGGGGTGGATACCCGTTTTAATGGCGTAGTTTTCCGCGGGCAAACCGAATGCGTCGAAACCCATAGGTTGGAATACTTCGTAGCCCTGCATTTTCTTAAAGCGCGCATAGGTGTCGGTAGGGCCATAGTTATACCAGTGTCCTACGTGCAGTTTTGCGCCGGAAGGATAGGAGAACATTTCTAAAACGTACAATTTCTTGTCAACGTTCTTTTTGTTGAAATTATTTTGTTTGGTTTTCTCCCACTTCGCCTGCCATTTGCTTTCCACAGACTTCATGTCCATCATAGTGACGACCTCCAAAAATCGTAATTAACTTCTATATTATATAGTATTTTACTATATAAGTCAAGCAAAATAAGTCGGGCAAATTGCCTGCGCGATAAATAATTTCGTTTTCGCGGCATACAATAATCGTGTGGAAGAAATAACGATTATGCAAAACGGCTTTGACGGGCTGTATATGTCCTACCTTTTTGGAAAAGTAAGGGAGAGATTTTCCTTTCTACCCTCGGCGTGCGATTTAGAGAAAAAAGGCAACCGCTTGGAGATAGCCTTTAAAACGGAAAGGGAATATTGTCCGTACGTGCGCAAGTATGCAGAAGAGCATATTGCCGACGTGCTGGCGGTGGGGTATAAATACGACTATTTTGAAAAACGTATTCCCTTACCCATGCTGAACAAGTTGCAGCGGCGGCTGCTTTTAACGGCGCTTGTGGCGGCGGATTATAAAGAGGACAGGGCGTTTATCGCAAGACGGATACGTGGATTTGAGCGGTATTGTATTGACGGATTATTTCACTTCCGTTTGCGTGATATGCAAAAGCGTTGGGAGGAAATCGCGGAGTATATTCCAGCCGATATGGGGGAAAGCTCCATGGACGGATTTTTAGAGTTTTTGGTGGAGGACGGAGAGGGAAAACTGTTCTTAAAAAACGGGAAGGTGTACGACGAGGAATACCGTCCCTTAAATAAAAGTCTGCTTACGGGTGTGGAGTCCCCGGTAGGGGAAATATTGCTCGGCGGTGCGGAGCGCGTATACTGTTTTGGCGAAACGGACGAAGATACGGAGGCTTTTTTGAAAAAATATTATCGGGAAAAAGCGGTTTTTTGTTAAAAAAGGGTTGACAAACGAGGCTAAAAAGGTTTACAATAAAACGGTAAAGACAAGTAGCCTCTTTTTTGTTTCGCAGAGAGCCTGCCCTTGGCTGTAAGGTGGGTAAACGGGAAGGAATGTCGAAACCGCTTTACGTACGAACCTACAACGTTATAAAAGCGGTCGGGCATACGCTCGGCAATTAAGGTGGAACCGCGCAATTTTGCGTCCTTAAATTCTCTTTTTTATTAGGGGATTTAGGGACTGTTTTTTTTGAATTTTTACGGAGGAACATTATGAACATTATTTTGAAAAACGGCGATGCTTTGGCGCTTGAAGAAAACGCAACTGCTATGCAGGCGGCGCTCGCCATTTCCGAAGGGCTTGCAAGAAACGCCGTTTGCGCAAAGGTGAACGGTCAGCTCGTCGACCTTTCGCACGAGTTGAAAGAGGGGGACAGCTTGGAAATAGTCACCCTCAAAGATAAAGAGGGTTTACAAGTATACCGCCATACCTGCGCACACGTGTTGGCGCAGGCGCTTAAAACGGTATATCCTACCTGCAAACTTTCTATCGGTCCCGTCGTAGAAAACGGTTTTTACTACGACGTAGATTTCGTCACGCCCATTTCGCAGGCGGATTTGGCGAAAGTGGAAAGCGAAATGCAAAAGATTATCAAGAGCAACCTGCCCATTTCCCGTTTTACTCTTCCTAAGGAAGAGGCGGTTGCGCTTATGGAAGAATACGGCGAAAGCTATAAGGTAGAGCTTATCAACGACTTGCCCGAAGGAGAAACCATTTCCTTCTATAAGCAGGGCGGATTTACCGACCTTTGCAGAGGCCCTCACCTTCCTTCGACGGGAAAAATCAAGGCGTTCAAGCTTACGAGCATTGCAGGCGCGTACTGGCGCGGTGACGAGCATAATAAAATGCTCACCCGTATCTATGGTACGGCTTTTGCGAAGAAGGACGAAATGGAAGCCTACTTCACCATGCTTGAAGAGGCGAAAAAGCGCGATCATACCAAGCTTGGCAAAGAGCTTAAATTGTTTGCGATCATGAACGAAGGCAAGGGCTTGCCCTTCTTCCTGCCCAACGGTATGGTGCTCAAAAATACGCTTATCGATTACTGGCGCGAAATCCATACGCGCGACGGCTACGTGGAGGTGCAAACGCCCATTATGCTCAACCGTACCCTTTGGGAAACGTCTGGGCATTGGTATCACTACCGCGATAATATGTATACCACCAAAGTGGACGAAGAGGACTTTGCTATCAAGCCTATGAACTGCCCCGGCGGTATCTTGGTCTACAAGAACGAACCCCACAGCTATAAGGATTTGCCTATCCGTATGGGCGAGCTCGGTCTTGTACACCGCCATGAAAAATCCGGACAATTGCACGGGCTTTTCCGCGTACGTTGCTTTACGCAGGACGATGCGCACATCTTCATGACGAGAGAGCAAATCAAGGACGAAATCAAGGGCGTCGTACGCCTTATCAACGAAGTGTACACCCTCTTTGGTTTTAAGTACCACGTAGAACTTTCCACCCGCCCCGAAAACAGCATGGGCAGCGACGAGGACTGGGAAGTAGCAACCGAATCCTTACGCCATGCACTCAACGATTTGGGGTTGGATTACGTTGTCAACGAAGGGGACGGCGCGTTCTACGGACCCAAGATTGACTTCCACTTGGAAGACTCTATCGGCAGAACTTGGCAGTGCGGTACCATTCAGCTTGACTTCCAGCTCCCTCAAAGATTTGATATGGAATACGTGGGCGAAGACGGCGCAAAGCACCGTCCCATCATGGTACACCGCGTAGCGTTTGGTTCTATCGAGCGCTTTATCGGTATCTTAATCGAACACTTTGCAGGCAAATTCCCCGTATGGCTTTCCCCCGTACAGGTCAAGGTATTGCCGATTACGGATAGACAAAAGGACTACGCGAAAGCGCTTTGCGAAAAAATGGAAGCGGCTGGTATCCGCGTGCAGCTTGACGACAGAAACGAGAAAATCGGTTATAAAATCCGCGAGGCGCAAATGGAAAAAGTGCCTTATATGCTCGTTGTCGGCGAGAAAGAAATGGAGGCTGGTCAAGTTGCCGTTCGTAGAAGAGATAAAGGGGATATGGGCGCAATCTCCGCAGACGAATTTATCGCAACCGTTTGCAAGGATATTGAAGAAAAAACGGCATTCTAATTATGTATATTTCAACGGAGATACATTCTTTTCAAGCGTACGGGGACAATGATAAAATCCTTGCCATGCTCAAAGAGGCAGGGTTTGACGCGTACGATTATTCCATGTTTCACCAGTCCCATGCATATAGGGAGGTGCTTTGCGCCGACGATTATATCGAGCAGGCAAAGGCGCTCCGTGCGTATGCGGACGGGCTTGGAATTGTTTGTAATCAAGCGCACGCGCCGTTTATTTCAGGGCGTATGGGCATCGAGGCGTATAACGAGGAGTTTATAAGCGTCGTTCGCCGCGCGATTGAGGTGGCGGCAATTTTGGGTGCGAAGATTATCGTCGTACATCCTTGGAATAACTATACCGCTCAAGAGAATGCGAAAATGTATGGTTTGTACGAGGAAACGGCAAGAAAAGCAGGCATAAAAATCGGCGTGGAAAACATGTGGAACTGGAAATCGGGCGAGCCGACAGCTTGCGCGGCGGCGTGCTCCCATCACGACGATTTTAAGGCGCACTTGGATTTGCTTCCAAGCGACGTATTCGTTGCCTGCGTCGATATCGGGCATGCGGAAATGGCTGGATTAGACACCAACGCGCCGCAAATGCTGGAAACGCTTGGGGAAAGGGTAGAGGCGCTGCATATTCACGATAACGATTTAATCCACGATAGCCATTTATTGCCTTTTGCTGGCAAGATTAATTTTAACGCCATGATAGAGGCGTTAAAGGAAATCGGCTATCAAGGGGATATCACCATGGAAGCGGCGTATTACGCCAACAAATTCCCTGTGGAATTATATCCGCAGGCGGCGCGTTTGATGGCGGAAACGGCAGAGTATTTCCGTAAGGCGTTAAAAAAATAATTTTTTTGAAAAAAGTACGAAAAAATACTTGACAGAGGGTACGCTTTGTGTTAATATTATAAAGCTAAGCAGAAGCGAACCTTCTCGCCGTGCGGTATTGATTGTACGGCTCAATAATTCTTACACCGTAGGAAAGCGGGGAGTATTATGATGAGGAAAGGGTCGCGATTGCTTGCGACCCTTTATTTTTCATGTGAGGTAAACGACCATTAAAGAGCAGCATCAAATCAACGAAGAAATTCGTGATAAAGAAGTCAGAGTCATTTCCGAAACGGGTGAACAGCTTGGAATTATGAGCGCATCTGCCGCCCTTAAAATTGCAGAAGAGGCGGATTTGGATCTCGTTAAGATTTCCCCCAACGCCGTGCCCCCCGTTTGCAAGATTATGAACTACGGTAAGTTCAAATTCGAGCAGGCAAAGCGCGAAAAGGAAAACCGTAAAAATCAAAAGGTGGTAGAACTCAAAGAAATCTACCTTTCCATGACGATTGATATCGGGGACTTGAACGTCAAGGCGAAAAAGACGCTTGAAATGCTCGGCGACGGAAACAAGGTAAAGGTTTCCATTCGTATGCGCGGCCGTCAGCAGGCGCACGCATCTATGGGCGTTGACGTGATGCACCGTTTCTTTGACATGCTCGGCGGCAAGGCGGTCATGGACAAAGAGCCTAAGACGGAAGGCAGAAACATTTTAATGATTCTTTCCCCTGCAAAATAAGGGAATATCACTTGGACAAGCCCCGATAATTCGGGTAGTCATATAAAAACAGTAAAAAATTTCGGAGGATAAACATATGCCTAAGCAGAAAACACACAGCAGCACCAAAAAGCGTTTCTG
>JAFVTA010000127.1 GCA_017503525.1 Clostridia bacterium | reverse complement strand
CTTTTTCGGACGGTTTTTTATATTTTCAACGCGAACATGGGTATCCCCTCGTTTTTTACTTGCTCTTGCGTGCTTTGATACGTTGGAAAAGCTTGACAAGCTCAACCACGGGGATTACGCAGAACCCTACCGACATAGCGATTGCATATTCCAAAATTCCTATCGTCGTGAACCCGAACGCCCCTGCCAAGAAAGGCACTTCGCACACCAAAGTCGTGAGCAAGAAGGTACCCAGCGCCGCAAGCCAAAGCACCGTGTTTTGCTTTTTAATGCTAAACAGGCTGGCTCTTTGCGAGCGCATGTTCAAGCTGTGGAAAATCTCCGCCATGGACATGGTCAAGAACGCCATCGTGATGCCGTGAGCGCTGTCTTCAATGATCAATTTGCCAAACTCAAGATATACGCCGATAAAATAAGACACAAGCACCAAAAGTGCAACCAAGCAGCCTTGGTATACGACGTCAACCCCCATGCCGCCCGAGAAGATGCCTGCCTTAGACGAACGGGGTTTACGTTTCATGATATCCTCTTCCGCCGTTTCCATACCAAGCGCTAACGCGGGGAAAGTGTCGGTGACGAGGTTGATCCAAAGCAAATGCACGGGTTCCAAAATGGTAAAGCCAAGCAAGGTCGCCATAAAGATTGCAATGACCTCGCTCATGTTGGAAGCAAGCAGGAATTGAATTGCCTTTCTAATATTATCATAGATACGGCGGCCTTCTTCCACTGCGCCTACGATGGTCGCGAAGTTATCGTCCGTAAGCACCATATCCGCAACGTTTTTCGTCACGTCCGTACCCGTGATCCCCATACCTACGCCGATATCCGCCGCCTTGATAGAGGGCGCGTCGTTTACGCCGTCCCCCGTCATTGCCGTCACCTTGCCGATCTTTCTCCAAGCGGTGACGATACGGGTCTTGTGTTCGGGCTGTACGCGTGCGTACACGCTAATACCTTGAAACTCTTTTTCAAAGGTTTCGTCGTCCATGCCGTCAAGCTGCGAACCCGATACCGCGCGGACGTTTTCGTTTAAAATTCCAAGCTCTTTCGCAATAGCGATTGCCGTATCGATATGGTCGCCCGTAATCATGATAGGACGGATACCTGCCTCTAAACAACGCTCAATCGCGTCTTTAACTTCGGGACGCACGGGGTCGATCATACCTCAAAGACCGGTAAAGCAAAGCTCTACTTCCAGATCCCCTGCCTCATAGCTTACAGGCGCGCCGTCCCAAGCGCGTTCCGCACAAGCGAGCACACGGAGTGCTCTGTCCGCCATGGCTTTGTTTGCGGAAAGGATTTCCGCTTTGTATTCCGCCGTCATGGGCACGGCTTTGCCGTCTTTAAGGTAATGGGTACACTTATCGATAACTACGTCGGGAGCACCCTTGGTGTACTGCACGAAGTTTTCCCCCGTGCTATGCACGGTGGACATCATTTTACGGTTGGAATCAAAGGGCGCTTCGCCTACGCGGGGGAAGGTTGCCTTTAAATCGTATTTCTTTTGTTCGAGCTTGTTTGCCCAAGCCACGAGCGCCGTCTCGGTAGGTTCGCCCGTCAAAGAACCGTCCTCGAAGAGTTCCGCATCCGAACAAAGCGCCATGCCTACCGCAATGCGCGTTTCGTCCTCGCCGAAATAATCGACGACCGTCATTTTATTTTGAGTAAGCGTACCCGTTTTATCCGAACAGATAATCTGTGCGCAGCCCAAGGTTTCTACCGCCGTTAATTTACGGATAATGGCGTTTCTCTTGGACATGTTGGTGACACCGATAGAAAGTACGACCGTGACGACCGCCGCAAGCCCTTCGGGGATTGCCGCAACCGCAAGGGATACCGCTACCATAAACGAGCTTAACGCAAATTCAAAGTCAAAGCCGCCATGTCTAATGAGCTGTACCGCAAACACTACGCCGCAGATGCCAAGAACGACCCAAGTGAGGATTTTGGAGAGCTGACCGAGCTTGATTTGCAAGGGAGTTTTCCCTTCTTCCGCCTGCGCAAGCGCGCCTGCGATTTTACCCATTTCGGTTGCCATTCCCGTTGCCGTGACTACCATAACCCCTCTGCCGTACACGACAGTACTACCCATGTACGCCATGTTTTTACGGTCGCCAAGAGGTACGTCTTTTGCGTTTTGAGGAATGGTAAGAGATTCGGTGATTTTGGTGACGGGCAGGGATTCGCCGGTAAGCGCCGCCTCTTCGATTTTCAAGCTTGCGCTTTCTAAAATTCTGCCGTCCGCAGGAACCGCGTCGCCTGCCTCTAACAATACGATGTCGCCCACTACGAGCTCTTCGCTGGGCACATGGATCACCTTACCGTCGCGCAAAACCTTTGAGGTCGCCGCCGACATTTCTTGTAGCGCCTCTATCGCCTTTTCCGCTTTGCTTTCTTGAAAGACACCCAGCACGGCGTTAATGATAACAACCGCCATAATAATGATTACGTCGGTGGGGAATTCCTTTTCGACAACCGCAAGTACGCCGCTAATGACCGCCGCTACGATCAAGATAATGATCATGGGGTCGGAAAGCTGTTCCAAAAATCTGCGAATAAGCGATTTCTTTTTCGCCGCCGCGAGTTTGTTCTTGCCGTTTTCTCCTAAGCGTTTTGCCGCTTCCGCCGAGGTAAGCCCCTCGCTTTGAGAACTGCCAAACGCATTTAAAACGGCGTCTTGGTTTTCGCAATAATGCTTCATTTAAGTACTCCTTATCTATATTATTTTATATTCACACGAAAATATGAGCCGAAAATAAAAATCGGGCACGGCATTTGCCGTACCCGATTGGAACACCTTCAAAGCGACCCGTCCTACAGCATATGCCTGATACAGATGAGTCTCGCAGTTTAAGGCAAGCCAGACCGAAAAGGTCAGTGTTGTTGACTTGCCGCGCTAAAAAATGAGCGCTTGCTACTCCCTCAATGGGAAAATATTGGTATTATTATATCACAAGTGAAAATGCTTGTCAAGCGTTTTCAGTGAAGTTTTCACGCGACTTAAAGTGTGGAGATGCGAGCAGTTCAAGGAAGGCGCGGATTTGCCGACGGGAGTTTACTAATGCGTAAACGAGCAAGGAAAAACGCAAGCCTGACGCCGAAATGCGACGCATATACTCGCTTTACTCTTCGTCGGGCAACTCAACGTTGTGGTAAACGTTCTGCACGTCGTCGTGGTCTTCAAGAGCATCGATCATTTTCTCGAAGGTTGCCACTTTATCGTCGGGCAGGGTGATACGGTTTTGGGGAATCATTGCCACTTCCGATTGCAAGAAACGGATTTTGGGTTCTTCTTCCTCGTTTCTCTTGCCCTTAGGCGCCGCCGCCATAAGCTCTGCGTTCTTATCCTCAAGATATTTACGAACTTCAGAGAAAGTTTCGGGAGAAGTGAAAATTTCATAAACGTCGTCGCTTGCGATAACGTCGTCTGCGCCTGCTTCCAAAGCGTATTCCATAACCGTGTCTTCGTCAAGGTCGGGGGTACGTTCGATTACGATTACGCCCATGGTCGTGAACGTAAACGATACGCAACCGCTGTTGCCGAGCGAACCGCCGTGCTTTCTCATTGCGGTACGAACGTAGTCTACCGTACGGTTTTTGTT
>JAFVTA010000126.1 GCA_017503525.1 Clostridia bacterium | reverse complement strand
ATTGCACATAGTATTTCAAATCCCTCTCGTGTATTTGAGGAAAACCTCATACTATACTATATGCTTTTTAACCCACGATTGTGATTTCTATATCCCCCGTGTCGGTGGTAATTTCACATCTACCGCCTGCGGAATTTTGAGGAACGCGAACCTTGCCCGTGTCCGTTTCCGTGACGAACTCTTTTCCCGTAAGCAAACTGCCCTCTACGTCGCCCGTGTCCGTTTCTATCACGATTTGAGGCGCGTCGCAACGCTCGAACTCCACGTCGCCCGTACTTCTTTCAATTTCGATTTTTTCCGTTGCAACCACGTCTTCCATGGAAAGTTCGCCTGTGGACGCTACCGCGATTAAGGTTTTGCAGGTGACGTCGTCAAGCTCGGTATCCCCCGTACTTCTCGTGATGGAAATGCTTTCTTCCACGTTCAAGTCTTCCAAGGAAATTTCCCCCGTGTCGCCTTCGCTGGTGAAGTTCTTGCAGGTAATACGCTGTAAATTCACGTCCCCGGTCGATACGCCGATTTTTATCTCGCCCGTGCAGGTAATATCCGTCAAATTTACGTCGCCCGTACTAATCTCTATGTTGATACTATCAAAGGTAAACCCTTTTAAGGTAATATCCCCCGTGTCTTCCTTGATAACCAAGCTTTGATACTCCGTCTTGGGTAAATATACCGTCACATCAACCTTGCCTATATTAATCCCGATATAGTCGTACCACTTGCGTTCGTTGACAGCTTTAATGGTAAGCGTACTATTTTCCACGGCAACGGAATGTTTTTCTTTTTCAAACTCTTGACAAACCACCTTACACTTGCCGTCGGTGGACGAGAGGAAGGTGATATCCGCCGTAGAGGTGTCCATGGAAATCGTATTAAAATCCTCGTTGATTTCATAGGTGTTGGAAATGTTTTTTCGGGTGTTTAACGCCTTAAAATTCCAGCTGCAAGCGGTCATAGTGACGGCAAAAATACTGCAACCGACAACCACGCAAACGCTTGCGATTGTTAACCATAATTTACGCATGCTTTTCATTATATTTTCTCCTTTTTCACAAAACATTTTTTAATAGCAACCGCTGCATTTTTGGTAAACCACAGTACGCCTTGGGTCACCGCTTTACAGCCATAGAAGGCAAAAATCGCAAGTCCTGCGCAGACAATTCCGCCCCCAAAAATCGAAAAACCTGCAATGGGATTTCCCGTACATGCGAACAAGATACCGCCAAGCGTTCCGCCTACCGCCGCGCCGACGAATGCGCCAAAGCATGCCCACAGCGAAACAACGATAGACCATAACGCCGCGTATAAGGAAACAACGATTGCGAATGTACCGACAAGCAAGGAAAACCAGATAGGAAAGCCGAGCACGATAAGTACGATTTCCCAGCCTTTTATCTCCCCTTTTGCTTTAAATTTCTCTTTTAAGAGCTTGGTAAAGGGAATATCCGCAATGACTTCGGACACCACTTGTTCAACCGAGCCGATTTTTGCAACTGCCTCTTCCTCGGTGAACCCCTCTTCCATGTAATCGTCTATCATTTCACTATAGAAGGCAAGCCGACCTGCAATTTCATTTTTCGGCATACCCGATAAGCCTTGTTCTAAGCTATCAAGAAATTCTCGTTTTGTCATTTTCTTTTTCCCCCTTGGCTTACAAATTGATAAATCGCCATCACCTCGCGCCACTCGTCCTTGAAATCTTCAATCCTGCCAAGCCCTGCCTTGGTGATATGGTAGTATTTGCGAAGTCGTCCCCCATGCTCGGAAGTGTATACCGTTAGCATATTTGAAAGCTCCAAACGCTTTAAAATCGTATACAGCGTCGATTCGGACATGTCGATATACGGCTTCATGTCTTTAATAATTTTATATCCGTATGAATCCCCGTCCTTTATAGCCGCTAAGACGCATACGTCTAATAAGCCTCTTTTTAATTGAGCATCCATGGAATATTCCCCCTTACGCAATATATCATATCACGAGGTATTGTGTTTGTCAAGTGTTTTTATGAAAAATCTTGAAAAGTATTTACTTTTTGGGCAAGGTATGGTATAATAATGTCAACGGAGATAAAAATGAAAAAGCTTATTAGCGGTTTACTTACAATTATGCTGTTATTTTCCCTATTTGGCTGTAGAGAAAAAACTTATAAACTGCCTTGGGACCAGTTTTGTTCGACGGGGACTTCTACGATAGAGCTAAATGGCGAAGAACGAGAGTATATTATCGACCTGCTCAATGCGCTGGAGTGGCAAGACGGAGCATCAAATTGCTTGAGCGATTTTACTTTTTATCCCCAAGCGCAAAGGGTGGAATACCACTCTACTTGCGGAACTTTCAACGACGTGACAAGAGGAAAAACGGCTAAAACTACGGAAGAACAGCGCTTAAAATTGAACGAAATATTACGCGTGAACACCTCTAAAAAAGATAATTAAAAGCAACCAGCCGCGGCTCAAACGAGCCGCGGCTGGTATTTTTATTTGCTAAATTAAACTGATTTCAATCCCGACAACCCCATAATCCTTTTGTTGTTGTGGGGTATAGTATTCTTCCATATCGGTATAAGACGCCGAACCGACGTCGCTTTGGGTATAACCGCATTTTAGAAGCGGTAATTTATCATAAAGCTCTTGAAAGGAGGGAAATACGTGCATCGAAAGCACTCTGCAATATAAACGCTGCGTATCATTGCTCGTATGTATAAATTCAATTTCATCGCCTACCGCGATTGTTTTTCTTTTCTCGTCGTAGAGCCGAAGTTCAATCGTTTTATCGCCGTTTTTTATCATCTCAAACGGCCGAGCGTTCAATCGCATCGTGTGTTTCATATCGTTTTTTCCTTTAACGTTGTTATAGAAGACACAAGCATACGCCTCAATTCTACGCATTGCTTTTGAAATTTATCAAAATCCAATTTTTCAAGGCTATTTGTTTCATACAGTAATTCCAACCAATAATCGCTTTCATTACATTCTTTTAAAGCTATTTCAAGCTTTGAAATAAAATCCTTTGTCCCTTGCGCATATTGTGCCTCATGAACGTTCGCGCCCACCGAAGTTCCACAACGCAAAAGCTGGCTTATCAAAGCGCCCTCACCCCCCATTTTGCTTCATCTTACGACAAAGAAAAACGATATCTTTAGCAAATATCTTAGATTTATTCCTTATTATGCTGTCCGACATATAAAACTCCTAAGAAAGGTTTTAGTTTAGAGTTATGAGCCAACTTTGTTGCCGTTATGAGTTTGCTTTGCAAACGTTATGATATGATTGCCAATCCAGCCTTAACTTGGCGAAGCCAATCATAACGATACGAAGTATCTCATCACCCATAACTTGCCCGCAAAGGGCAATCATAACTGAAAAATGCCCCAAAGGGCATTTTTCTTACTCCCACTCAATCGTTCCCGAAGGCTTCGGGGTCAAATCGTAAAGCACGCGGTTTACGTTTTCTACTTCCGTAGTGATACGCGCCGTGATTTTGTGCAATAATTCGTAAGGGATTTCCTCAATCGTTGCGTTCATTGCGTCTACGGTATTCACCGCGCGAATGATAACGGGGTATGCGTAGGTGCGCTTGCCGTTCTTAACGCCGACCGAACGGAATTCTGGTACTGCGGTAAAGTACTGCCATACCTTGCCTGCCAAGCCTGCGTTTGCGAACTCTTCACGAAGAATTGCATCCGATTCGCGGACTGCCTCTAAACGTTCTTTGGTGATTGCGCCAAGGCAACGCACGCCAAGCCCGGGACCGGGGAAGGGTTGACGGTATACCATGCCGTCGGGAAGCCCCAACGCGCTGCCTACCATACGTACCTCGTCTTTATAGAGGAATTTCAAGGGCTCTACAAGCTCGAACTGCATGTCCTCGGGAAGTCCGCCTACGTTGTGGTGCGCTTTTACGCCGTCGCTTTCAATAATGTCGGGGTAAATCGTACCCTGCGCAAGAAATTCGATACCTTCAAGCTTTCTTGCCTCTTCTTCAAATACGCGAATGAACTCCGCGCCGATGATTTTACGTTTCTTTTCGGGTTCTTCCACGCCTGCAAGCTTGCCCAAGAAACGCTCTTCCGCATCTACGTATACGAGGTTTGCATCCATTTCGTCGCGGAATACCTTAACGACTTCTTCGGGTTCGCCCTTTCTCAAAAGACCGTGGTTTACGTGTACGCAAACGAGCTGTTTGCCGATGGCTTTGACAAGCAAAGCCGCTACAACGGAAGAATCCACGCCCCCGGACAATGCCAAGAGTACCTTTTTATCCCCCACCTGCGCTTGGATTTCTTTTACCTGTTCTGCGATAAACGCGTCTGCAAGCGCTTTGGTGTTAATGCGCGCCATACTTTCGGGGCGTACGTTGTTTTCCATAACTATCTCTCCTTTGTTTATAACTGCGATTTAATCGCTTTTAATAAGTCTTCATAAGTTTCCAAAGCCGGGATTTCGGGGTTTTCCGCCTTGATTTTGTCCGTACTCTTGAACAAAAATCCCGCTTTGCTTGCTTTAATCATGCCTAAATCGTTGTAGCTATCCCCTGCGGCCACCGTTTCGTAGCCCATAGCTTGCAACGCCTTTACCGTCGTGAGCTTACTGTTCTCCACACGCATGGTATAATCGGTGATTTTACCGTCCTGATCCACTTGCAAGCTATTGCAAAGCAAGGTGGGATAGCCAAGCTTTTTCATAAGCGGCATACCAAACTGGGTAAAAGTATCGCTGACGATAAACACCTGCGTAAGCGAACGAAGCTCGTCTAAGAACGCCTTTGCTCCTTCCATGGGTTCTATCGTTTGGATAATCGCCTCAATTTCGGGCAAGCCCAAATTATGCTGACGCAAAATTTCCAAACGCCATTTCATTAATTTGTCGTAATCGGGTTCTTCCCGCGTGGTTCGGGTAAGTTCCGAAATTCCGCTCGCCTTCGCAAAGGCAATCCAAATCTCGGGAACGAGCACCCCTTCCAAGTCTAAACATACGACCGTCATGTTTACTCTCCGTTAATGCTGACTGTAATTAGGCGCTTCCTTGCTGATGGAAATATCGTGAGGATGGCTTTCAACCAAGCTTGCGTTAGTGATACGGACAAATTCCGAATCCGTTCTAAGTTCCTCAATCGTACCCTTACCGCAATAGCCCATACCTGCGCGCAAACCGCCTTTCATTTGATAGATAACGTCCGCTACGCTGCCTCTGTAAGGCACTCTGCCTTCGACCCCTTCGGGTACGAATTTCTTCGCATTTTCTTGGAAGTATCTATCTTTACTTCCTGCCGCCATTGCAGGAAGCGAGCCCATACCTCTATACACTTTATAGCTTCTACCTTGATACAATTCCACTTCGCCGGGGCTTTCGAGGGTACCAGCCAAAAGAGAACCGACCATAACCGCGCAGCCGCCTGCCGCGATTGCCTTTACGATATCGCCGCTGTACTTGATACCGCCGTCCGCAATCACGCGCTTGCCGAGCTTATCCGCCATTTCCGCGCAATCCATAACCGCCGTGAGCTGGGGTACGCCGATACCTGCAACGATACGGGTAGTACAAATCGAACCGGGGCCGATACCTACCTTAACCACGTCCGCACCAGACTTAATAAGGGCTTCGGTTGCCGCCGCCGTCGCTACGTTGCCTGCAATCAAGGTAATCGAAGGGAATTTCGCCTTAATTTCTTCTACCTTTTTCAAAACGCCTGCGGAATGTCCGTGCGCTGTATCGATTGCGATAACGTCCGCTCTTGCGTGTACGAGCGCCTCGATACGCTCCATGGTGTTCGCCGCCGTACCAACTGCCGCGCCGACGAGCAATCTGCCGTTGTCGTCCCTTGCAGAGTTGGGGTATTGAATGGATTTTTCGATATCCTTAATGGTAATCAAGCCTTTCAAGTAGCCGTCTTTATCCACGATGGGCAACTTTTCTATTCTATGCTTACCAAGAATTTTTTGCGCCTGTTCAAGGGAAGTGCCCTCGGGTGCCGTCACCAAGCCTTTTTTTGTCATGACATTGGAAATAGGCTGATCGTAATTGCTTTCAAAGCGCAAATCGCGGTTGGTCAAAATACCGACGAGTTTCCCCTCAAGGGTAATGGGAACGCCGCTGATACGGTATCTTTCCATAAGCGCAATCGCATCCTTTACAAGGTTGTCGGGCGCAAGGAAGAAGGGATCGGTAATAACGCCGTGTTCGCTGCGCTTTACCTTGTCTACGTGGGATGCCTGTTCCTCAATCGACATATTTTTATGTATGATACCAAGACCGCCCTCGCGCGCCATAGCAATCGCCATACGGCTCTCGGTCACCGTATCCATCGCCGCACTGATTAAGGGCAGGTTTAATTTAATCTTGTCGCTAAGCTGCGTTTTCAAGTCAACCTGCGCAGGCAATACGTTGCTTGCCTGAGGAATTAAAAGCACGTCGTCAAACGTCAACGCCTCTTTCACTATTCTGCTCATGTATGTTCTCCTTTTATTGTAAAAGTTTTTCTCAAGTTATAAAGAAAATGGACGTTTTGCTTTTTTGCAAAATGCATCCATTTACTCACTTAAACCAGAAAGCACCCACTCAAAATACGCTTTATCTGTATCGGTAAGCGTGCCTTGCATCTGTTCCATTTTCCCTTTGATTTGCGCTACCGTCGCGCTATCTTTTTCCCCTATCGCCGTGTATAATACCGCAACCACCGCGTTGTTGTTCGGAAAGCCCATAGTCAATTCAAACGCTCTGTTCACAGCTTCCGTTTTTTTGCCCTGCGCGTACATTGCTACGCAAACCTGCCCGTAAACGTACTGATCGTAGGTCATGCTGACCGAGCTGGACATACTCTCGTTCTTTTCGGCGCAATATGCCGCAAACTCGTTATCCGCAAGCATTTTTTCGCCACAGCATTCTATCTTTTCGTAATCCCCTATGCCGATCGCCACGTCCGTTGCATATGCGATAAAGTAGATATCCTCGCCGTGCTTATAAGCGCGTTTTGCGTACCAAATGCTGGACGAGTCCATACCCAAATTGTATGAAAGCTCCATAAGGGTGGAAGGGAAAGCCGCAACCAGCACGAGCGTCATGCCTGCAAGCAAGCTCACGATGGCAAGGAGCGTGCTTAAAAATGCTCTTAAAACGATTTTATCCACGCTCATAAACTTCTCCTCCCATTCTATTTCTATTATTTTAACATATTAAAATAAAAAAAGCAACTGTATGAACGAAATTTATTGAGCATGAATGGCAGTTTTTTTTAATATACTGTATCATGAAACTTTTTAAACGCCTCAAACACGGCTTTTTAGCCCTTTTTCTCGTCACACTTTGTCTTTTCACCGCTTGCTCGAAGGGGGTGGAGTATTTCGATTACGTATCCGAGCTTCGCGGAAATATTTTACTTGCCCGAACAGACGGCTTCATCCTAAAAGTTTTCGCCGTTGACAAAGAAAGCCCCTACGCTATGGACGGCGTACCTATGGAGAGGCATAAACGCTTGGAAGCATACCTGGTGGCACCCGAAGGGGATAAAACCTGCAATATTTCCTTTCATTTACATGGGGAAAATTACGGCGGGGAAATGTCCTACGACGGCGTAAAAGCGGAATACTACTACGCCTGTCCTCTCGATATTGAGGCAGAAAAGGAAATCCTCTTCCAAATTGAGTACGGGGAAGCTACCCTCTCTCTAACCGCTGTCTCGGTGCGTACGGAAGATACGCTTACCCCTAAAAACGTGCTGAAAAATCTTGAACGGGAAGAAAGCGAACTGTTTGCCTCACTGACGGATAAATACGGCTTTACGGGCGAAATTTATATGCGCCTTATCTACGAGGACGCGCCCTATTATTATGTGGGATTAATTGAGCGAGACGGAAAAGTACACGCCTTTTTAATCAATGCGAAAACGGGTAAACTATTAGCCAAACGAACCCCTTAACCCCCTTTACACCTTACCTCCTCTCTCCTTTCTATATCTTTAAGGATATGTGAACATGTTATTTTGATTGTAAATGGTATGGAGATAAAGAGCGGTAAAAACTGCAAAGCCTAAAAGAAAAACGAGTGAAAGCGGTTGAACCGCTTTCCCTCCTATATTCGTATGATAAAATAGTT
>JAFVTA010000125.1 GCA_017503525.1 Clostridia bacterium | reverse complement strand
TCATTGATTGTTGTCATCCTTGCTATTTTTCAAGTCTAGTACAAAATCTGGTTTTTCATTTTTATAACTCTCTGAAATTTTCTCCCTGATTATAGCATAATAGATTATACCAATGAACAAACTAGCCCCCGATATGCAAATAAACCAAGCACTTGAAAACAATACATTTAAGGTAGTTACACCACATCCATAAAGAAAATATAAAAATCCTATTACCAGTCCAGCAATACAAGCTATTAAAAAAGGGAAAATCAACAACCAATTCGCATCGTTATTATTTTTTAGAATTTTTAATCTTATTAAAATATTGTCTTCCTTTAATTTATATTTATTCCATTTAGTATCGCCTTTTATAAGGCCTTTTTGTGCGTCATACAAGAGTTTTGTGCAAATTATAGAAGCTGCTGCTATGATCAATGGCACAAACTCACTATACATTTCACTTCCACTATTACTAAAAAAATCGTTACTCGCTAGCAGTGAAATACACGTAGTTATTATTGCACTAATAAAAATATAAAACACTTTTCCTCCTTATTTTACGGTAAATAATAAAATTGAAACCTATTATAATACTCATTTCACTTTTGGCTGTACAATTTTTTCTTGCAATATCCATAATGTTGTATTGTGAAAGGTTTTACATTAGCATAACTCAACATTGAGTCCAGCTACTCTCTTTACTCCAAATATTGCGAGGCGAGGTAGGAAAGTTTATCAAACACCTCTTCGATGTCCCCGAACATCATGCACCCTGCCGCGCGGATATGTCCGCCGCCGCCGTAGGTCGCCGCCATTTTATTCACGTCCGCGTATTCCTTGGATCGCAGGGAAATCCTATACTGCCCCCTCTTTACTTCCAAAATGGACGCTGCGATTTCTACTCCCTCGATATTCAAAGGGAAGTCCACAAAACCTTCCGTCATACTTTGGTCCGCACCCGTTTGTTTCATATTCTCCATACTGATATACACCGCCGCAAAACGGTTGTCGTGGTAGTAGCGTATACCGCTCATGGTTTTCGCAAAGAGCGCCGCGCGTTCCTTTTTTTGGCTCTTGAACAGCTTATCATTTAAATAACGGATATCCGCGCCTGCCTTGACAAGCTTTGCTGCGAGCAATAAGCTTTCTTCGTCCACGTCGTCGTGGGAAAAATTGCCCGAATCGGTGAGCAAGCCCACCATGAGATAGGTTGCTATCTTTCTATCAAACGGAGCACCCATGTATTCGATGAAGCTTGCAATATTCATACAATTCGCGGCGCAGGTGCGCACGAAATTGTATTTTGCAAAACGGGTATTCGATACGTGGTGGTCGATATTTACCGTGTCGATTTTCTTGCGTTTGGCAAGATAAAAGGTGTCCTGCAAGGCGCCTAAACGCTGTTCGTCGCTGCAATCGACGGTCACGAGCAAGTCAAACTCCTCTTTCGGTGCGCGTTGTATCTTATCCAAGTCCTCTAAAAACGCGAGGTTTTGGGGAATTTCCGTTTCCACGCAAACCTCGTTTTTTACCCCCATATACTCCAACGCATAGGAGAGTGCCAACGCACTGCCGATCGCATCCCCGTCGGGGCGCATATGTGTGAAAATGCAGACTTGTTTCGCGCTCTTTAATTTATTTGTAATCTGTTCCATAGTTTGCCTTTTAGAAAATGCGTCGCAGTAAACCTGCAACGCATTTTTATTAGTCTTCGTCCTTTGTTTCAGGCGTAGAATAGGTGATGCTTTTGAAAAGCTCGTCCATTTTCGCGCCGTAAACCATACTTCCGTCCAAACGGAAGGTGAGCGCAGGCACGGTACGCATACGCATAACTTGAGAAAGCTCGTGGCGGATAAAACCTGCTTGTTCTTGCAAGCTTTTAAAAATCGCCTTGGTTTCTTCCTCGCCTTTGCCGTAAATGCTCACGTACACGATTGCCGTTTTCAAATCGGGCGCAACGTCCGCTTCCGTAATGGAAATCAAGCCCTTCAAACCCATTCTGTCCTTATTCAAACGAATGATTTCGCTGATTTCCTTTTGGTATTCGCCGTTGAGCCGAGAAGTTCTCGATACTTTCATTACGCTTTGATTTCCTCCGTCACGTAGCATTCGATAATATCGCCTACGCGGATTTCGTTAAAGCCGTCGATTGCGCAGCCGCATTCGTAGCCGTAGTTGACTTCCTTCACGTCGTCCTTGAAACGCTTGAGCTGTTTCACGCCGCCTTCGCAAATCATGATATCCTCGCGGTAAATACGAAGCTTGCCGCCGCGAACGATTTTGCCATCCGTGACGTAGCAGCCTGCAATCGTACCCACGCCCGTGATATTGAAGGTTTGGCGTACTTCGCACTTACCCGTAAGCACTTCCTTAAGCTTGGGTGCAAGCATGCCTTTAAGCGCCGCTTCCATATCGTCGATAAGCTCGTAAATGATACGATATCCTCTTACGTCTACCATGGACTGTTCCGCAAGCTTTTTCGCCTTGGTGTCGGGACGGACGTTGAACCCGATAATAATCGCGTTTGCGCTGTCCGCAAGCATAACGTCGCCTTCGTTGATTGCGCCTGCCGCAGAGTGGATAACCTTGACGCGAACCTCTTCGTTGGAGAGCTTTTCCAAGGACTGTTTTACAGCTTCAACGCTACCCTGTACGTCGCCTTTGACGATAAGGTTGAGGTTCTTCATTTTGCCTTCCTCTACCTGCGCGAAGATATCGTCGAGGGAAACGCGGCTTTGTTCCTTGATCATGCTTTCGCGTTCTCTGTTCTTTCTTTCTTCCTGTACCTGCTTCATGAGCGCTTGGTCGACTGCCATAATGCTGTCGCCTGCGTTGGGTACGTCCTCTAAACCGAGAATGGATACTGCCATAGACGGGCCTGCGCTCTTGACCGCTCTGCCCTTGTCGTCGAACATGGCGCGCACACGGCCCATGGTCGTACCCGAAAGGATATTGTCGCCCGTTTTAAGCGTACCTGTTTGCACGATAATGCTTGCAACGGGGCCTTTGCCCTTATCGAGCTTTGCTTCGATAATCGTACCCTTTGCCTGTCTGTCGGGGTTCGCCGTAAGCTCTTGCATTTCCGCAATCAAGTTGACGGAATCAAGCAGCTCGTCGATGCCCATACCCGTCTTTGCGGAAATGGGAATTACCATGGTGTCGCCGCCCCATTCTTCGGGCACAAGCTCGTACTGCATAAGCTCTTGCTTTACGCGGTCGGGATTGACCTCGTATTTATCCATTTTATTCATAGCAACGATAATAGGCACATTTGCCGCTTTCGCGTGGTTGATCGCCTCTACCGTTTGGGGCATGATACCGTCGTCCGCCGCAACGACGAGGATAACGATATCCGTCACCTGCGCGCCGCGCGCACGCATTGCCGTGAACGCCGCATGACCGGGGGTGTCGATAAAGGTGATTTGCTTACCCTTTGCCGCGACGGTGTATGCACCGATGCTTTGCGTAATACCGCCGGCTTCGCCTGCCGTCACCGAAGTTTCACGAATCTTATCAAGCAAGGACGTTTTACCATGGTCAACGTGCCCCATGACCGTGACGACGGGCGCACGGGTGACAAGCTTGCTCGTATCCTCTGCAACCACCGTATCCATGAGCACTTCTTCCGCCGTCTTTTCGGGTTTGTATTCAAGGTCGATCCCCATATCCGCCGCCATGAGCGCCGCGTTATCGTAGTCAATGGAATCGTTGATTCCTTTCATAATCCCTTCTTTGAATAAACGCTTGGTAATTTCTACCGCGGACACGCCGAGTTTTTCGGAAAGCACTTTCAAAGGGATTTCCTGCGTAGTGACGACTGCGTGTTCAATCTTGATCACGGGGATTTCCTTTTGCTTTTGCTTTTTGGGTGAGCGCATTTTTCTATAACCGCTCTTATCCTCGTCGAAATCCTCCACCGTCATACCTTGCTGTTTGATCAGCGAACGCTTGGAAAGAGGTTTCTTTTCCGAATAGGTCTTTTCAAAGGTCTTTTTCTTTGCGGGAACGGAGAAAGACTTGCTATCTCTTGCGGGAGCCGCAATAGGCGCCGCAGGAACGCTGACCGCAGGTCTTTGCGGTCTTGCGCCCGTAAAAGGCTTATCGCCTGCAGGACGGGCGGATCTATCCCCTACGGGACGGGGACGGTAGGTCGCGCCTGCACCGGCTTCCACGCCTGGTTTTGCAACGTAAACGCCCTGCTCTTGACCGTTTCTAAAATACCTGGGCGCACGGGGTGCGGCAGGACGGGTTTCGGGCTTGGGAACAAAAGTACGCGCCTGAGGAGCAGGTTCTTCCGCCTGCACAGGAGCCTGTTCTTGTACCGGCGCTTCCTTTGCAGGTTCTTGCTTTTCTTCTTTTACTTCAACGACGGGTTCTTCCGTCTTTTCTTCCTTTTTCTTTGCGGTCTTTTTGGGCTTCTCGGCTTCCGCTTTTGCTTTCGCCTCTGCCTCAGCCTGCGCCTTAGCCGCTTCATCTGCGGCCTTTGCCGCCTCTTCCGCAGCTCTCGCCGCCATTTCCGCCGTTTCGCGTTCCCGTTTTTCTGCTTCCAAAGCGGACAGCTTTTTTAAAATTTCCGAAAGGCTTTTTTCCGTGGAAGAAATACGCTTTTGCAGACCGCCAAGCTGATTATCGTCCAAAAGCGACGTGATTTTCTCCACGTTTTCATATTTTTTTGCCATAGGTTTATTCGTTCCCTCCCGAATATGATTTGAATTTCGGCTCGCTATCGGCAACGGAAAGTATTGCCGACGCCAAATGATCGTCTGTGACCGCGACCGCTTTCACCGCGGGGCGGTGTACCCATTCCGCCAAAACGCCTTCGTCCGTGATATACAGCGGACAGCCAAGCTTTTCTTGTGCTCGTAAAATGGGCTTTAAGGAATTTTTCCCGATTGCCACGTCTATGACGAGCAGGAAAACTCCCTTTTTTTGCTTTTCTATCGTTTCCGCGCCGAAGATAATCTTCCTTGCACGGATACAAAAACCGAGGTAGGTTTCAATCTTACTCTTTTCCAAGACGTTCCCCCTCTATTTCCCGATACACCTCGGGCGCGACGTTTGCGGAAAAGCACTTATGCAAGAGCTTCTTATCCGCGAGCTTTTTCAAACACTCTTCCTCGCCGCAAATATACGCGCCCCTGCCTTGGGCTTTGCCCGTGGGGTCGGGAAAGATTTCCCCGTCTGCGTTTTTAACCACGCGCGTCATTTCGCCCTTAGGTTTCATTTGCTTACAGGCAATACACATGCGCATGGGGATTTTTTTTGTTTTCGGCATAAAAGCCTCCTAACTTATTCCTCGATTTCCTCTTCTTCGCTTTCGAGCTGCGCCAAGATTTCCTGCGCCTCGGGCGAGGACGCGCTCTTCACGTCGATCTTCCAGCCCGTCAAACGCGCTGCCAAGCGTGCGTTTTGACCGTCCCTGCCGATGGCAAGCGAAAGCTTGTCGTCGGGTACGATTGCCATTGCGCTCTTTTCGCCTTTCGCCGTCACGGAAAGCACCGTTGCGGGGGAAAGCGCCTTATAAATGAACGCCAAGGGGTCTTCGTTCCACAAAATAATATCAATCTTTTCGCCGCCGAGTTCTTCTACGACCGCGTTTACTCTCGCACCGCGGTTGCCTACGCAAGCGCCGACTGCATCCACGCGCGCATCGTTGGAGAGGATCGCCATTTTGGTACGGTGACCTGCTTCACGCGCGATTTCTTTAATTTCTACGATACCCTGCGCGATTTCGGGAACTTGCTCTTCAAAGAGCTTCTTCACCAAGCCCTGCGCGCTTCTGGATACCACGATTTGCGAATTTTTACCGTTGTTCTTGACGCGCTTTACGAACACCTTTAAGCGATCGCCAACTGCGTATCTTTCGGTGGGAACTCTATCTTGAGGGGGCATAACGCCTTCAATTTTCTTGTCGCCGAGCTCTACGTAAATATTGCGTTCGTCAATCTTACGGATAACCCCTTCCATAAGCTCGCCTTCCTTATCCGAAAATTCGGAGAAGGTGTTGTCGCGTTCTGCCTCGTGCAATTTTTGCAAAATGACTTGCTTTGCCGTTTGCGCCGCGATACGGCTGAAATCCTTGGGCAAGAAAGTCTTGACAATCGCATCGCCTACTTGATAATCGGGGTTAAGCTCCTGCGCGTCTTCCAAAGAAATTTCCTTGTCCTTGTCTTCCACTACTTCTACGACGTAGCGAGTAGCGTGATATTCAATCGTCCCCTTTTCGGGATCGAGCGTGACGGACACTTCCGCGCCGCCCTCGTACTGCTTTTTGTACGCGGATGCAAGCGCGTTTTCAAACGTCGCGATGAACGCTTCTTCGCTAATTCCTTTTTCTCTTACCAAATCGGTAAGCGCCGCAAAAAACTCTTTGTTTTCCATATGTGTTCAATCTCCTGTTGAATTTTCGTAAATTTTAGGCTGTATTACAGCAAACGGTTTATTAGTGGTTTACCACGGTTTGACGAGAAAAACGCAAAAAAGGCAAGCATTTTTTGAGGGCGCATACCCTCAGCGGTCTGTAACCGAGAAAAACGCGACGAATTTTGCAGGGTTTTTCCGTCAAAAATGAACCGAGTGATGTGATAGAGCCGTCCTTATAAACCTAATGCCTCAAAATCGATGGCTCTGCAAATTTTCGCAATCTTCGCCTTTTCGATTTTTAGCTCTTTCCCTTTGTCGTCCAAGTACACGCAGGTTTCGTCGTGTCCCTTTAATACCGCCTCGAACAGCTTTTTGCCTTGCATGGGGGCAAACAACTTCACTTCCACCTTTTTACCTTGGCACTTTTCGTAGTCCCTGTCCGTTTTCAACGGCCTATCCAAGCCGGGGCTGGACACGTTGAGGGTATACGGCGCGCCGAAGGTGGGGTCGACCTCGTCCAAAACGGGATCGATCGCGCGATGGAATTTTTCGCAGGTATCCAAATCCACGCCCCCCTCGATATCGATATAGACGGTAAGCGCAGGCTCTCTGCCCTGCTTAAATTCTACTTCGACGATTTCGATTTGCATTTCGTCTGCAATCGGCTGCAAAGCGTTTTGAATTTCTTGTATCGTTTTGATTTTCATAAAATCCCCTTTAAGGGTAGATATGCAAGCAGTTCAAGGCGCCGTGAGTATTCCGCAGGGCGCGTACTTGTGCGTACGCAACCAAGGAACACGGAACGGCAACGCCGAAATGTGCCGCATAGATACCCTTAATAAGAGTATTGAGAGTGGTTCGCACCACTCTCAATAACAAAAGCATTATTAAGTATCTTTATTATAACATTATTATACGCCCTTTGCAAGCGTTTTATAGGTCTTTTTCAAAAAAAGTTATAAATGCCCTTTTGCTTTGACAAGCTCCATAAACACCTTCGCCGTCGTACAAGCATCGTCGAACGCGCGGTGGTGGTTGAACTCAAACCCGTAATAATCGGCTACGGTATTGAGTTTATAGTTCGCAAGCTTACCTCTAAGCACCTGCTGGGCAAGCGCCACCGTGTCAAACTGCTTTTTGTCGAACATGTACCCGTTCTTTTCGCCGTAGTACTGCACGAAACGGTAATCGAAGGTGACGTTATGCCCGACGAGCATCGCCCCGTCCGTAAACTTATAGAAATCGGCGATCACCTTGTCCACTTCGGGCGCGCCGACGAGATCCTCGTCGTGAATCCCCGTCAAATTGATAATTTCGCTGGACAGTTTTTCCTTGCAAGCTACGAAACTGGAAAACTTCTCCGTCATCTCGCCGTTTACAATTTTCACCGCGCCGATTTCGATAATCTTATCCATTCTGCCCACGGCAGGATTGTTATTCAAGCCCGTCGTTTCCAAGTCGAACACCACGAACACGTTATTTTTCAAATCGGCAGGTTTTGCCAAATCGTCGAACAGCCCAGCCTGGGTGTAATCGACGTAGGGTTCGGGGAATACGGTATGGTAGGCTTTGGGAACGGGTTTTCCCTTTCTCGCCACGGGCTCAAACCCTTCGGGGGGAGCGCCGTAGTTGATTTTAGAGGCTTTGAAGGAAACCGTACCCTTATATTCCTCGTTAGAACCGCAGATAATGATTTGATCCCCCGTCTTGATAGCGCGCACCTTTTCCAACGTTGCTTTTCGGGGGAAATAGGTAGTGCGCATCGTCATGGTCCCGTCCGTAAGCGTGATAGAAAAACGGCTCTTTTCTACGTCCGTACCCGTCGTTTCGTCGTGCTTAACGTAAGTAATTTCTTCGATATAATTGACCGTACCGCAAACGGCGTAATTACCTTCCGCCTTAGAACAGTCCGCCATATACACCGCCGTAGTCAAAGGCGCATCCACGCCGTCGATTTTCTCATAGTCGCAAATGGGAAAACGGCGTATTTCCACGGGAATTTCCTCTTCCTCTGCCACCTCGATTTCATTCAAAATAGACGGGTCCACCGCCTTCTTTTCCACGATACGCACGTTGCCGAAAAAGGTACCGCAAAATACGGTGGACAAGTACCTGCTTACCTCGTCCAAGATTTTTCCCGAAGTAAAAAGGGACTGCTCGCCCGAGGCGATATCGATATAAAAATTTGCGCCGCTTTGCAAAAGCTCGATTTCAATGCTCTGTTCGTCCAAGAACGCGGATGCCGCAGGAAAGGTTTTTTGAATATACTCGAAAATACGTTTTTGCAAGCCCTCTTTGTCAGGCGCTCTCTTGACGATTTTTACGCGCGCGGAAAAGCCTTGGGGGAGAAATTCCTGCGAAACCGCCCTTGCCGCCGCCTCGTCTTTTATCGAATACGTCTTGTCCGTGACGAGGAAAAACTCCGCCGAATTATCCTTTTTACAAAGAGTAATCCCGCACAAAATCGCGTTCTTTAAACCCTCGCTTTCACGGATTTTTTGTAAATATTCCGTCAATTTACTCGCCATCTAACAACACCTTTATTTCCTTGAAAAATTCTTCCCTCGCATCGCTTGCGGACACCTTTTTATACGGCTCGCCCTTTTTAAAAATCAAGCACGAACCCTTTCCGCCTGCAATCCCCAAATCCGCATCTTTCGCCTCGCCGGGGCCGTTTACCACACAGCCCATCACGGCGATTTTCGCTTGTTTTTGATAGGAGCGCACAAACTTCTCCACTTCGCTCGCCAAAGCCATGCTCTCCCATTCGCACCTGCCGCAGGTAGGGCAGGATACGACCTCTACAAACTCCTTTTCCAACCCGCAGGCGCGCAAAATCTGCTTTGCCGCGTACACTTCGCGCACGGGATCGTCCGTCAATGATACCCGAATGGTATCCCCTATGCCGTTTAAGAGCAAACTGCCTATCCCCACCGCGCTTTTTACGATACCCGCCTCGGTAGTACCTGCCTCGGTCACACCAAGGTGCAGGGGGTAGCGGCATTGTTTTGCAAGCAGCGTGTATGAATCCACCGTCAATTTTACGTCGGATGCCTTCACCGAAACGACAATATCTTTCACACCGCACTTTTCTAAAATGCGCACGTTGTAAAGGGCGCTTTCGACAAGCGCCTTTGCGCTTTTGCCGTACTTTTGCAAAAAGCCCTTTTCGATACTGCCCGTATTCGAGCCGACACGCACGGGAATATTATGTGCCTTGATACAGTCGGCAACGTAAGCGATTTCCTTTGCGCCCCCGATATTGCCGGGATTGATACGCACCTTATCCGCACCGTTTTCTATCGCCATAACCGCAAGCTTGGGCGAAAAATGAATATCGGCAACGAAGGGCAGGCGGATTTGCGCCTTGACCGCCTTCACTGCCAAAGCATCCGCCTCGTCCGCGACCGCCGCGCGCACGATTTCGCACCCTGCCTGTTCAAGAGCGGAGATTTGCGCCGCCGTTTTTTCGATATCGGCAGTTTTCGTCGTCGTCATGGATTGAATTTTTACCCGTTCTCCGCCGCCAAGGAGCACTCCCCCGACGGAAACGGTTTTCGTCGTCTTGTTTTTCATGTTAGTCCGCCTTCATCATTTGTTTTAATTCCGTCATAAAAGAAGAAAGGTCTTTAAACGAACGGTATACGGACGCATAGCGCACGTAGGCAACCTCGTCCACCTTTTTCAAGCGTTCCATGACCATTTCCCCGATTGCCTTGGTGGTGATTTCGCTTTCCATGCTGTTGTACACTTGCTTGGAAATGTCCGCCACCATATCGTCGATCACCTGCATGGGCACGGGGCGTTTTTCGCAGGATTTGATAATCCCGTTGCGGATTTTTTCCGCGTTAAAGGATTCGCGCGTGCCGTTGTTCTTCACCACCAAAACGGGAGTCACTTCTATCGTTTCATAGGTGGTAAACCGTCTTCCGCAGCCCGTACATTCCCTTCTTCTTCTAATCGCCTTTCCGTCCTCTAACGCACGCGAATCCACGACCTTGGAATCGGTGCAGTTGCAATATAAACACCTCATTTAATATCCTCTAACGATAAATTCTTCGAGATCTCCGCCCGTTCTTCGCCACATTTCCTCGCAGCACTTTTCTCCCTCTCTGGAGTAATCCTCATGCCACAGCTGCATGACTTCCGTCTTTTCGCTCTTGGTGTTGTAGCGCTGTAAAAGGTAGGCGTAGCTTGAACCCGACATAAACGCGCTCAACTCTTCTTTTTGCAGGTAATAGACATAATCTCCGCAGGTTTTACCCGTTTGGCGCGCATAGTAGCCAAAGTATTCGTCCTCGGCCGTCTTAAACTCCTCGCTGTCCAAGCTTTCCTGCTTACCCGTCACAAGGTTGATTTCGTAGTTTCCGCTTTGCACGCCGCCCATCGCGCAACCGCGCGCATCTTCATAGGATACCACCTTCGCCAGCACCTTGCCGTCTATAATCGCGCGGATATCCGTTATATCCTTTCTTTGCCCGAAATTTTGGAAAATTTCGCATTTCGCGCCTTGCTCGCTATACTTGATTTGGTATACCACGCAATTCGTCCGCGTTTCCACGCTCGCCTCTTGCTTGGGCTTAAAAATCCCCTCGCGGTAGTGGTAGCTCACCCTTTCGTAGTCGTAGCTGACGAAATACTCGTTTTGCGGGATTTCTATCCACTTAACAAACCTCGTCCCCTCATAAAGGGTGGTAAGCGTATCCGTTTTGATATTGTAAAATTCCAGCTTGGAAAGCTGGGTATTCCCCGTACCGTCTTGGGGCTTGAGCAGGGTGGAAATCAAAAATCCAACCGCACCGTTCTTTTCTACGAAGGTGGTTTGGTAATCGTCGCCTATGGGCTTTTGGCAAACGAGCTTGGGCTCTTGCATATCCAAAGTGACGTAGTAGAAATTCCACTTATCGTCCTTGTAATCGGTGTTGGAATAATAGGTATCGTTTACCTTGGCAAAATAGTTATAATTGAAAACCGCGTCCTTAATGACGTTCCCTTCAAAATCCACAAGATAGTATACCGATTGATTGGTATACTCTTCTCTTGTACCGTCCTCCGCATACGTTGCGCTTTCCTTTTGCCCTTGCAAAAGCAACCCTTCGCTGGATAACCCCTCAATAGCGTAAGGATTATAGGTTATTTGCGTACCTGCCCCCTCGCTTTGGGTGGGAAGCGCTTCATAAACACAAAGCACCTCTTGAGCTTTTGACTGCACGTTATACTTGACGACACCGTTCGTATACAGTAAGCCCTGTTGCTGGCTTGTCAAATTCAAACACATGTAGATATCGTCGCCTGCAATCGCGTAGTCCGCGCAGCTTTGCACTTCGTACGAAATACTGCCGTACTCCACCTCGGTGACGAGGTATTCAAAGTCCTCGCCCGTCGTTTTGCTGCGTACATTTCCGCGGTATATGTAGTGGTTGTCCCATTCGCCGTATTCCTCGGGAATGAGGTCGTCAAAGCTTTGACACCCCACCATAAACGTACAGCAAGCGAGTATAAATGCCGACAAAGTTTTGAACGTTTTTTTCATAAGTTCAACCTCCTTATCAATATTTTTTACCTTTCTTTTTTCGAATGTTTTTAACCTCGTTTTCGTAGCCGTTATTGCTCGGCGTATAATAAATTTTATCTTTTAAGGAATCGGGCAAATACTGCTGTTCCACATATCCGCCGTAGTCGTGGGGATACTTATAGGCATACTTTTGCGCCTTATCCTCTTTACTTCCAAAGCTGTTGTCCTTTAAGTAGGCTGGAATATCGTCGTCGCGCACTTCTCTTGCGTCCGCAACCGCCGCATACATGGCGTTCACCACCGAATTGCTCTTTTCCGCCTCGCAAACGTAGATAATCGCCTCGGCAAGGGGTATCCTCGCCTCGGGGTAGCCGATACGCTCCAACGCGTACATAGCGGACGTGGCGATTTGCAGCGCCCTCGGGTCTGCCATGCCTACGTCCTCGGCGGAATGCACGACCAAACGTCTTGCGACGATCATGGGGTCGCCCCCCCCCTCTAAAAGCCGCATCGCATAGTACAGCGCGGCGTTGGCGTCGCTCCCTCGCAAGGATTTACAAAATGCGGAAAGGAAATCGTAGAAGGAATCCTGATTATACGAAAGCGCTTTCTTTTGAATGGATTGCTCCGCGTCCGCAAGGGTGATATGCACCTGCCCGTCGCCATTCGGCGCGGAAGTGAGCGCGGCAAGCTCCAAGGCGTTATACGCCGAACGCAAATCACCGCCAGCCGTTTCCGCAATATGCTCGATTGCCTCTTCGTCCGCAAGAATATTTTGCTTGCCAAGCCCTTTATGACGGCTCTTAAGCGCGGTATGCAGCGCGCCGATAATGTCCTCTTTCGTCAACCTCTTAAACTCGAACACCCGACAACGCGATACGATTGCAGGCGTCATGGACGCGTAAGGATTTTCCGTCGTCGAGCCGATAAAGATAATCGTACCCTGTTCGATTGCAGGGAGCAAGGAGTCGCTTTGCGTCTTATTGAAACGGTGGCACTCGTCCAAAAGAAGATAGGTGCGCTTGTTATACAGCTTGAGATTATCCCTTGCCGTTTCAACCGCTTTCTTCACGTCCGCAACCCCTGCGTTAACGGCGTTGAGCTTGATAAACTCCCCGTTCGTGCGAAGGGCGATAATGTTGGCGAGCGTCGTTTTTCCGCAGCCCGGAGGCCCCCAAAAAATACAGCTCCCCAACCTATCGATTGCAATCGCTCTTCTTAAAAGCGAGCCTTCCGCTACGATATGCTTTTGCCCGATAAATTCGTCCAGCGAGTTTGCGCGCATACGCTCGGCAAGCGGTTTCGCCTTTTCTTCGTTGTTGTTAAAATCGAATAAATCCATATTATTCTTCCAAAGCTTTTTTAATTTCCTGTATATGTGCAAGCCCCAGCTCGTACCCCTTTTCATAGGCAAACTTTACTTGCTTTAAGGAGTGTTGGCTCATATCCCCAAGCTCGGGTTCTAACCAAAAATCAATATTGTCCTTATGCTTTTCCTTGTACGCCCTCGTGCGGTGGTTATCCATGATATCCACCATTTCAAGGAGCACCCCCAAAGTACCCGGGCAATCCTCGCTTGCGCTGCGCCAACCCAGAACGTCCACCGCCACGACGACGTCCGCCCCCATATCCTTAACGCGCATAGCAGGTACGCGTTCAAGCACACCGCCGTCGATTAGGCGCATGTTGTCCTTATGCAAAGGGTGAAAAATAGCGGGTATGCTGGAAGAGGCTACGATCCCGTCCAAAAGACTGCCTTTGGAAAGCTCCACCGTTTGTTGCGTAATCATATCCACTGCGATACAGCGGAAGGGAATTTTCAGCTCCTCAAAGGTGATATCCCCGATATGCTTTTCCAAAAGCTTCCAAATTTTTTTGGACGCAAACAGTCCGCCCCTCTGCCTCGTAGGACCGATTAAGTCCAACAGCCGAAGGCTTAACAATACCTTTTTCATTTTCTCCAAGGGCACGCCTGCGGCATAACCGCCGCCTACGACCGAACCCATGGAACAGCCGACGATATAATCGGGTTTTATCCCGTTTTCTTCTAACGCCTGTAAAAAACCGACGTGCGCTACGCCGCGGCTACCGCCGCCGCCAAGCGCCAAACCAAGTTTTTTCCTCATTTCCTCTCCTTAATATGCCCCCAAAAGCTTACACTCTAATGTGCTTTCGCGGATTTTCGCAAGCATATCTTGCGTTTTCTTGGCGGAAATATCACACTCCGCCTCAATGAAAAATCTAAAATCTCCGGGACGGTTTTTGATAGGACGGC
Organism: Clostridia bacterium; assembly: GCA_017503525.1. Classification (GTDB taxonomy): domain Bacteria; phylum Bacillota; class Clostridia; order Christensenellales; family Borkfalkiaceae; genus Scatosoma. Next base: position 5,920 of record JAFVTA010000125.1, on the reverse strand, counting down.
TTTCGATTTTCGTCATGTTTACGTCACAATCGGCAATCAAAGCCAACAGCTCTAACAAGCTGCCCTTTCTATGCGGACAGGTTGCGGAGAAGAAAATCCGCTCGCTCGTTTTAGGCAAGCTCTCCTCTCCCTTTTTCACAAGCAAGAAATGGGTGAAGTTGTTTTTCTCGTCCGAAATACACTCCTCGCCGACGATAAAGCCGCCGCGCAAATGCCCTGCATGCGCGCCTGCAATCGCCGCGCTCTTGCCCGATTCGTCCTCCATGGCTTTCGTCAAGCCGAACGCCGTCGATTCCGTTTCCCGTAAAGAGGCAAAGGGCATTTCTCTATCCAAAAAGCCTGCGCACTGATCGAGCGCTTGGCGGTGGGAATACACTCTGCCGATTTGTGACAGCTGCATACCTGCTTTGTATATCAAGCGGTGTTCGATACGGAGTACGTACTCCTCTACGGCGTACACACCCTCTACCGACTGCAATAAATCAAGGTTTTGCGAAACGCCGCCTTGCAAACTGTTTTCAATGGGAAGCGCCGCCGCGTCCACCCTGCCGTTTTCCACCGCGGAAAGTACTTCGGGGAAACTGCGGAAGGGAATACATTCGTCCCAGTCGTTGATTTTCTTTTCCCTCTTGGGTGCGCGCTCTAAAAACGCTTTTGCCGCCAAGTGGGAATAACTGCCTTCCGGCCCTAAAAATGCAATTTTCATAATTCACCTCATACCTGCTCTGCAAGATTGAGCAATAAGCATTCTGTATCTTCCCAACCAAGACAAGGGTCGGTAATGGATTTCCCGAACACTTCGTCGTGTTTTTGGCTGCCTTCCACCAAAAAGCTCTCAATCATAAAGCCCTTGACGATTTTCTTGAACTCCTCGTCAAAGCGGCGGTTTTGCATGACCTCTTCCGCGATACGGATTTGCTGTTTGAACTGCTTACCCGAATTAGAATGGTTGCAATCGATTACGATTGCAGGGTTTTCCAGCTTACTCTCTTTGTACATTTGCGTAAGCTGCATAACCGTTTCATAGTGAAAGTTGGGTACGTCCTTGCCGAACCCGTCCACACCGCCGCGCAAAATCGCGTGGGCATAGGGGTTGCCGTCCGAACTTACCTGGTAATTTCTATACTTGAATATCTGCGGACTTTGTGCAGCAAATATGGAGTTAATGAGCGCCAAAATATTGCCGCTCATAGGATTTTTCAACCCTACGGGCGCATCGATACCGCTTGCCACTTGACGGTGGAGCTGGTCCTCTACGCTTCTCGCCCCAACGGCGTGGTAGGAAAGCAAGTCCTCTACGTACGGGGTATTTTCGGGATAGAGCATTTCGTCCGCCGAAGTCAAGCCCGATTCATTGATTGCCGCAAGGTGCAAAGCGCGGATACTGCGGATCCCTCTTACGATATCCGCCGTGCCCTCAGGGTCGGGCTGTAAGAACATACCCTTATAGCCAACCCCCTTGGTACGGGGCTTGTTGGTGTAAATACGAGGTACGATAACCAGCTTATCCTTCACCTTTTCGTTGAGCTTGCCTAATCTTGAAATGTATTCCAACGTAGGCGCAGGCTCGTGCGCGGAACAAGGCCCGATCACGATGAGCATTTTCTCACTTCTGCCCGCGATAACGTCACGGATTTCTTTATCCCTTTGGTTTTTAATTTCCTGCAAAGCAGGCGTCAGCGGTTTTTCCGCAATAAATTCCTCCGGTTCGGGTACGAAATTTTGTTTTTCTAACATAACCAAAAACTCCTTATTCTTTCGTAATCATTTCTTCTATATATTCTTTCACTTCTTTTGTCACGTATTCGTCGATCGGCGTGCCGAATTGAATGCTGTTTCTAACCATGGACGAGCTAACGTGCAACAGCTCCTGCGGACAGGGTAAATACACCGCGCAAAGCTCGCTATCCAGCTTTCTGCTGGCATAGAAGTTAGCGTTTTCATAATCCAAATCAATGGAATTACGGATTCCGCGGACGTAAAATTTGGTGTTTTCCTCTTCCAAAAGCTCGGCAACCGTCCCCTCGGCAACGATTACCTTGATTCGGGGATTTTCGCCAAACGTCAAAGCAAGCATTTTTTTCCTTTGCTCCAAAGTAAAGCAAGGCGACTTGGCAGGATTGACCATAATCGCCACAGCTACCTCGTCAAAGAGCTTTAAGCACTCCTCAACGAGCGCTTTATGCCCCAGCGTGGGCGGATCGAACGTGCCTGCGAAGATACACTTTCTCATGATTGCCTCCTACGGAAAAAGGTAAAATGCGCCTTCCCGTATTTTCTTTCGTCGTATTTTTCCAACCCCTCGATTTCGCCTTCAAAAGCGCGGTCGCGCTCGTACACGGCGATACCTTTTTCCGACAGCAAACCCCTTTGTGCAATCACGTTCAGCGCCTGCCTGCCGTAATCCAAGCGGTAGGGCGGATCGATTAAAATTAAATCAAATTCCCCTCTTATTCCATTTAAAGCAACGAGGTAATCGCTTTGCATAAGCTTTGCCTCTTCGCCGTTTACGGGGATTTTGAGCGCGGTTAAATTCTTTTTCAAAATAGCAAGACTGTCCTTGGAGCAATCGTTGAACACGACTTCTTTTGCGCCCCTTGACAAGCTCTCAATCCCCAAAGCGCCGCTGCCTGCAAACAAATCCAACACACGCGCGCCGTAGATCTTCAAGGATAAAATATTGAATAACGCCTCTTTTGCCCGATCGGACGTGGGACGGACGTCCTCGCCTGCAAACTCCGCCAAAACGCGGCTTTTGTATTTCCCTGCGATTACTCTCATGATTATTTCTTCTTTTTAGGTTTCGTACCGGGCAAACCGCCGTAGTTGATTTTTTTAGGTTTATTTGTCTCTGCTTCCGCGGCTCTTTGCGCAATGAGCTGTTCGCGCAAATTCTTATTACGCTTTGCATACGCGCCTGCTATGTAGCCGCCGCCCGTAATCGCGATAGGAAGCAACGCGAAAGTACATACCCAAAAATAGCTGACACTCATACCGCATGCATTCATAAGATAGAAGGGAATGCTTGCCCAACCCGAAAACAGGAAGGACAATAAGATCAGCCAAGCGATAGCGCTGCTTGCGTTGTCCGCATTGATATTGCTTTGATTTGCCCCCAGTAAAATACCGAACAGCAACGGCATGAACGCCATAAAACCGCCAATGGCGAAACCTTTCCAAATACGGTATTCTTCCATTTCCTTATGCGAGGATATTTTCAGCCCTCCCCCGTATTCGTCCATAGACATGCGCTTTACGTTGCCCGAAACGAGCATTTCATAATGCACCGTACCGCTTGCCCAAGCCATGAGGAAGTTATACCCCATCACCACAAGGTTGCAAACGACCGTCCAAGTGATTGATTTTGCATTCCATTCCAGTGTGGTTCCGCGCATGGAAAGCATCATAAGCACCAAACCTGCACAGCAATACATCATGCCGGCAGGCACGGATGCTTTAAACAGCGTCCAAAGGTATTTGAAAAACCATTTTATTTTTTTCTTTACAGTAGCCATGTCACTACCTCCGTATTTTTTCTTTTGCAGACTTGTCCTACCCCTTGATATTAAGGGTATACGTATTCCGCCCGGCGAGTGGCGGCGCAAAGCACTTCGTAGGGTATCGTGCCCGTTTTTTTCGCCGTATCCGCGGCATTTTCAAGCACCAAAACCCATTCTCCGCGCTTGCCCTTATCCTTGCGGATACAAGCGTCCATGCAGGCATTGCCTGCGTTATGCTCCGCTCCGACGGTGCCGTTTTTTTGTTTCCTTAACAATCCGTCCGCGTATCCAACCCGATAGACGGAAAGGGAAGTTTTTTCTTGCTCGGGTAATTCCTTTCCGTAGCCTGCTCCGCCAAATTCCAATTTCCGAGTGAGTATTCTCTTGGCGTATACTCTCATACTCCTTTCGAGGACGGGGGCTTGCTTTACCCCCGATCTTTTAGAGGGTTTACAGGGCAAATAGCCGTACAAGCCTATGCCGATCCGTACCATGTCAAACGCGAAGTCCTGCCCCAAAAGCGCGCCGTAGGTGGCAGACAGGTGCGCGTTGACTTCGGGAAAATACCTTTTACAGATATCCACCGCCGTCAGGAAAAGCTCCCGTTGCTTTTTAGCGCGGGCGTAGGAACATTCGCAAAGGTGGGAATAAATCCCCGTCACTTTCACAAACGGGTTTTTGCTTAAAAATTTGCACACCCTTTCCGCCTTCGATACTTCCATACCGTAGCGGTTCATGCCCGTGTTGATTTTTAAATGTACGCGTATAGGCAAGCGATACCGCTTGCAAACGGCGGAAAGCAATCTTGCCGTCTTTAAATCCCCTACGCTCGCCAAGAGGTTGGCGCTTGCAAGAGTGTAGCACTCTTCCTCGTCCGTCGGGGGGGTGAGCACGAGAATATCCTTCCCGCACGCCGCCGTTTGAATGGCTTTCCCCTCTTCGATCAAAGCAACCGCAAAGCAATCCGCAACGCCGCTTAAAGCATTGACCACCTCTTCCGCGCCGTGACCGTAGGCGTTGGCTTTCACCACCGCGCACAGCGGTTTGCCCGTCAGCGAGCGGAAGGTTTCCGCATTGCGCCGTATACTATCCAAATAAATTTCCGCCCGAACTTTTTGCACCCTATATTCTATGCAAAAAAGGGCTAAATGCGTGCTTACTTGCTAAAAATCAATCTGTGGCAGTTGTCGCACTCAATCGTTGCGCCGCCCGTCAGCTTATTGATTGCCACCAAGGGGGGCTCCATACTGCAATAGGGACAGCGCTTGCCCGTAAGCTCCCCGATAATGGGGAAGATCTTTTCCTTGCGCTTGGTTTTGTATACCTCCAACATGCTTGCAGGTATATTTGCCGCAATCGCCGAAAGTTCGGTTTCCAACGCCTTCTTTTCAGGATCGCGCGCCGTTTTGAGCGCTTTGTACTTTTCGGAAACGTCCGCGTACTGCTTTTGCGCCGCGATAACCTGCTTTTTCAGCTTTTGATATTCCGTATCCGTTTCTTTGATGCTTGCCGTAAGCGCGTTGATATCCGCTTTAAATTTTTTAAGCTGTTCAATCTTCGTTTGCGCTTTCTTTTGATAGAAAGCAATGTCCGCGCCTTCGGTCACAAGCTCGTCTAAATGCTCGAAATCCTTTAACGTTTCTTCCAACTGCGTATACTTTTTATCAAGTTCTTCCGCCTCCGCTTTGAGGGACTGTGCCTTTACTTCCAAAGCATCCAGCTTTTCGGGCGCGGTTTCAAGGAATTTCTTGTACTTGACGTATTCCTTTCTTTCTTCGCTTGCCGCAAGCTCTCTTTCCAGCTTGTAAAGCTTCGCATCCACTTCTTGATAGTTCAAAATTGCCTGTAATTGCATCATAATATTCTCCTCCCGTTAAAGCAAGCTGTTATCCGTATGGTATACACACGGAATTTCCACCTGCCCACGGATTTTTTCATAATATTTTTTAAAACCGTAGTTTTCCGACGCATAATGCGTCATCACGATCACCGCCAAGCCAAGCTCCTGCGCCAGCATAATCAAATGATGCTTAAAATCCGCGGAAACCACCGCGTCCGCACCCTCGCGCTTGGCAAACGCAATCGAATACTCGTCCGCGCCTGCGCCACAAAAGCTTGCGATTTTGCCGATCCTTTTCTCTTCGCTCCCGTACGCAAGCACGCGTTCGGTGGAAAAGGTACTCTTTAATCCCTCCACAAGTGCTTGCAGGGAGAGTTCAGGCAGGGCGTATACTCTGCCGTATGCACCGTTTGACAAAGGGTGCATGATGCACACTCCCTCATTTGAACGCACACCTGCCCCAGCCGAATGTAAAATACCTTCCATCATGCTTTCGTCGATACCGCCCTTTGCCGTGTCCAAATTGAGGTGCATACTAATGACGGAAATCCCCTTTTGAATACAGCGGATTAGCTTTCCG
>JAFVTA010000124.1 GCA_017503525.1 Clostridia bacterium | reverse complement strand
CGATGCCGCAACCTTGCGGTAGTACGGATTAGGCTCGATTTCGATTAGATCCAACACCTCTTTATAGCCGTGAAAGATTGCGTCCGTTACTGCGCCGATAGGCGGAGTAAGCTGCTTGCGCTCCAGCATATACCTGATTACCTTTGCGTTGCCCGAGCTGATTGCTTCGCCAAACGATTTTTCGTCTATCCAGTCGCGATAGCCGTTTACGATGGCAAGACCGTCCACGAGGTCGGCTTCCACCATCTCGAAGATTATACGGCCATACAGCAGTCCAACAAGCTCCGTCCTCGATATTGGATACTTTTTGTCCAGCACAAGAGCCTTGTCCTGCTCGCCGTGAACGAACGAGGTGTTGACGTACGGCGCGAGGTAGTCGGGGCTGAAGCCCGTAAGCTCGATTGCCTTGTCGATACGGGCAAAGAACTCGTCCTCGATTTTAGCGAACTCGCCAAACTCGCACATTGCCGCAAGGTAGCCTCGGGCAAGTGGGCTGTCCAAAATTCCGCGCTCGATAAGGTAGTCGATAAGTGCAAAGTTGCGGTTTTTTACAGCGAGATACATAGCCTTACAGCCCGATGCCGTGATGTCCGCGCCCTGCGCTACTACTGCATCAACGTCCGCAAGCAGCAAGCCGCCGCTTTTGCGTTTGCACAGCTCTATAAAGCTTTTGTTTAGTTCCTTTTGAATTTCCTTGGCAAACAACTCCGCCTGACTTTTGGGCATAATCGTTCTCCTTACTACCTTGTATGTCGCTTTGTGTAGTTATTATACCATATTTTTCAAAATTTTGCAAGCAAGCGAAGCTTGTTTTTGGGTGGAAGTAACTTCTTTTTGGGCACAAACTGCTTTTTTCGCCAAATAAACCAATTTTGCGCAGAAGCTTTATTCCACCACTTCCCCAACCTTATTCTTTTCGCCATAGGCGAAAACGCGTTGCGGGGGGTGACACATCCTCGTCGCAACTCTCACTCTTTTGCCGCCTTTGCTAAAAAGCAAAGGCTTGCATTTTTGGTCGGTTGCTCCTCTTCCCACAAAAAGTCAAGCTTTTTGCGGGAGCCCTATTTTTGTCCCGGCGCTTTTTTTGCGTACTTTTTTAGCGCATAAAAAAGTACAATCATAGATTGATTTTGGGCGCGGCGGGCGTATCCTGTTGAATATACTGTTGTTGCGCAACTACTAATCTTTTTGTAATCAAAAAGCACCCTAATGCCTAAGGGTGCTGCTAAAAACGCTAACTGCGGGATTGTCCCCCATCCACAATATCCTCAGCGACAAGCGCCCCCTCGTAGCAAGCCGAAACGACCTGGCGCATACTGCCGTAGGCGCAGTCCCCGATAGCGTAGAAGCCGTCGATATTAGTCCTGCCCTTGTCGGCAACGGGGAAGCTGAGATCTCCGGGGGTATAGGTATAAGTCAGGTTATCGGAAAGATTGGTTGCCACATTGTGGGTATGCACATGGTCGCCGACGGCGATATCCTCGGTAGCATGACCGATGGGAT
>JAFVTA010000123.1 GCA_017503525.1 Clostridia bacterium | reverse complement strand
TAAAAAATAATACAATAAATGCGAAAGGTTTTTGACCCGATTTTCGGGCAAATCCGATCGCATTTATTTTTTATTTGGGAGGCAAAGTATGAACAACTTTGAAAAAATCACGAAGACCCCGCAGGCGTTGGCAGAATTCCTTTGCGAACTTCCCGTGCTTGAAGGCCCGTGGGACGACGCTTTCCGCGCGAAGCATTGCAAGACTTGCGAAATTGAGGATTGCGCGCATTGCCCGCACGGGGACGAAAAGAAACGAATTGAAGAATACTTGGCAACGGAAGCCGAAAGGAACGAGCGATGAACGAATACAAATACTTAACCTTTGAGGATCGAAAGAAAATCGAAGAACTGTACGCCGCGGGAGAGCGCCCCGTCGTCATTGCTTCCCGTTTGGGCGTGTGCTTCGCTACGATTTACAGAGAATTAAAGCGCGGATATACGGGAAGCAATGACGACAATATGCGCCCCGGTTACAGCGCAGAGATTGCCGAACTGTCATTGCAAAATAGTTTTAGAAGCCGCGGGCGCAAGAAGCCCGCGGCAGAAACGGAAACCGCGTGAACATCGCAATAATTGACGCTGATATTATCGGGAAGAATTCGCACCGCTTCCCGAACCTTGCTTGTATGAAACTGTCGTCATTCTACAAACGAGAGGGACACAGCGTTGTTTTGAAAACCGATTACGAAGAATTGGACGCATTCGACAAGGTGTTTATATCAAAAGTTTTTACCGATACCGAAATACCGGGCGAACCCGAAGACAAAACGGGCAAGACAGACGAAACGATCGCCGATTGGTACAGGGGTAACGAATTTTTGAAGCGTCCGAACATCGAATACGGAGGAACGGGCTTTTTCTTCAAAAGCGCGCCCCCGCTTGCGCGCGAAATCGAACATAGTATGCCCGACTATCATTTATACGACGATTGGATCGCCGAAAAAATCGCAGAGGGCGCAAAGTCCGCGCAATTCAAATATTACACAGATTATTCGATCGGATTTTTAACGCGCGGTTGCTTCCGAAAATGCCCGAACTGTGTAAACGAAAAATATTCCCGCGCATTCCCTGCAAGCCCGCTTGCGGAATTCTACGACCCGACGCGCAAGAAAATATGCCTTCTTGACGATAACTTCTTCGCGTGCAAGAATTGGCGGGAACTGATACAGCCGATAAAGGACAGCGGAAAACGCTTTCGTTTCAAACAAGGGCTTGACGAAAGGTTATTGACCCCCGACATCGTGCGAGAAATTGACGGTTGGAAATACGAAAAAGAATTCATTTTCGCATTTGACAACATAGCAGACAAGCCGTTGATCGTCGAAAAGTTGAAAATGCTTTATCGAACAATACCCGATTTTCGACGCGAAATGAAGTTTTATGTATTTTGCGGCTACGATCGCGCAGGAAAATACGACGCGGATTTTTGGAAACAAGACATCGAAGACACATTCGAACGGGCGTTGATCTTGGCACGGTTGGGTGTTCTCCCCTACATAATGAGATACGAACGAATATACAAAAGCGAATTTGCCCGCTTTTATGCGGTCATTGCTTCTTGGTGCTGTCAACCCGCATTCTTCAAAAAACTTTCGTTTCGAACATTCGCAATTTGTCGCGGAATGACAAAAGAGGGCCACAAAAAGCACAGAAACGACGCGGCGGCATATTTACACGACGGCGGCGCGAAGGGTTCAAGTTGGCGCGAAATGGAGCGGTTCGAAGCGCGTTTTCCCGACATCGCCGAAAAGTATTTTGATATTGTCCCTGCTGATATATGGAAAGTGGACGCATACAAGGAGGACAGACCGTGAACACAAAACAAGTCGAAGAACAGCACGCAAAAACGCTTGCGGATTTTGAACAATGGAAAACCCGCGGCGGGTGCAAACTGACAGCCGAAGAAATTATCTTTTTGTGTGTATTTTTCAAAATAGACTACCCGAAGGCGATTTACGATATTTCGTATTCGATGAACCCAACGCATTTTTACGGAACGGCAAGCGGTCGCCGCGCTTCCGCGGTTCATAAGTGCTTGCAAGAACTTTCGAAAAGGAGCGCGCCAAAATGAACAACGAAGAATTAAAAGAAGCCCTATTCGGCAAATTCCCCGTTATCGTGAAAATGGCTTCAATGGGCGATATTGAATGCAAATGCGTTTCGGGCATTATTTATCGGGTACGCGACGGCAAATTGGCAATTACGGCCGAAGTAACGGACAGGAATTGCAATTCTGTAATGATCGTTGACCCGAAGACCATTCGGAAAAAGGAGGTATAAAAATGGTTATACAGGACATCAGCCGCGGCGCCGGAAAATATGCGATCGTTTACACCGATCCCCCGTGGGAGCAGGCGAAGGGGGGGAAGAAAGCCGTTCGACCGAATTCAAGCGGAAAACCCCTTGACTATCACACAATGCCGCTTGCAGATATTGAAGAATTCCACGAACGCTTCCTGCAGGAACACACCGAAGAAAAACACAATGTCTTTATGTGGTGTATCGACAAATACCTTCCCGCCGCCGAAGCATTTATGGCGCGTCTTGGATATAAGTTGCACGCCCGCATTATTTGGGACAAACTTAACGGGCCTGCACCCGCTTTCACGGTTAGATTTCAAACGGAATATTTGCTTTGGTTCTACAAGCCCGGAAAAATCGTTATGCCCCGCAAAGAGCGGCGCGGCAAGTATTCGACGATTATTCGGGAGGGTTCTACCATACATAGCAAGAAGCCCCGCGCGGCTTATGAAATGTTAGAAGATATGTTCCCCGACGCAAGCAAAATTGAATTATTCGCCCGCAACACCCGCGACGGGTGGGACGGCTTCGGCGATGAATTGGAGGTTTCAAATGGTACGAACACACGATAAAAGCATTTTTGTTTGCTTGGAAGAAACAAAAATGAAAGATTATAAAGGAAAAATATTGCAAGCCGAATTCGCGAGAGAAGACGCGTTGGGTTGGTGTCATTATCTTTGTGAAGTGCTGACCGAAGAAGCCATAAAAGAAGAAAACGAATTGGAGCGCGTAACGAAGGAATTGAAAGACCTCTGCAATGCGATCCTTGCCGCGGTTGGATATGACGACAACGACGAAATTATTATCACAGACAAGCAGAAGTTGAACGAAGTAACGGGAATTGCCTGTGATTGGGTGTGTTGAGGTATTCCCGATGTTGAAAAAACTTTGGAAAAGAATAAAAGAGCGGCGAACCATTCGCAAAATAAACAAAGCATTCGGGTTTCCGCTTCGGGAATATCAAATCGAATATATTTTCGGAAGGATAAATTTCCTTCCTTCGAACAGGCAAAGCGGCCGCACCCTTGCACATTGCATTCGGCTGTGCTTGTCGGAAGGCCCGCCGCTTGACATAAAAGAGGAATTAAGAAAAAGCGGACAACCCTTGACGCTTGAACCATACCGCGGCGCGGAATTCGAAACGCACTATAATTCGCCGCACTATAAAAAGTGGTTCGCGGAAGAATTGCGGCGTGTCTATACGACGCTTAAAAAATCGCGCGTCAAGGTTAGAACGATAATTTTTTAGGAGGTTGAATATGTGCAAAGCAATATGCCCGCAATGCGGGTTTGAGTTCGAAGCAAAATCGCCCGCGCCGATCGTCAACGCGCGTTGGACGGCAGAGGAAGACGCAACATTGCTTCGTCTTTACCAAAACGAGCGCAAGACCATTCCACAGATCGCCGAAGAAATGAACCGCACGCAAGACGCTGTGCGAAACCATTTGCACGCCTTGCGCGGAGCGGGAAAGCCCCGTGGAGCGGTTACAGTATCGGTATCAATGACCGCCGAAGAATACGACAATATGAGAGCGGCAAGCGAGAGGGAGAGCGAAACCCGTTCACAAATGCACAGAACAGAACGCAAAAGCCGCGAAATCGCGGAAGCCGCATATTTCCTTTTGAAAGCCATTAAAACAACCGCCGTCGAACTTCCCGCCGAAGCCCGCAGGGCGCAAGCGGAGTTGGAAAAGGCCGTCAAGGCATACGCACCGACAGACGGACGGCAAAAAACATTCATATAAAAATCAAGGATCGAGAGGGACGGAAAATGATAGAAAAGACGACCGCTTCGCAGTTTGGGCGTTGGCAATCGTGCGTCAAGACAAATTGCATATATGGAGCGGATAACGCTTGCGACGGAACGCCGCTTCGCGCAGATGTCGAGCGGAAGCCGCCCTGCAGGCATTACAAGAACGGGTGCAAGCAACCCGCGATCGCCGCGTGCAAATCAAACATCAAAGCAGAGATACGCAGGAGGGTTCGATGATATGTTCAAAAAGTTACATATATTCTTCGCATATTGCGTCGTTATGCTTGCGCGCCCAAAGGAAGCCGCAGAAGCGACGAACAACGCAGAAACGCCCGAACAGTTGGACGAATACATTATGGCGATTTACAGAGGGCAAACGCCCGCATACAAAAGCAAATAAAAAACGGCCCGTCCACCGTCAATGAACGCACCGTTTATAGCCGACTTTTTGCCGCCTGCTGATTACATATTCATTATAACATAATGGCGGCTAAAAGTCAAGTATTTTCGCGGGAAAATATGCCCGCTTGTCGGCCTTGTATTGTATAGTATTTCTTCGACGAAGGCAAGGACGAAATATTGATTTTTAGGAGTTCAAAAAACTATGGAATACCAAAACAAAAATAATTCTTCTTTACGCTGTGAGGAAGTCGCGTCAAAGTCAAGTCGCGTCGGGTCATTCCGCGAAGTCTTGGAGGAGGTTCGGGACAGGATCGAAATAGAATGCTTCGACCCTTGCGACCGCGCGCAAGCGGAGGAAATTTGTATGATGATCGCGGAAGTTTGCAAATTGCCGCCCGAAGCGGAAGTGCAAATCGGAGGACAGAAGTTGCCCGCGGGTATGGTTTGCGAAATTTACGAATGTTTGACAAATGAGCATATCCGCAATGTCATAAAGAATTACGAAGCCGCGGAATACGAAATCAAATTCAAGAAGACATACCTTCGAACCGCTCTTTATAACGAAGTGTTCGAATTTCAAAGCCGCGTTGTGAATGAAATATCGCAATTCCTCCCGCAGTACAGACCGAAGCGCACATATTAAGGCGGTGCAATATGGAACGAGAAAAACACACGAAGTCGGGGCGATTGCTTGAAGTTGACTTCTTCCCCGTGTGGGCTGACGGTCGCCGAATGCCGACCCGCGCCCCGAAGACAAAGCGATCGACCGCAGAACAAGCAAAATACAATCAAAAAAAGGCGATAAAGAATTTTGTTCGCCTTGTCAACGCGAATTTTGATACAGGCGACAATATTTTGACGCTTACATACATAGCGGATCGCGCGCCGCAAACGGAAGAACGCGCCCGCAGGGATATTCAAAACTTTTTCCGCAGAGCCAAAACGAAACGGGCTTCCGAATTGCGGCGCATTGCCGAACTGCTGAAGGCAAATCCGCAAGACAAAGAATTGCGAAAGCGCAAAAAGAAACTTGAAGAACCATTCCGCTATATGTATCGTATCGGACAGCAGATATACAAGACGGGAAAGAACAAGGGCCGCAGTAATTGGCATTTTCACATCTTTTTGACGGGTGGAATTGACCGCGACGCTTTGGAGGATTTATGGCCGCTTGGTGTTCGCGTGAACGCCGATCGCTACCAACCCGAACGCTTCGGCCCGGAAGCGGCCGCAAAATACTTCGCAAAAGAGGAAGAAGGCAGGCGCATATTTGGTTTTTCAAAGAACCTACAACGCCCAAAGCAACCGAAGCCGAAGGACGGAAAGATTACACGCCGCGGCGTGGAAAAGTTGGCAAAGGAGCGCGCCGACGACCGCGAATATTGGGAACGTCGATACAAGGGCTATCGTTTTATCCGATGTTTTCCGCGATATAACAACTATAACGGGCATTGGTATTTGTCCGTGATTATGTATAAAGCAACGCGCGGCGAAGAATTGCCGCCGTGGGAGGTTGAAGAATGGAACGACGAATAAACAACGAAATATTTATCGGCGACGCTTTGGCGGCATTAAAAAGAGTTCCGGACGAAATTTTTAACTGTTGCGTCACTTCACCGCCGTATTACGGTTTGAGAGATTACGGAGCGGAGGGACAAATCGGGCAGGAAGAAACACCCGAAGAATACATACAAAATCTTGTTCTTATTTTTAGGGAGATACGAAGAACGCTACGAAAAGACGGCGTTTTGTGGGTGGTAATTGCTGATAGTTATTCGGGGAGTGGAAAAGGGCGAGTGGCAGACGGCACAAATTGCAAAGGGGTGTCAATGTCGCGAAAGTATCAAGGAATAACAGAAGGCAGACTTAAAAAAGCCAAAACATCGTGCAAAAACAAAGACTTAATTGGAATTCCGTGGTTGCTTGCTTTTGCGCTTCGTGCTGACGGTTGGTTCTTGCGTCAAGATATAATATGGCAAAAAACAAATTCTATGCCCGAAAGTGTGCGGGATCGGTGCGTGCGCTCACACGAATATATTTTTATGCTTTCAAAAAGCAAAAAATATTATTTTGATTGGGACGCAATAAAAGAACCTTGCGTCAACACAACCGATCGCGAACCGAAGTTCCGAAGAAAACGCGATGTGTGGAGTATGCCGACGGCCGGATTTCGCGGCGCGCATTTTGCCGCGTTTCCCGAACAATTAGCAAAAACTTGTATTCTTGCAACTTGCCCTGTTGGTGGCGTTGTTGTTGACCCGTTTTTGGGTAGCGGGACGACGGGAAAGGTAGCAAAAGATAATGGCCGGTGTTTTGTCGGAATAGAGATAAACAAAGAATATGCAATTATAGCCGCAGAGAGGACAAAAACGGAACTATGCAATAACTGCAAACACAACACACGCGATTTTGTATGTTCGGCACATTGCGGCGGTTGTAATGGAACAAGCAAATTTGAACAGCGGAAAGAGAGGGACGAAAAATGACCGATGAAGAATACGAACAATGGTTGCAATCCTTGCAGAGCGGCAAAACGGCCGCAATGCCGCCCGGAAATCCCCGCCGTCGAGCGGTTCAGCACGAAGCAATGGAGCAAGAAGCCCTTTTCGATTGGGCGAAAGCCGCTTCGGGGTGTTCTCCCGAATTGAAGTTGCTTTATCACATACCGAACGGCGGCAAACGAAATCGTTTTGAAGCCGCGAATTTGAAGCGTCAAGGCGTGAAGGCGGGTGTTCCCGATATTTGCTTGCCTGTCCCGCGCGGCGGCTTTCACGGGCTTTACATCGAACTAAAAGCGGGCGGCAATAAGCCAACGGGAAACCAAAACGAATGGTTGGCCGACTTGCGGGCGCAAGGTTACGCCGCCGAAGTGTGTGTCGGTTGGAAACAGGCACAGGAACTTATAACAAAATATCTTGGAATGAGAGGGACAAACAAATGATCCACGCATTAAAAACAGAACCGCGCTTTTATGAACCCGCGAAACAGGGCTTGAAGCCGTTTGAGGTTCGCAAGAATGATCGTGATTTCAAAATCGGCGATTATTTGGCACTTAACGAATACGACCCCGAAAAGGGTTGTTATACGGGCCGCGCTATTCTTGAAAAAATTTTATATATCCTTGACGACGAAAGGTTCGTGCCGACCGGATATGTGATTTTGAGAACGCGCGTTGTTTCGATTGACGACAGCGAATTCCCGTTCAACAGCGCGACAAGAAGCAGACAGGAGGTAACGCGCAAATGAACGCAGGGTCATATAGCGGCTACATCGCAAACGACATCGAATTGAAACAGACACCGAACGGCGTTTCTGTTTGTCGCTTCCGCGTCGCGGTACGCCGTCCGAACAAAAAAGACACTACGGATTTTATCGACTTCGTGGCGTGGCGGCAAAAAGCCGAATTTGTATCACGCTATTTCCGCAAGGGCCAATGGATCGAAATTTCGGGGTGCTTGACGACCTACAAATGGGAAGACAAAGCAACAGGGAAACCGCGCTATGGCTACGAAGTGGAATGCACCGAAGTTTCGTTCGGCGGCGGCAAACGCGAAGACGGAGCGGGAGCGGGCGAAAACGCATTCCCTGCATTCTCGGAAGACGCGCCCACGTTCGAAGAAGTTTCGTCGGACGAAGCGTTGCCATTCTAACAACAGACGGAGGAAAAACGATGAAAATAAAAAAACTGATTGATCTATGCAAAAAGCGCGGCTGTTTCTATCTTTTTGAAGACGAGCGCGTGCAATGGCTTTCGGACGGCGTGGCACTTTATCCGCTCTACAATGTCCCAGAATTTGACGAAGAAACGCTTTGCCGCACTTTTGATATTACCGAAAAACAGCAAGAAAAATCGTGTTTAGACACGAAATGCGCCTGCCCTCTCAATACTGTTTTGATGATTTCACGGACGGCGAAGTGATGTGCGCCCAAAGCCCGGTTATCATCAACGGCGGTTCGCACGGGCTGATCGCTTGCAAGACTTCGCAAGGCGTGATGTTCCTTGACCGAAAATATCTTGTTCCGCTTGAAGACACCGCGGAAGGAATGCTTGAAATTTTCGAACGCACGACAAAGGACGGGCAGATTTACTTCGCGGCAAAATCGGGCTTTATGCTTCTTGCGGTCATTATGCCTTACGACGCAATAAACGAAACTTTTGTAAAGCAGTTGAAGACGCTTTGCGAACAATGCGAAGTTGCGCTTTTCAATAAGCAATCGAGAGAACAAGAGATCGAGCAACAAAGCATTTTCGGAGAGGGAGAAACGAGCAACGGAGCGGAGGGCGGCGAATGAACTATATTGCATACATCGTTACCGCGCTTTCGATCGTCGGCACGGTCGCAAACAGTTTCCAAAAGCGGTGGTGTTTCGTCGTGTGGGCTTTCACGAATTCGTTTTGGAGCGTATTCAACATCATAAACGGCAGTTACGCGCAAGCGATCCTTTACGCCTTTAACCTTGCAATGGCCTTTATCGGGCTTTGGAAGTGGCGCAAAAACGAAAAGAAAAAAACGGAGGGCGACTATGAACGCAAAAATTGATTTCAACGCGCTGTTAAATACGGCGATTATTTCGGGGCTTGAAAAGAACCCCGAAGGCAAGGTTTCCGCGGAAGTTATGAAAGTATTTGCCAAACGTGGAATTGGCGTTATGGACGCTATGGCAATGCTTATGGAAATAATGGCCGCAATTCAAGGCGCACAGAACGGAGGTAACAACACTTGACAGGAATTATTATTACCGCGATTATTTGCGGAACGATTATCTTTATAACGGTTTATTCGAAGAAGTAACAGAGAGGTTCGGGAAATGGAAAAGGATTTCACAAAACAATACACAACGGAGGCGTTTCGTTTGTTTGCGCGTCTTGGCTGTCCGTCATACGAGAGGGCGCGCGAAATCGTCTATCAACAGGAGTTGAACAAGCGGTCGGAATGCCCGCCCGATATTGCGGTCGTACAGGCAGAACGCGCCGTCGAAAAGCAGACACCGACACTTCTTGACATCTTGGCCGTGGAAGAAACAATCACCCTTTTGGAGAAGGGCGAAAAATCGAATATTGTAAAAGCCGTGAAAGCCGTCTATTTCGTGAACCCGCAACAACCCTTGCGCCGTGGCGATATATCGAACAGGGTTCGCCGCTTTGCGATTACATATCCCGCAGACGAACGAACTGTTTATAGGTGGCTGAAAGAAGCGCGCCTTTTGTGTGCGGCCATTCGTGGGCTTCGAATAAGCGACGCAGACGAAAGAAAATTCCGCATAGTTCTTTAAGTTGTCAGTAGCGCAAGATAATTATATGCTATACTCTATACGATGAATAAATATATAAAAGAGCCGTGGCGATGAACCACGGTTCTTTTTTCGTGGGATAACACGCCACAAATAATTGACGCAAGGGGTGGGAGCGGTGGCGAAACAGTATGCAAAGGCGTTCTATTCCTCCGACGCTTGGCAAAGGACACGGGCCGCATACTTCAAATACAAATGCGGGCTTTGCGAAAGGTGCGGAGCGGCGGCCGATATAGTACATCACAAACGCTACATCACGCCGAAGAACATAAACGATCCGCGCATTACTCTTGACTTTCGCAATCTTGAATTGCTTTGCATTGATTGCCACAACAAAGAGCATTCAAGCAAGCAAACAAAGCGTTATCAATTCGACGCAAGCGGCAATGTGATCCCCCCCACCCTGCCGAAAAATAAACCACCGACGAAAACCGGTGATTGGACTTGAATTTTACTCCGCGGGTGTACGCACGACGGGTATAGTGTGGAGGGGGTGGGGGTAACGAAGCCGAAGGAGGGTGCTTTTATGGCAAGAAAGAACGAGTTGTCGAAAGAAGAAAAAATCAAGAGAGAAAAAGCCCGCATAAAGCGCGCTTTGTCCGACCTTGACAAAAACAAACTTGCCGTCGTTAGTCCGCTGATTGACACCGTGGCTTTTACCGCGGTTTCGATCGAAGAACTGCAACAGCAGATCAACGAAAACGGCTACACGGTAGAATATAAAAACGGCGAAAACCAATTCGGAACGAAGCAAAGCGACGAGGTAAAAACGCTTCTTGCAATGCAAAAGAATTTGACCGCCGCAATAAAAACGCTTGCCGATATTGCCCCCGCTTCGAAGTCGAAAAAAAGCCGCCTGCAGGAATTGCGGGGCGAGTAAATGCCGTTCGCAAATTATATCTACGAATACGCCGACGCGATACGCACCGGGCGTGTTACTGTTGGCAAGTGGATAGCCGCAATTTACAGGATTTTAATTGCGGGAATTGAACAAAAACGGTGGTTTTTTGACGCAAAAAAGGCAAATAAAGCAATAAAATTCATCGAAAATTTTTGCCGCCATTCCGAAGGACGCAACGATCTTTTGAAATTGGAATTATGGCAAAAAGCGATCGTTTCGGCGATCTTTGGAATTGTTGACGCGAACGGGTATCGACAGTTCCGCGAAGTGTTTATAATGGTCGCCCGCAAGAACGGAAAGACGCTATTTGCGGCCGCGATCATCGCATATATGGCGTATCTTGACGGCGAATATGGCGCAAAGATTTATTGCCTTGCGCCCAAACTTGAACAAGCCGACTTGGTATATGACGCATTCTATCAAATCACGCAATCGGACGACGAATTGGGCGACGAAGAATTGACGAAGAAGCGTCGTTCCGACATCTACATTTCGGAGTTTAACACAAGCATTCGCCGCTTGGCTTTCAATTCCAAAAAATCCGACGGTTTCAACCCGCATTTGGTCGTATGCGACGAAATCGAAGCGTGGCCCGGTGAACAGGGCTTGAAGCAATATGAGGTTATGAAATCCGCGCTTGGCGCGAGAAAACAGCCGCTTATATTGAGCATATCCACCGCGGGTTATATCAACGACGGAATTTTCGACGAACTTATGAAGCGCGCAACCGCGTTTCTTAAAGGCAACAGCGACGAAGCGCGCCTTTTGCCGTTCCTCTATATGATCGACAATGTGGAGCGGTGGGACGACATCGAGGAAATCAAAAAAGCAAATCCGAACTTGGGCGTTTCTGTTTCTGTTTCGTTCTACGAAGAAGAAATCAAAATCGCGCGTCTTTCGCTTTCCAAAAAGGCAGAATTTCTTTGCAAGTATTGCAACATCAAGCAAAATTCTTCCGTTGCGTGGCTTGATTTCGAAGATGTGGAAATCGTTTCGGGTGAACAATACACGCTTGAAGACTTCCGCGGCTGTTATTGCGTCGCGGGCATTGACTTGTCGCGCACAACAGACCTTACAGCCGTTTCAATCGTTATCGAGAGGGACGGAAAGTTTTATATATTTACGCAATTCTTTATGCCGCGGGAGCGGTTGGAAGAAGCGATCGAAGAAGAAGGCGTGCCATACAACATTTACAGGCAACAAGGCGTGCTGACAGTATCGGGCGAACATTTTGTCGATTATCGCGATGTGTACGCTTGGTTCGCTATGTTGGTAAAGCAATACAAAATAAAGCCGCTTCAAGTTGGTTACGACCGTTATTCGTCGCAATACCTTATACAGGACTTGGAAAAAGCGGGCTTCCATACTGACGATGTATTTCAAGGCACAAATCTTTCGCCGCTTTTGGACGAATTCGAAGGCATTTTGAAAGACAGACGCGTGCAGATAGGCACAAACAATCTTTTGAAGGCGCACCTTTTGAATGTGGCCGTTCAAATAAACAGCGGCGACGGACGCAAAAAGCCCGTAAAGATCGAACAGCGAATGCACATTGACGGCTTTGTGTCGGTAATAGACGCATTCACAGTTCGTTCGAAATATTATTCGCAGATTGGCAAGCAACTTCAAAACGCAAAGAGGGGGTAACACCGTTTGAATATTTTTCAAAGATTTTTTTCGCGCTTCAAACGCACGATAAAGGTTATTTTCAACCGCTCGGAATATATGCCGTGCGGGACGCTTCGTGATAACGAAACAGTTAGTTCGATCGCGCACACGGTCGGAACAAACATTGCCAAACTTTCCCCGCAAGTGATACGGAAGGACGCATACGGAATAACGATCAAAAACGACCGTCTTTCCCGCCTGCTTGCGATCCGTCCCTGCCCCGAAATGTCAACCTTTGATTTTCTCTATCGTATCGGAAGCGACATTGTTTTTACTTCGAATTCCTTTTCGATTATCTTTTACAACGAAGATTTTACAGAGGTCGAGCGCATACAGCCCGTAACGGTTCGGGATCACCGAATGTTCGAAGACGAAAACGGGAACTTGTTTCTTCGCTTTATATGGGACTATGACGGGAAGGAATATACTGTACCTTATCAATTCGTAATACACATACGATCGCGATTTAATAAAAAGCGATTTTTGGGAACATCGCCGGACGCTGAATTGAAAAGTTCAACCGACCTTTTGGAAATCACCTACGACGGAATTAAAAAGGTCATTACAAGTTCGGCTTCGCTTCGCGGATATTTGAAGTATAACAACTTCATCGACGACGACGAACTGCAAAAGAAAGTCAAAGAGTTTCAAGAAGCGTATATGTCAGCCGAAAACGAAGGCGGGCTTGCGGGCCTTGATAACACAATGGAGTTCAAGGAGATAACGCAACAGCCGCGACAGATCCCCACGACGCAAGTTTCGTTCTTCCGCGATAACATTTGCCGTTATTACAACACAAACGAAAAGATTTTGAGCGGCAATTTCACGGAAGCGGAATGGAACAGTTGGTACGAAGCAGTTATCGAGCCAATCGCCATTCAACTTTCGCTTGAATTTTCTTTCAAACTGTTTTCGGAGCGGCAACGCGGCCACGGAAACAAAATCGTTTTTACTTCGAACCGCCTGCAATATGCGACGCTTCAAACCCGCGCAACGATTGGAAAAGACCTTTTCGACCGCGGCGCGATCACAATCAATCAGTATTTGGAATTGATGTATTATCCCCCTATCGAAGGGGGCGATGTGCGTATGATTTCGTTAAATTATGTCAAGGTTGACGACCAAACGGCATATCAAACGGGACAGAGCGGCGGCAACGATCCCCCTCCCGACGACGGAGAGGGCGACCCCGGCAAAAGCACATCAAAATACATAAAAATGCTGTTGAAAGGAGGGGCGAACGAATGATGATTTACAACAGTTCGAAAAGAGGTTCGGCAAAGGACAATTTGAAACAACTTTTGACCGTAAAAAATGAAACGCTGACAAGCGCGGATTTATATTTCTACGGCGATATTGTTTCCGATTGGTGGGGCGCGTGGACAGATAGCGACCAATACCCCGAAGCAATCCGCGATTTTCTCAAAGAACAGGAAGGAAAGAGCCTTAATATCTACATCAACAGCGGCGGCGGTTCTGTTTTTGCAGGGCTTGCTATTTATAATATGCTGAAACGCCACAAGGGCTTCAAGACCGTTTATGTTGACGGTATGGCGGCTTCCATTGCTTCCGTGATTGCTCTTGCGGGCGATCGCGTCGTCGTTCCCGCAAACGCGTTTATGATGATCCATAAGCCGTGGGCGTGGGGCGAAGGCAACGCGGCAGACTTCCGCAAACTTGCCGACGACTTGGACGCAATCGAAAGCGGAATTATCAATGTTTACAAAGAACACCTTGTCGAGGGTGTGGACATTGCAGACATTGAAAAAATGGTCGCGGAGGAAACTTGGCTGAACGGCGAACAGGCGGCGAAATATTTTGCCGTCGAGGTCGGAGAAGCGAAGGAATACGCGGCAAAAATTACCGACACCGTACGCGCGTACGGAAAAGTACCTACACAGATTATCACTTCCGCGCAAGCGGCTGATAATACCGCAGAAATGCGGGAACAAATCACACGCCTTATTATTAAGGCAACAACGAAAGGAGCATAAAAAACTATGAAGACAGTAAAGGAAATGAAGGCCCGCTTGCGTGCAATCGCCGAGGAAGCAAAGAAAATTCCGCAGGGCGACACGGAGGCACTCAACAAACTTCTTGTGGAGGCACAGGACATCGAAGCAAAGATCGCGGAAGCCGAAGACCGCGCGCACCTTCAGCGTATCGCAGAGGGCGCAGGAGAGGGCGCAGAGGGCGCGAAGAACGGAGAGAACGGACAGAGCGCGGACGACACCGCGACGAAGCGCGGAAAGGCCCTTATGGCGGGCAACGCCGTAAAGCGCACATTTGGCGCGAAGGCCGCGATCACTTCGGGTTCTACTGTAATGCCCGCGCACACCGCAGGCGATGTAAAGCCCGCATTTAACGAGGTTTCAAGCCTTGTTGATCGCGTAAAGATCGTTCCCCTTGCGGGCGGCGAGAGTTACAAGCGCGGCTTTATCAAGGGTTACGGCGAAGGCGACTACACCGCGGAGGGCGCAGACTACGCAGGCGCAGAACCCGTATTCGGTTATGCGGAAATGGTGAAGACCAAAATCACCGCATATTGCGAAGAGCCGGAAGAGGTCGCAAAACTTGCGCCCGCGGAGTATGACAGCATGATCGGTTCTTCGACCGAGGTTGCGATCCGCAAGAAAATGAACCGCGAAATTCTCTACGGCGTGGGCGGCGCAGGCCACCTTTTCGGCATTTTCCACAACCCCGCAGACGCGGCCGAAGACATCATCGACCGCGACACCGATATTTCCGTCGCAGAGATCACCGAAAACACCCTTGACGAGATCATCTACGCTTACGGCGGCGACGAAGATGTGGCCGACGCGGCGGTGCTGATCCTTAACAAGGCAGACTTGAAGGCGTTTGCAACTTGCCGCAAGAAGGACGGCAACAAGGCATACAAGATCGTAAACCACGGCAACACGGGAACGATCGACGAAGTGCCTTTCATCATCAGTTCCGCTTGCTACGCAATCAGCAAGCCCACGACCGCGGCAGACGCTTATTGTATGGCATACGGCAATCTTTCCCACTATGAAATGCCCGTATTCTCCGATATGGACATTCAGCGTTCCGCGCATTACAAGTTCAAGCAGGGACAGATCGCCCACCGCGGCGACATCTTTGTCGGCGGTAATGTTGCCGCTTACAACGGCTTCGTTCGCGTGAAGAAGGGCGCGAACTAATAAACGGGGGCGGCTATGGTAACGCAAGAACTTTTGAACGCCGCAAAACTTCGCGTGCGTAAATCGCAAAGTAATGTGCTTGACGAGGACATAAGACAACTTGCAGAAGTAGCCGTCGCAGACTTGGCGCGAATTGGTGTAGCCGACAAGCATTTGTCGGCTTGCACCGATCCGCTTATCAAGGAAGCGATTTTAACCTATGTAAACGCAAATTTCGGGAACAACCCGGAGAAGGAACGCCTTATGGCTTCTTACGATATGCTTTTAACCAAAATCAAGGGAGGGCGTTATTTTGACAAGTGATTGCATTGTAACGCTTGTTGCCGAGATTGACGAAACGACCGAGGAAAAAACGGCGATTTTTGCGAACGTCGAAAACATCGGACAAAAAGAGTTCTTCGCCGCCGCTTCGCAAGGGTTCAAAGCCGAAGCGAAAATCAGCGTATGGCAAGAGGAATATTCGGGCGAACCAATCGTCGAAATGCCGCTTTTTGGAAAGCAAAAACGGCTTTTCGTGTATCGGACATTCAGCCGAACGGACGGAAAAGTGGAACTTTATTTGACCGATAAACGCGGGGTTATCAATGGCAATTAACGCGGATCAAATCGCCGCGGAATTGGCAAAAACGCTTGGGGCATACACGACCGAGATTGCCGAAGAAGTAAAAAAGGCGGCAGACGAAACCGCCGCGCAACTGCTTTCGGACATTCGTTCGGCCGCGCCGAAGCGCAAAGGCAAGTATAGACGGGCTATGGCTGTAAAGACAACCCGCGACGGGCCGTATGAGCGCAAAAAACTTTGGTATGTAAAAGCCCCATATTATCGCCTGCAACACCTTTTGGAGCGCGGACACGCCCTCCGAAACGGCGGTCGGTCGAAAGCATATCCGCATATCGAGAAAAACGAAGCGAAGGCAAAAAAAGCGTTCACGGAGCGGGTGGAAAGGATAATCAAAAATGGCGGTAAATGAACGCGTCGAAGGTTTGTTGAAGCCGATCGGACTTCCCCTTGCATACCGCAAATTCAAGCCGTATAAGGGCAAGCCCGTTCCCGCGCCGCCTTATTTGATTTACTTCATCGAGAGGGAGAACGCGCGAGGAAGCGACGACAAAAACTTCTATAAAAAACTTCAAGTCGTGGTTGAACTTTACACCACGGCAAAATCCCCGACGCTTGAAGAAAGCGTCGAAAACGCAATACAGGAATTCGAATTCGACAAGTACGAAGAATATTTGGACAGCGAAGGAATGTTTTTTGTTTCTTGGGAATTCGACATTTACGAAAAAATACGGAGGTAATAAAAAATGGCTGATAAAAAGAGATCGAACACCGAAACAATGACGCTTGGAAGCGGCAAACTTTACTGTGTGGAGTTTGCGGGCACTCTTCCCGCCGCGGCAGAGATCGAGAAGGACGAAAATTTGCTTGGCCGCATTCAGTCGGGCGCGTCCCTTGAATATACGCCCGAATTCTACACAGGCGAAGACGATTTCGGCATTGTGCAGAAAACGATCATCACGAAGGAGGAAGCGAAGTTGAAGTCGGGCGTTTGCACTTGGAACGGAAACACCCTTGCGAAACTTTGTTCCACCGCGAGAGTTACCGAGGAAGGCGGCAAGCGCATTGTAAAGATCGGCGGCCGTGCAAACGACAACGGAAAGTCGTATGTTATCCACTTCTTGCACGAAGACAAGAAGGACGGCAATGTGCGCGTTACGATCGTCGGCAAGAACGAAGCGGGCTTCTCCCTTGCATTTGCAAAGGACAAAGAAACCGTTATCGACGCAGAGTTCAAGGCAAAGCCCCACGACACCGAAGGCACGCTTATTCACTACGAAGAAGATATGGCAACCGCGTAAAGGAGGGCTGAACAATGCTTGATTATACGCAGAGAGCCAAAAAGCGACTTGCCGTGAAACTTTCGGACGAAATCGCCGTTACAATCGGCGCGCCGAAAAAGAAACTTTTTTCCAAACTTGGCGGCCTTGAAAAAACGCTGAAGGCAACAACCGACATCGAACCGCTGTACGACGAGATTTTGCGCGTTACGGCTGATATTCTTTCGAACAACGCGGAACACCGCGTGTTCACGGTTGACGAAGTGGACGAACTTATGGACATTGAGGATATGGCCCTTCTTATTCGTGAGTTCTCCGCATTCGCAAAGGGGCTTACCAACGACCCAAACTGAAAATCCCGTATTATCCCCGCGACGGAGAAAATACGGGACACGGCTATTCAATAACAACGATTGGCGAACGCCTTGTTTCGGAATATTCGGGTTTGAATTTTATCGAAATTGAGGAATTGCCGATAGATGTTTATTTACTGCTTATGCGCGACGCATTCATTTATAAGCAAGAAAAATCCCCCGAAGGGCGCGAGTATTTGAACAACTGTTGGCGCATAGGACAAACAGAGCCGGACAGACCCGCATTGCGAAAACGCTTCGGAAAGGAGGGGGAATGTGGCTAAAAATGACATAATCAAAGGAATTACAATCGAAATTGGCGGCGATGTTTCCCCGCTTAACAAAGCGTTAGCAAGCGTAAATGACGAAAGCAAAAGCATTCAATCGCAGTTGCGCGCTGTCAACGAATTGTTGAAGTTCGACCCGTCGAACACGGAGGCGATCGCAGAAAAGCAACGCTTGCTTGCGGAAGCCGCCGAAACATCAAGAAAAAAACTTGATATTTTGCGGCAGGCGCAATCCGAAGTGGAAGCGCAATTCAAGGCGGGTACAATGGGCGAAGCCGAATACAAGGCGTTCCAAACCCGCGTTACATACGCCGAAGCCGAAGTCAAAAAGGCCGAAAAGGCAATCGAGGATTTCGGCGAACAATGCGAAAACAGCGGCAAGGACGCAAAAGGCGCAGGCGAAGACAGCGAAAAGGCAGGCAAACAAGCGAAACAATCGGGCGACGACGCAGAGAGCGGCGGGAACGGTTGGGAAAAATTCGGTTCGCTTGCCGCTTCGGCGGGAAAAGCCGCTGTTGCGGGCATTGCCACGATCGGCACAGCCGCCGCGGGAGCGGCCGCGGGCGTTTGGAACTTGGCAAATGACGCAGGCACGGCGGCCGATGATCTTATAACACTTTCCAACAAAACGGGCGTTGGCGTTGAAACCCTGCAAGAATGGGAGTACGCCGCGCGCTTCGTTGATGTAGAGGTCGAAACGCTGACCGCTTCAATGGCAAAGCAAATCAAGTCTATGTCAACCGTGAAAAATGTCGCGGGTGAAGCGGCTGTCGATCTTGACAAGTTGGGAAAAGCCGAAACAAAGGCGGCAAATGCGGCTTTGGCGGTGGAAGCGGCACAGTTGAAATACGAAGCCGCCGTCGCAAAGAGCGGCGAAGGTTCGACCGAAGCACAGCAAGCCGCAATCGCGCTTCAAAAAGCGCAAAACAACCTTGCACAGGCGCAAGCAGATGTCGAAGCCGCGTCGGTGGCGGTTTCCCCCTCTATAAACGATATGACGAAAGCGTACAATGCGCTTGGCGTTGCCGTCTATGATGAAAACGGAAATATGCGCGACGGTCAAACTGTTTATTGGGAACTTATCGACGCTTTGGGTAAAGTGGAAAACGAAACCCAAAGGGACGCTTACGCAATGCGGATTTTCGGCAAATCGGCGCAAGAACTTAACCCGCTTATAAAGGCGGGAAGCGACGAAATGGCGAACCTTGCGGCAGAAGCACGCGAAGCGGGCTTGGTTCTTTCGGAGGAAACTGTCGGCGATCTTGGGGCGTTCGATGATACAATGCAAAAGACAAAGGCGCAGATAGAGGGTATCGGGCGGCAAATTGCCGTGAATTTCCTCCCCGCCGTGCAGAGTGTCGGAACAGGAATTCAAGGCGTGCTTTCCGACATTGGCGGCGCGCTTTCGGACGGCTTTCAGCCCGAAGATGTGCAAGCAATCGGCGAAAGTATCAGCGCAAAACTTGTCGAGGGCTTGGGCGCAATAAGCACATATCTTCCTTCGTTTATGGGGACGATTTCGACAATGCTTTCGCAAGTGGTTGATATGATCGTAACACTTCTTCCAACCCTGCTTCCGTCCCTTATGCAAGCGGCGTTGTCGCTTTTTCAAAACATATTAGGAGCGTTGACGAAGAATTCGAAAGCCATTGTAAATGTGATAATGGAACTTTTGAAAATGATTATCACATTTATTACAGCAAACCTTCCGTCGTTCATCGACGCGGGGTTGAAAATAATCGTTGCGCTGATCGAGGGTATCGCGGCGGCATTGCCCGACATCATACAAGCGATCGTGGATATGATCCCGCAACTGATACAAGCAATAGTGGACAACCTCCCGTTGATTATCGACGCGGGCGTTACCCTTATTCTTTCGCTTGTTCAAGGCCTTATAAACGCAATTCCGCAACTGTTGGCGGCACTTCCGACCATAATTTCGGCGTTGCTTAACGGCATTTTGGCGGCCATTCCGCAGATCATCAACGCGGGAATTCAGTTGTTGACTTCGCTTGTGGCGGCGTTGCCGACGATCATTCAAACCATTGTTGCGGTGTTGCCGCAAATCATTTCGGGCATTATAAACGCCCTTTTGGCAAATCTTCCGCTTATCATTCAAGCGGGAATTGACTTGCTTGTGGCGTTGGTGCAGGCATTGCCGACGATCATTGTAACGATCGTGCAGGCGATCCCGCAAATTATCGGCGGTATCATTGACGCGCTGATCGGAAACATTGACAAAATCATACTTGCGGGCGTGCAACTGTTTGTGGCCCTTATCGAGAACACCCCGAAAATCATTGTTGAAATTGTGAAAGCAATTCCGCAAATTATCGGCGGTATCGTGAACGCAATTATTGGTTTTGTTCCGAAGTTGGCCGAATGCGGCTTGAACCTTATAAAAGGACTTTGGAATGGAATTTCCGACGCGGGCGCGTGGCTTTGGGATAAAATTTCGGGCTTTTTCGGAGGTATCACCGATAAAATAAAAGACTTCTTCGGCATTCATTCGCCGTCAACTATGTTCCGTGATATGATCGGTAAAAACCTTGTTCGCGGAATTGCGGTCGGTGTAGATGTCGAAACGCCGAACCTGCAGGACGACTTGCAAGAGAACTTGGGAAGCGTTACGGCGGGACTTGAAGGCACGCTTGAAGCGGAAAACGCAAAGTTGAAAGTTTCGGGCGGCGGCTTTGGATCAATCAATCTTGGCGGCATTACATTTCACATTGATAATTTCTATAATTCCACCGACAAGGATATGGAGGAACTTACGGAAGAAGCAATGGAATGTGCCGAAGAATATATAAGAAGACGCGGGGGTGTGTTTGCGTGATAATCGAAGGTATAAATCAATTTTCGTTCGGCGGTCGCCGTTCGTATGACGATATGGGTTTGATTATCACCGAACCCCCCGTTTTTACTGTCCCGGAACGCGATCGAAAGTTTATCAGCGTTCCCGGACGAAGCGGCGACATCATCGACGACAACGGACGATATAAAAACATTACGGCTTCATACAAGGTCGCGGCAATCCGCGAGGAATTCGAAATGGAAGCAATGATGAAGAAAATTCGGGCGTGGCTTGTCGGGAACGTCGGATATTCCGTTCTTACCGACACATACGACCCCGCATATTATCACCTTGCCGTCGTAAATGGTGCGATCAGTTTCGAAGAAAAAATGCGGCAAATCGGAACAGGAACAATCAAGTTCAGTTGCAAGCCGTACAAATACAGGATTGACGGGCAAAACATTATCACGCTTGCTTCTTCGGGCGTGATATATAACCCCGAAGAATTCGAAAGCACGCCATATATAAAGATCATCGGAAACGGCGATATTTCCCTGCAAATCAATAACGCAACATTCAATTTTGCGGGCGTTGACGGGTATATCGAGATTGACGGCGACATTATGGCGGCGTACAAAGGAACGCTTCTTCAAAACACAAAAATTTCATTCATAGACTTTCCGAAACTTGCGCCCGGTGCAAATAACATTGTATCAAACGGAGCGGTTACGGAAATTCAAATCAAGCCGAGGTGGTGCGCGATATGATACCTATTCTTTACGCGCCCGACGAAAGCAATTTCGACCACGGCGGGATCGGCGCGTTATTCGAAACGACTTCGTGTGTAGTCGAAGAAGAACGCAACGGCGCATTTGAAATCGAATTCAAATACCCCGTGGACGGGCGTTTGTATAAATACATCGAAGAAGGTTGCATTGTAAAGGCGAAGCCGAACGACACGGCAGAACCGCAGTTGTTCAGCATTTACCGATCGACAAAACCGATCAACGGAATTGTTACATTCTACGGCGAACACATTTCGTACGAATTGAGCGGAAACCCCGTTGAAAGCGTGGAGGTCGAAAACGCAATCGCGCAAGACGCAATCGGGCGCGTTCTTGCCGCCGCCCTGCTTCCCCACAAATACACTGCACAAAGCGATATAACCACGCCGAATTCAACGAGCATTGCGCGCGCTTCGGTGCGCGCCGCGCTTGGCGGTGTTTCGGGTTCGATATTGAGTGTATGGGGCGGCGAATACGAATTCGATAACTTCAAAATCAAACTGCATTCGTCGAGAGGGACGAAGACGGGAATAAAAATCGCGTACGGAAAAAATCTTACAGACTTACAACAGGAAAAAAACATTTCCGAAGTGTATGTCGGCGTTTACCCGTATGCGAAGTACACGCCACAGGCGGCAGAAAACGCCGCAGAACAGCCCGAAGAAGTGGTGGTATCTTTACCCGAAAAAATCATTTGGTCGCCGCACGCGGCGGCATACGCCCGCAAGCGGGTGTGTATCAAGGACTTTTCCGACCGCTTCAACGGCGCGAACGAAATCACCGAAGAACAGTTGCGCGAGGTCGTCGAAGCGTGGGTCGAAACGAGCGGTTTTGATGTCCCCGCCGTCAGCATAACGGTTTCGTTTGTGCATTTGTGGCATTCGCCCGAATACGCGCAATATGCGCTTTTGGAGCGGGTGAACCTTTGCGACAGGGTTTCTGTCGAGTTCTCCAAACTTGGCGTTTCGGCCACGGCAAAGGTTATCAAAACAAAATACGATGTTCTAAACGAAAAATATCTGTCAATCACGCTTGGAAGCGCAAAGGCGAATTTTGCCGATACTGTGAACCAAACTTCCGCGGCGATCGAGCAGACCAAACAAGAAATCAAGCAATCGTCGGCGGCTTTGGGCGTTGACATCAAAAAGGCGGTTGACGAAGCGACGCAGGCAATCACGGGACAAAGCGGCGGTTATGTCGTTTTGAACCCGCCGAAGAACCCGCAAGAAATCCTTATAATGGACGCGCCGACCATTGCGGCCGCGAAGAATATTTGGCGGTGGAATAGCGGCGGTTTCGGGCATTCAAAGAACGGCTATAACGGGCCGTTCGGCACAGCGATCACGCAAGACGGCGCGATCGTTGCCGACTTTATCACCGCAGGCACACTTCGCGCGATCGAAATTGCCGCGTGTACGATCAAGGGTGGTTCGCTGAATATCAACGACAAATTTATCGTTACAACAGAGGGCGACGCGACCGTGGCGGGCAAGGTTACCGCGACAAGCGGAACAATCGGCGGTTGCGAGATCGTGGAAGGCGTTTTGAAAATCAAGAATGCCAACATTTCCGAAAAACTGACCGCGGGAAGCATTGATGTTTCGGGCGTTATCAAGGCGGGCGGCATTGCCATTCTTGGCGATGTGGAAGCCGAAGCAAAACGAGCAACCGACGCAGAAGGCGCACTTTCAACACGAATTAAAGCGAACGCGGACGCAATCACGGCCGAGGTCGAGCGCGCCACAGCGTACGAAGGCACGCTGTCTTCGCGTATTACGCAAAACGCGGAGGCGATTACAGCAGAGGTCGAGAGGGCGACGGCGTATGAAGGCACTTTGTCTTCCCGCATTTCGGCCAATGCGGAAGCAATAACGGCAGAAGTTACCCGCGCGCAGGGTGCGGAAAGTTCGCTTTCGTCGAGAATTACGGCAACGGCCGAAGAAATATCCGCGGAGGTTGAACGCGCAGAGAGTGCGGAAAGTTCGCTTTCGTCGAGGATCACACAGAACGCAAACGCCATAACGGCGAAGGTCAGTTCTTCGGGCGGTTCTTCTTCAACCTTTGGTTGGTCGCTGACTTCTTCGGGCTTCTATCTGTATTCGGGAAGCGAAACTGTTATGAAGGTAACATCAAGCGGGCTTGAAGTTTCGGGAAAGGTTGTTGCGGACAGCGGTTCTATTGGCAATTTGACAATTACCGATAAACTGTATTTTGGCGGCAACAGTTCGTATTATATCAATGCGAATTACGACGACGGCAGTTATTACATAAGTCTTCCCGGATTGAAAATTGACGACGCTTCGGGTGCTGTTTTTTCGGGCAAACTTTCCGCACCTTCGGGCAAAATCGCGGCGTTTTCAATCAGCGGCGACGCACTTGTGGGAACAAGCGTCGGAATGTGCGGAAAGTCGGGCAGTCATTGGGCGTTTTGGGCGGGTGGCGATGATAGCGGAACAGCCCCGTTTAGAGTGGGCCACGCGGGCGAATTTTTCGCCACTAACGCAACAATAAACGGCACAATTTCCAATGTTTCGGGAAACGACGGCGTTTCGATCGTCAGCAACCGAATAGAATTCTTGGCCGCAGGCGAAACAATACCGCTTATTCCGTCAAGGGGATTTTACAACGCAAGAAGAAATGCCACGGTCAACGGAATAAAAGTTGACGGCGCAATGGTTTGCGGCGACGACTTGATTTTGGGCGGCAATCTTGGATTTAGTGACGGAAATTCGTTCTATATGAACGGAAGTCGCTGTCTTTGCGGTTGGATCAAATACCAAAAATCGTTGACCGACGCGCGATATATGCGCTTCGTAAACGGGCTTTTGGTTGCCGAAGCGAACGAAATCACTTCGGGCGACTATTTAGGACAAATAAATTAAGACAGGAGAAAAGCAGAAATGACACCCGAACAGGAAATCAAAAAACCGCTTGTCTTGGAGATCGACGAAGCGGAAAAAGAAATCGTGGCCGCGGTAAACGATATTATGGCAAGGCACAATTTGCCTTGCGCGTTCTTCGAACCTATTATCGCGGGAATTCACCGTCAGTTGGTGGACGGAAAGAAAAACGAGGTTGCGAACGCCGCGGCGCAGTACGAAGCGCAAGTGGCCGCCGCAACAGCAAAGGAGGAATAATCGGTGGAATACATCAAGGAAATTACGGTCGATCTTTCGGGCGAAATGTTCTTCCATTATATCACCGCGCCGCAGGGCGACACGGCCCGCAAGGTGAAAATAACGATCATTTCGAACAATCAGCCGTACACGCCCGAAGACGGCGCAAAAGCCATTCTTCGCGCAAAGAAACCCGACGGAACAAGCGTGTTCAATGACGCGACTATTAACGCCGACGGAACGATCGTTGCGGAACTTACGGAGCAGGCAACGGCCGCCGCGGGCAATGTCCGTTGCGAAGTTTCCCTTTACGGAGCGGACGGCAAGGTGCTTTCAACAGTTCCGTTCATTGTCAAGGTAACGCCCGCGTCGCTGAACCCCGGCGTTACAAGTTCAAACGAATTCGGCGCGCTTGCAAGTGCGCTTGCAGAGGTTCGGGAGGTTGACGGCGTGGTGCATTCCGCGCTTGAAATCGCAACCGAAGCACTTAACACGATCGGCGAAGTGGAAGCCGACATCGACGCGCACACGCAGGCGGCAGAGAACGCGACCGAGAGGGCGAACGCGGCCGCAGAACAGGCCGAAGAAATCGTCGAGCAGGCGGCGGGCATTATTACCCGCTACGGCGTACGCTTCGGCGGTGGTTCGAATACGGGTTCTACGGTTGCCCGCCTTTATAACGCCGTGGGCCTTGTTGCAGGCGTTGGAACGGACGCGGCGACAGCAGACAACGACTTCGACAACATTTATCCGTGGAGCGCGCGCCGCCGCTGTTGTGGCGTGTGGGACGCTGACGGAAACTTCATCGTGAACGCCTACAAGGGCGAACCCGGTTACACCGAAGACGGGTCAAACGGCGAAGTTTGGGTGGAACATTCGTTGTTCTACTTCAAGCACATTTACGACGGCGAAGCGGAGGAAATCGCCATTTCGGCAACGCCGCTTGCGGGATATGCCCCCGCGCCTATTTTCCAAAGCAACAACGGAGAGGGCGCGCCATATCAAAAGGCATACACCCCCGCGTTTCCTATGGCGACCGTGGACGGCAAGGCGACTTCCCGCGCGGGCGTATTCTCCGGGCTTTATTCCCTCAATACGGGTATGACCGCGGCGCGTACGCTTGGCGATAACTACACCGTTACCACGACCGCGGAATGGTACACCGAATGTCTTTATATGTGGGTTGAGTTTGCAACCCGCAATCTGCAAAGCGTTATGAACGGCGCGTCGAATATGCCTTATTCCGACACATACAAAGCGATCGTTGCAGAGGAAAACACAAACCGCGTCGTTATCACGACCGCGCAGGCAAATAACTTCGTCGTGGGCCAAACAATCGGCGTTGGAACTTCTCTTGGATCGACAGGCATTGCGAACAACCGCATTGTTACCGCGATCGAAGCATACGACGACACAAATTCGGCGGTCGTATTTGACGGCGACCCCGTAAAAATTGCCGTCGGAAACATCATTTTCACGCTTGCGTGGATCAATGGTTCTTGCAATGGTGTTCTTTCGTCGAGCGGTTCGCCCGTATCGAACACGAACGGCAAATATAATTGCGTTTACAGAGGGAAAGAAACCCCGTACGGAAACGCATACGACACGATCGCAGATGTCCTTATCAAACGAGAGGGAGAAGGCACGGAGGAAAGTCCGTACACATACGACCCGTACTTCTTGCCAGATCCTACGAAGTACGCAAACGGAAGCATTACCGACGACTATGTGAAAATGAATTTTAGCATTCCCGCAACTGACGGTTACGCAAAGACGCTTGGAAAAGACGACCGCTTCCCGTGGGTGCGTATGCCTTCCACAATTGGCGCGGCTTCTACGACCTATTACG
Source organism: Clostridia bacterium (assembly GCA_017503525.1). GTDB lineage: Bacteria > Bacillota > Clostridia > Christensenellales > Borkfalkiaceae > Scatosoma. The sequence goes on along the minus strand of JAFVTA010000123.1, from coordinate 19,350 downwards.
CCGATTATTTCTACTATCCGCGTAGCGCAGTATGCGCGGCGCGTGTCGGCGGCAGTTGTTACATTGGGTCGTACGTCGGGGCTTGCTTTTGGTATTGCAGCTACGCGCCTTCGTTTTCGTTCATCTACTTCCGCGCGCGTCTTTCTTACCACCGTAAATAACGGGGGATTGGGGGCGGTCAGCCCCCTGCACATATAAAAATATAGGGGTACAGCGTGCAAGCGCGCGGCGCGTGTCGGCGGCAATTGGAACAATGGGTCGAACGACGGGCCTTGCTATTGGAATTGCAACAACACGCCTTCGAATTCGAACATCAACTACCGCGCGCGTCTATCTTATAACACTTTCACTTTTTCGCACGCTGTATTCCTTGCCACTTGGCAAAAATCAATCGCCACGGTCGGGGTTAGTAACATTTGTTGAACGCCTTGAAGATATAAGAAAGAAGGCCGAAAAATGAAGCGTGTCGGATTTATATTCGAAAAGATATGCGATATTGAAAACATATCGCGGGCAATCGACAATGCCGCACGCGGAAAGAAAAGCCGCCGCATTGTCAATAACATTTTGGAGCATAAACAGCAAGCCGCCGAAGCGGTGCGCGAAATGCTTATCACAAAAACTTACAGGCCGAAGCCGTACCGCGAATTCGTTATCAAGGACGGCGCAAGCCAAAAGGAACGCACGATCTATTGCCCTGCATTTTATCCCGATCAAATCGTCCATTGGGCTATAATGCAAGTAACAGAACCGATATTGCGAAAAGGTATGTACGAATTTTGTTGCGGAAGCATACCGGGTCGCGGTATTCACTACGGCAAACGATACATTGAACGGTGGTTGCGGCGCGACCGCAAGAACACAAAATATTGCTTGAAATTGGACATCAAGAAATATTACCCGCATATAAACACTTCCGTTTTGAAAAGCAAGTTTCGAACGAAGATCAAAGACGAAAACGCGCTTTGGCTGATTGATACAATTATCGACAGCCACGAAACGGGCTTGCCGATCGGCAATTACACTTCGCAATGGTGGGCGAATTTCTATCTTGAAGGGTTGGATCACTTCATAAAAGAACGCCTGCACATCAAGTATTATATGCGGTATATGGACGATATGGTGCTATTTGGGGCGAACAAAAAGCAGTTGCACAAAGTCCGAAAATTGATCGCCGAATATATAGAGCCGTTAGGGCTGACGCTGAAGGAAAATTGGCAAGTTTTCAAAGTTGGTTCGCGTCCTATCGACTTTTTGGGCTTTCGGTTTTACAGGGACAGAACAACATTGCGCCGAAGAAACGCGCTTCGAATACGCCGCAGAATTTCGAAGATGTATCGAAAAGGCAAAGCAACCGTGCGCGACGCACGGGCGATATTAAGTTATTTAGGGTGGATATATCACAGCAATTCACGCACATATTACGAACGATATATAAAGCCCTTTGTAAACATCAAAAAGTTAAAGGAGATAATAAGCGATGAAGACAGAAAGCAACATCAAGCCCGAAGCGGTGGCGGTTGACATTTGCGCGAACGGCATTGCGGAGGTTGTTCTCCGCGAAAACATTATCGAGGAGGAGCGCGACGGCGAAATCGTCTATACATACGACGAATACAGAACCCCCGTTCCGTTCCGCGAAAACCTTTTGGAGAATGTCAAGAAAACCGCCGACGCGTGGTTGACGGCGGCCAAAAACGCAGAGTATGCAGAACTTGCCGCAAAAGTGCGCGCAAAGCGCGACGCACTCTTGAAAGCGTCCGACGAAAGAATGTGCCTTGATCGTATCAATCTTTCCCCGGCCACGGGAACGAGTTTTGCGTCTTGGCTTGAATTCTTGAAGGGCATTGCAAGCGCAATCGGCGGCGCGTGGGCGAAGTACAGACAGGCGTTGCGCGACATTCCCGCACAGCCCGGCTTCCCGTATTCGGTAGAGTTCCCGAAGCCCCCTTCGGAGGACGAATAAATGGCGTTACAGTATTTCACACAATGGCTTGTTACCTTTGTATGCGGCGCGCTTGTTTCCCTTGCGGGAACTTTGATCGCGCTGTGGAAAAAGGAACACAAGCGCGAAAAAGCGGTGGAAAACGGCGTGCAATGCCTCCTCCGCGCCGAGATCATACGGCAATATGAAAAGTGGATTGACCGCAGATATTGCCCGCTATACGCAAAAGAAGCGTTAAGACGGGAATATGCGGCATATCACGCATTGCACGGAAACGATGTCGCAACGGGCCTTTATAACGAAGTTATGGCCCTGCCGACGGAAGAACCAAAAAGCGGTAATATGCCGAAAGGCACATTATAAAAAATCAAAAAAAGAAAAGAGGAAAAAGAAATGTTGAACTATTCAGCAATCCCCGTTATCGTTGTTATTTGCTATGTGGCAATTACGGCGATCAAAGCAACCAAAATCGACGGCAAGTGGTTTCCCCTCATTTCGTGCGCGCTTGGCGCACTTCTTGCGGCGGGAATGTTCTATGTGCTTCCCGAATTCATCGGCACAGCGTCTTTGACAGCGGCGATTATTTCGGGCGCGGTTTCGGGCCTTGCGGCTACGGGAACAAATCAGATTTTCAAGCAGTTGATGAAAGCCGCAGAGAATGGCGAAGACTTATCCAAAATTAACCTTAAACAGGAAGCGGGGACGGTTATTGCGCCCGCAAACAGCGCGGAAGCAACCCGCGACGCGGCGGCCGTAAATGTCCATAAGACGAACGACACAGGCGGCAACCCCGACGGAAAGTGAAAACATAATCGAAGATAAAAACAAACGGCGGGAGCATTTCCCGCCGTTTGTTTTTTATTCGTCTTTGCCTATACACAAAGTAATTTCACACCCAAAATTCATTGGGCTTCCGTTGCCGTCCGTCCCGCCGCCGTACACTTCGGCGTGGTAAACGCTTTTTATTCTGTCCCAACAATCGAGAACGTGGGGCAATTTATCTTTTGGAACATTGCCGACTTGTTCGCCGTTGGCGTAAACGCCGACAGCGGGGCTTCCCTCAAAGTCGTATTTTTCGACCGTCCATTGCACGAATTCGCCGAAGGGTTCGTCGCCCCATTTGATTTTCCGCAAAATCGCTTGACGGCTTTTGCGTCCGTTGTTATAAGTAACGCCCGCGACGCGGAATGAAAAATATTCGTTATTCTTTCGCGCCGCTTCGGCTTGCGCGTATATATCGGCTTTGGTTTCGGCCGAAGGCGCTTCCTTGCCGCCGTTCTTCTTATCGAGAAACAAAAGCAAAGCCCCCGCGGCGATCAATGCTATACTACCAACAGCAAGCAACCCTTTGTCGCCTGTATCGGAAAATAGACCCAAAAGCCCGATAATGCCCACGACGCACAGAACCGCGCCGACGATGAATTTTTTTGATTTTTTCTTCATAATTCCTCCTATTTTGTGAAAAAAACTGTTTCATTTTTTCGCATTTCTTATCTTTAACACAATTATATCGCGTTTTTGTGGTAAAGTCAAGAATATTTCCGAACATTAACACAAAGTTTATAATATAAGCGGGGGTGAAATGCTATAATGAAAATTTACGACTATAACGGTAAAAAGAATATTTGCGGCGATCGCGTGCGGGAAGCGCGACAGAAACAACGCATTTCGCAATCCGACTTGGCGGCGCGGTTGCAGATTGAAGGCGTTATATTGGAACGCGATTGCATAAGCCGAATTGAAATCGGGACGCGCTTTGTTACCGATTACGAAATTATTGTGCTTGCTAAATGCTTGCGGGTGTCCCCTCTTTGGCTGTTGGGGCTTGAATAAAAAACAGGATTGCCGAGGCCGCGCCGCCCCGGCAAATTTTTTTGAAATTTTTTCAACTTTTTTTCAAAAACCCCTTGACATACTGCCCCCAGTATGGTATAATATATACAGAAAGGGGGTGAGAAAATGGAAAGCACGAAGGACATAGTAAAAGCCTTGCAAGACATCGCAAAGGCGGTTGAAAATAACGAAGCCGTGGAAAGCATAAAAGTTACAATCACCGTCAAAAAGCAGAAGCCGAGCAAGGCAACCAAAGAAAGCAAGTAACGCTTTCAAGGCAGGGTCGGGGCAAAAGCCCCGCCCGTAAGTCCTATTATATCACAAAAAACGGGGCTTGTCAATTACCCCGGCAAAAGAAAGGGACTTAAAAATGAAATTTCTTTACGACAAAAACGGAAAAATTACGCGCCGAATTGTTACCGATCGCGCATACATTGAAAATATGACGCTTTTTGTGGACGGCAAGCCGTACGCAATGATCGGTGGTTCGTTCAATATGCGCGAAGCGATCCGAACGGGCAAATTGTTTCAATAAAAACGAGCGGGGCGACAGCCCCGCAGAAAGGAAAGAACGATGATTATTGAGAAAAACGGCAAAATGTACGAAGTTTCGGAGCGGTCGAAGCATTGGTCGGTCGTTTTGAAATCGGGCGCGCTGTCGGTGGATTTCCAAGTGTCAAAGGACATCTGCAAAACCGAAGCGGAACTGAAGGAATATATCGAAAAAGAAGAAATGTTTTGAGAGGGCGAAGCAATGGAAGAAAAGAAAAGGAAGACGACAACTTCGACGGCGGTAAAAAGTCGATACAATGATCGAGTATATGACAAAATCGCTTTTAGAGTTTCGAAAGAACTTTCGGAGAAATTCAAAGCGAAATGCGCCGCCGAAGGAATATCGCAAGCGCAGATATTCAAAAAAGCAATGGAAGAATTTTTGGAGCAATAACGAATGCAAGCCCGTTTCACATCGAAGCGGGCTTTTGCTTTTCTTGGAGGAATATATTATGGGAAGACAGTTCAAACATCTTTCGGAAACCGATCGGCTGAAAATAGAAAAGGCGTTGCGAGAGGGCAAGCCGCCGAAGCAAATTGCAAAGGAAATACGCGTGCATATAAGCACGATTTACCGCGAAATCAAGCGCGGGCAATATGAACACTTGAACAGCGATTGGACGACCGAAATTCGTTATAGTTGCGACCTTGCCGAAATGCGCTATCAAGCAAATTTGCGGGCAAAGGGCGCAGGGCTGAAAATAGGTTCGGATCGTGAATTGGCGCAATTCATCGAAGACAAGATCGTGAACGAAAAATATTCGCCGCGGGCCGTATTGGGAGAGATAGAACGAAAGAACTTGCATTTTTCCGTTACCATAAGCGCGCCCACGCTGTATAGTTATATTGACAAAGGAATTTTTCTTCTTCTCACGAATAAAGATTTACCCGAAAAGAGCAAAAAGAAGCGCGGTTATAGACAAGTGAAAGCGAAGCGGCCGCCGAAGGGCGACAGCATAGAGAAACGCCCCGCCGAAATCGAAACGCGCGAAACCTTCGGGCATTGGGAAATGGACACAGTAAAAGGAAAAAAGAAGGTCAGCAAAAAAAGCATTCTTGTTTTGACGGAGCGGAAAACCCGACAGGAAATTCAAATCATCATACCCGACGGAACAGCCGAAAGCGTCGTGCGCGCATTGGACGACATCGAACGCCGTATGGGTGCGCTTTTCAAAATGGTATTTAAGACGATAACGGTTGACAATGGTTCGGAGTTCTCCGATTGCGAAGGTATGGAACGATCTTGCATAGGAGAGGGCGCACGCACAAAGATATATTATTGCCACCCATACAGCAGTTACGAACGTGGAAGCAACGAAAAACAAAATAGAATGATACGCCGTTTCATTCCAAAGGGAACGAATTTTGATGATATGCCGCAAGAGGAAATGGACAAAATACAACATTGGCTTAATAATTACCCGCGCGGGATATTTGGATATGACACATCGGAAAGCCATTTCCAACGCGAAATGTCGGCTATTTTGAGCGGTTCATAATTTATTTACAATTAAAAATCAAACTTTTTCGCATTTACCCCTTGACAAGAGGAAAATACTTAAAATGTAACATTTTTTTAAAAAAGCTCTTTTCAAATGTGAAAGAATATGATATAATATTTAGCAATTGGAAACGGGAGGGAAATCAAAATGTTGGAAACAAAAATTTTGATCGTGGATCACACCGACTTTTGCGATGTTCTGAAAGCACACCTGGAGGCTATGGGGCTTGCCATCAATACTGCAAGTGACGGAGCTTCCGGCATGACTGCCTTCAGAGCGGTAGATCCCGATGTGCTTCTCGTTGCCGCAGGGCTCTCAAGCCACGGCACCCAGCAGCTGCTTGCGATGTGCGCTGAGCGTAGCACACCCGTGATCGTTATGCTGGCAAGCGATGATGTAGGGGCAAAGATCGCGTTGCTTGACGCAGGTGCTGACGATGTGATGGTAAAGCCCTTTGATCTTTATGAGCTTGTTGCGCGCATCAAGGCATTGCTGCGCCGCGCAAGGGCGGTCGCTGAGCCGGTAAGCGGTGATGTGATCCGCTTTGAAAATTTTGAGATCAGTCAAGAAAAATTCGAGCTTAAGCTGGGTGGGAAAAAGGTGGAGATCCCTCCGAAGGAGTTGCAGCTGCTTTACTGCCTTGCATCCAGCCCCAACCGTGTGTTTAGCCGCGAGCAGCTTTTGGAGCACGTGTGGGATTTTGCCTTTCTCGGTGACAGCCGCACGGTCGACGTACATATCAAGCGCCTGCGCGAAAAGCTGAAGGGTGCATCCGAAAAGTGGGCGCTCAAAACAGTTTGGGGCGTCGGTTACAAATTTGAGCTGTACAACTAAATTTCGATCTCAGAGAATTGTCTGTTTGATTATCACTGTTGTGTGATCGCAGAAAGGAACAGTATGGAAGAAAAGGAAATATTGCCCGAGGCACAGGATAAGGACGAAGGTGTTGCCTCGGATCAGGATATTAATACAAGTGTAAGCGAGGTGCCGATCGAGGAGGCCGAACAGGATATTCCCGAGGGCTGCTTTGATGATGTATCGCAGGGCAAGTGTGCTGAACCTGCGGTATCGCTTGATTGGAAATTCGGCACCGATGCACCAAGCGCCCCGGTACAATCGGGCAAGCAGAGCAGTAAACGGTTTTTTGGTGTGTTTGGCGCTGTGGTTGCCATTTGTATGGCGTTGCTTGTGGTCACGCTATTCCTTGGCGATGCAGGCATTAAGATCTACCGCACGGTGACAAATGAACGCACTGTTTTTGTAAAAGAGCAAAACGACGGTACAAGTGGGCTGCTCGCACCGGAAGAGGCGGCAGACCTGATAAAAAAATCAACAGTAACCGTTTTTGTTCGTACCGCAACGGGTACGGGGCATGGGTCAGGCTTTATTTATACGGCTGACGGATATATTTGTACCAATCATCATGTGGTAGAGGATGCCGTTACCGTGCAGGTCGTTTTGCCTGACGGCAAGGCTTTTGATGCTACGGTTGTAGGCTCTGATGAAATGGCTGACATTGCCGTGCTTAAAATTGATAAAACAGGTCTTACGCCCGTCAAGCTTGGCAGTTCTGCCGCGGCGCTTGTCGGTGAGAGCGTGGTTGCCGTAGGCACACCCGCAAAGCTTGATTACGCAGGCACCGCTACCTTTGGTAAAATTTCGGCCACCAACCGTATCGTTGCCCTGACCGATGATAGCGGTGTAGTAAACAAAAAAATGACCGTGCTGCAGACCGATGCCAGCGTAAACCCCGGTAATTCGGGCGGCCCGCTTGCCAATATGTACGGTGAGGTGATCGGCATCGTGGTCATGAAGGTCTCTTATTTTGGCGGCACGACCTTTGACGGTATTGGCTTTGCACTTCCGATCGACGGTGCAAAGACCGTGATCGATGCGATCATCAAGGACGGTAAATTTGAGGGTGAGAACCCCATTGCTACAGGTAGATCTCTGCTTGGTGTTACCGGTAGAGGGCTCTTGGGTGGCTATTGGTATGCTAACCTTGATGCTGATGATATTCTGCAATCCGAAACTGAAAAAGCGGGCTACACCTATATACCGTATGACGGTGTGTATGTGATAAACGTCAGCGGTGTAAACGCAACAGGAAAGTTGCAGGAGGGCGATATCATCACAAAGATCAACGGCTTAAATATGTATACGGTGTATAATATCATCGATCACGTAAACCGCTGCCCCGCCAATGCGATCGTTACCGTTACGGCAATGCGTCCTGACGGGGAGAGCTACAGAGAAGTAAACGTTGACATCATTTTGCTTTCGGAATGATGTGCTGATACAATAAAGAAGGGAGAATACGTATGCTTGGTTTTTTGGATCCCTTAAGAACCATTACCTCGGATAACGCCGTTTGGGTGGCACTTCTGCGCTTGTCAGTAGCTGCGTTTTGCGGTGGATGCGTTGGTCTTGAGCGCGGAAAAAAGCGCAGACCCGCAGGCTTTCGCACGCATATGCTCGTTTGTCTTGCGGCAGCACTTGCCATGATCATCAGCCAATACCTTACCATGATGGTGACAGAGTATTGGGATGCCCTTGTGGAAGTACAGGGCGGCGGCAACAAATATACTGACGTGTCGCGCTTTGGTGCGCAGGTCATCAACGGTATCGGCTTTCTTGGTGCGGGCACGGTAATCGTTACAGGTCGCCAGCAGGTTAAGGGTCTTACCACCGCGGCAGGTCTTTGGGCTTCCGCGTGCATGGGGCTTGCAATTGGTGCGGGCTTTGTGGAGGGCGCCTTTGTCGGTTGCGTGCTTATCGTTGCAACCATTACGATATTCACACATTTGGAGCGCCGTATTTTGACGCGTGCGCGCAATATTAATCTTTATGTGGAGTTTGCACACGTGGATGACGTCGGTGCGGTGATCAGCGCCATAAAGGCACAGGAGATCCGTATTTTTGATGTGGAGATCCACAAGAATAAGGAAGCGGGCGGCAATCAAAGTGCCGTGTTTTCCATTCGTTTGCCCAAGCGCATGTCCCACGCTACCGCGATGTCTGTGGTGGCGGGTGTGGAAAATGTGCGTGCTATTGAGGAACTGTAAGGAGGGTGCACATGTCTGAGTTGTTAAATTATCTCCGCTTTGCGGATGGCTTTCATATGTGGGGCGCGGTGTTCCGCATGGCACTTGCTGTAATATGCGGCGGCATCATTGGTATTGAGCGTGAATACAAGCGTCGTCCTGCAGGCTTTCGTACCCATATCCTCATTTGCCTTGGTGCATCGCTCACCACGCTCACCAGCCAGTATCTTTACCTTGAAATGAATTGGTTTACCGACCTTGCCCGTCTTGGCGCGCAGGTTATTGCCGGCATGGGCTTTATCGGTGCGGGAACGATCATCGTTACCAAGCGCCGTCAGGTCAAGGGTCTTACCACCGCAGCGGGTCTTTTCGTTTCGGCGATCGTGGGTCTTGCCATCGGTGCCGGGTATTTTGAGGCGGCGCTTATTGCAACGCTTTTGATCCTTTTGATCGAGCTTGTGCTCTCGCGCCTTGAGTATTTCATTATGTCGACCTCGCGTAATATCAATCTTTACATTGAATATAAGGAAAATCAATGCCTTATACTTATGACCGAATATTTGCGCACGCACAGGATCGGTGTGACCGACTTGCAGATCACTAAATCCGGCGCAGCATCACAAAACCCTTGTGCTATTTTCTCGCTGGATCTGCCGCGCAAGTTTTCTCACGACAAGCTAATGACAGCCCTTGCCGGTGTTGAGGGTGTTGTTTCGGTTGAGGAGCTTTAATATCCGTTAAAAATTTATAAGGAGAGAACCGCATGGGAGGCCCTTTACAGGGCACCTCGTGCGGTTTTTTACTTTTGCTTGTAGGCTGAGCGCGCAAAAGGGGGATGCTGCCGCACAAATTTTCTCTTTACAAATCCGATAAAATATGGTAAAATGAAGCGTGTTTTGAAAAATAAGGGGGGATAGCGTGCGTCTGGATAAGTTTTTAACAGTTACCGCTACGGCAACACGCAGTGAGGCAGCACGCGCTGTGCGCGCGGATGCCGTTCTTGTGAACGGTGTACCTGCAAAAAGCGCCTCGGTGCACATTGACCCTGAACGGGATACGGTGGAGTTTTGCGGCAAGCCTGTTGTATACCGTGCCCATCATTACATTATTTTAAATAAGCCGGAAGGCTACGTCAGCGCCACAGAGGACGGGAAAGACCCTACTGTTTTGGAGCTGTTACCGCCGAAATATACCGCCCTTGGGCTCTTTCCCTGCGGCAGGCTTGATAAAAACACCAAAGGGCTGATGCTTCTCACGGATGACGGAGATCTTGCGCACCGCCTGCTTTCCCCACGCCGACATGTGGCAAAGCGTTATTATTTCCGTGTGAAATTTCCCTTGACCGAGGCGGAGTGCGCGCGCTTTCGCGATGGATTGGTGCTGGAGGACGGATACGAAACCAAACCGGCGGATATCGAGCTTTCCCCCGATATGACATCGGGGGTCATTACGCTGATCGAGGGAAAATATCACCAGATCAAGCGTATGATGCTTGCCCTACACAATCAGATCACGCACCTTGAGCGGATATCCTTTGGGCCCCTTACCTTGCCCTCGGATCTCACACGCGGTGCATGGCGCGAGCTGACAAGCGAGGAGGAAGCGCTCCTTCTTGCAGCCGCAAAATAATTTTGTAACCCTATGAAAGGAAGATGAAAATGGCTCAAAACATCTTTGAAATTTTGGCAAAGGAGCTTTTTCTCACAAAGGATCAGGTCGAAAAGACCGTGGCACTTATGGATGAGGGGAACACCATTCCCTTTATTTCCCGTTACCGCAAGGAGGTCACGGGCTCGCTTGACGACACGCAGCTTCGTAAGCTTGAGGAGCGCCTTAAGTATTTGCGCAACATCGAGGCGCGCCGCGTTGAGGTAAAAAACCTCATTGCCGCACAGGAAAAGCTTACCCCCGAAATCGAGCGTGCAATTGAAAATGCTGTTACCATTACCGAGATCGACGATATTTACAGACCCTTCCGTCCCAAGCGTAAAACGCGTGCCTCTGTGGCGCGTGAGCGCGGTCTTGAGCCCCTTGCCGAGGCGCTGATGGCGCAGCACAAGATCTATGAGCCCTCGCTTGATGACCGTGCCGCCGCGCTTGTTGATCCCGAGAAGGGTGTGAACACCCCCGAGGAGGCATTTGCGGGTGCTATGGATATTATCGCCGAGGATATTTCGGATAATGCCGACTACCGTAAGGGTATTCGCGCGCTTACCGTGGCGCATGGCATGATGGAAACCAAAAAGGCAAAGGATGAGCCCTCGGTTTACGAGCAGTACTACGACCACAGCGAGCCCGTCAAAAAGATCCCCGGTCACCGCGTGCTGGCGATCAACCGCGGCGAAAAGGAGGAATTCCTTAAGGTCAGTGTGACGGTTCCCACCGATATTGTGCTGAACTATTTGTTTAGCCTGGTGGTCAAGGCAGGGGAGAGCCCCGCTAAAAAATATGTGAGTGCCGCCGTAACCGACAGTTACGAGCGCCTTATCGCACCTTCCGTTGAGCGCGAGATCCGAAACGATCTGTTTGATACTGCCAGCGAGGGCGCCATTGTCCTGTTTTCCGATAATTTGCAGCATCTTTTGATGCAGGCACCCATTAAGGGCAAGACCGTGCTTGGCTTTGACCCCGGCTATGCGCATGGCTGTAAGCTTGCGGTATGTGACAAGACGGGCAAGGTGCTGGATACCGCGGTGATCTACTTGCACCGTGAAAATCAGGCAAAGGACATTATGAAGCGCCTGATCACCAGATGGGGCGTTGACGTGGTTGCGATCGGCAACGGTACTGCATCGCGCGAAAGCGAAAAGTTTGTTGCGGCTATCCTGCGTGAAATGAACGTAAAGACCAAGTATATCATCGTCAGCGAAGCGGGTGCTTCGGTGTATTCGGCATCCAAGCTTGCGGCGGATGAATTTCCTGAATTTGATGTTATGCAGCGCTCTGCTGTTTCTATTGCGCGTCGTTTGCAGGACCCGCTTGCCGAGCTTGTCAAGATCGATCCTAAGGCGATCGGTGTAGGGCAGTATCAGCATGATATGAAGCCCGCAAGACTTGACGAGGCGCTCTCGGGCGTGGTAGAGGATTGCGTAAACCGCGTGGGCGTTGACCTTAACACCGCTTCTCACTCCTTGCTTTCTTACATCTCGGGCGTTAACGCTGTGAGCGCGAAGAATATTGTGAAATATCGCGAGGAGAACGGCGAATTCCGCACGCGTGCAGAGGTGTTAAAGGTGCCGCGCATCGGCGCTAAGGCATACGAGCAGTGCGCAGGCTTCCTGCGTGTGCCCGGCTCCGCTGAGGTCATGGATAACACAGGTGTGCACCCCGAAAGCTATGCGGCAGCACATGCGCTGCTGAAGCGCTTTGGCTACACCGAGGAGGATGTGCGCGCAGGCAAGCTTGCGGGAATTTCCGCCCAGGTAGCAAAACAGGGCGCAGCCAAACTTGCAGCCGAACTTGGGATCGGTGAGCCCACCCTTGTTGACATTGCTGCCGAGCTTGAAAAGCCCGGCCGCGACCTGCGTGATGATTTTGCACCGCCTTTGCTTTCTGAGGATGTGCTTGAAATGACCGATCTTAAGCCTGGTCAGGTGCTTTCGGGCACGGTGCGTAACGTCATTGACTTTGGTGCATTTGTCGATATCGGTGTGCATCAAGACGGGCTTGTGCATATTTCCGAGCTCTCCGATAAGTTTGTCAAGCATCCCCGTGACGTGGTGTCGGTAGGAGATATCGTGCGTGTGCGCGTGCTTTCGGTGGATGTGGCAAAGAAGCGTATCGCGCTTTCCATGAAAACGATGAAGAACGAAGGGTAAGCACCGCTGTTTTTTTGCACGATCTCAGTAAAATCGGTCGATTTATGTCCTTTTGGAGTTTGTTTGTTCATAAATGAACGAAAAAAGCGTTGAAATTTGTTTTAAGTGAGCAATGTGTGAAGATGGAAAATGCTTGCTTGTGCATCTTGCCCAAACATGGCAAAAAATTTTTGTAGTTTTGCCATCTTCCCATTTTGCAGGAAATTTGTTATAATAATATCGTTAGAAATATAGGTTTGGGGCAACTATGCCCCCAACAAGGAGGATTTACAATGGCAAGCTTATCCCTGAGACACATTTACAAAAAGTATCCCGGTGGCGTAACCGCAGTTTCTGACTTCAACCTTGAGATCAGAGATAAAGAATTTATCGTATTCGTCGGTCCCTCCGGTTGCGGTAAAACTACCACTCTTCGTATGATCGCAGGCCTTGAGGAGATCACCGAGGGCGAGCTCTTCATCGGCGACCGTTTGGTAAATGACGTTGCACCCAAGGATCGTAAGATCGCGATGGTGTTCCAGAACTACGCTCTTTACCCCCACATGACCGTGTTTGATAACATGGCATTTGGCTTGAAGCTGAACAAGACTCCCAAGGAGGAGATCAAGCGCCGCGTTGAAGAGGCTGCTCGTATCCTTGATATCACCCACCTTCTTGACCGTAAGCCCAAGGCTCTTTCCGGTGGTCAGAAGCAGCGTGTAGCTCTTGGACGTGCAATCGTGCGTAACCCTGCAGTATTCCTTCTTGACGAGCCGCTTTCCAACCTTGACGCTAAGCTTCGTGCAACGATGAGAACCGAGCTTACCAAGCTTCACAAGAGCGTTGGTACCACCTTCATTTACGTAACGCACGACCAGGTAGAGGCTATGACCATGGCTACCCGTATCGTTGTTATGAAGGATGGTCTTATTCAGCAGGTTGATACTCCTCAGCACCTTTACGATCTGCCCTGCAACATCTTCGTAGCAGGCTTCATGGGTACTCCTCAGATGAACTTCATCAACGGCAAGCTTACCCAGCCCAAGGGTTCGAAGGACATTTATTTCGACTTTGACGGCAACTCCCTCAAGCTTCCCGCAGAAAAGAACGCAGAGGGCGAGCTTGATGCATACATTGGCAAGGAGGTCGTTGCAGGCATTCGTCCCGAGTGCGTACACGATGATCCCAGCCACCTCGGCATGTTCCCCGAGAGCTGCATCGACGTTGACGTTGACGTAACCGAGTTGATGGGTAATGAGATCTTCCTCTACCTCAACAGTTTTGATAAGGTAACTGAGGATGGCTCCAATAAGTTTATCCCGAAGGAGCCCACCAAGATCACCGCACGTGTTTCCTCTCGTTCCACGAGCCGTTCCGGTGACAAGATCCGCGTTGCACTTGACGTATCTCGCGTACATATCTTTGACAAGGATACCGAGCGTTGCATCGTTCACTAATCAAAATATTTGCTACCTCAAGCCAAGGCTTGAGGTAGCTTTTTTGTATTTGTACCTGAAACTTTTTTTAGTTTCTTGACATTACAGTAAAAATAGGATAAAATAAGACAGTATACAGTATGAAGTAAAGGAGGGATCGAGCTTGACACCGCAAGAGGCACGTTATCGCAGCACTGTAAACCGTTTGGCGTTTTCGCTGCTTGTTTTTTACGGCTTGTTTCAAATTTACAGCGTCATCATGACCCTTTTGGTTCCGCTTATTACGGCTGATCTTACGGAGGTGGCAGCCACCGTGGTATATGAGATCCTTTACGGTGTGTTGTATGCGGTTGCATTTATAGGTCCCGTGTTCTTTTATTATCTGATTTCTAAAAAAGAGCCGCATGAGCCGCTTGATGCGGGGCTTGTGCTGCCGCGCGAGGCGCCCGTTTATATTTTTGTGGGGATCGCACTTGTCAGTGCCGCAGGATACCTGAATTCCATGCTGCTTGAGGTGTTTGATTACAGCATCTTTACGCAGGAGATCATATTTGATACCGGCGTTAGCAGTAATTACGAGCTGGTGCTGATGTTCTTTACGCTTGCGATCGTGCCGGGGTTTGTCGAGGAGCTGCTGTTTCGCGGCTTGATCTTGAAAAATCTTTTGCCGTACGGCAGAACCACGGCTGTTTTTGCCAGTGCCTTGCTGTTTGGTCTGATGCATCAAAATCCCGGTCAGTTTTTGTACGCCACTGTTGCGGGGCTGGTGTTTGGCTATATTTATGTGCACACCAAATCGCTGTGGTGCTGTGTCTTGATGCACGTTTGCAACAATTTTTTGTCGGTACTTTTCACCGTTATAGGGGAGCGCTTGCCCGAGGATACCGCAACACCGCTGTTGCTCGGAATCGAGCTTGCGATTTTTGCACTTGGCGTTTTGGGGGCGGTTTATCTTATCCTTCATGCCAAGCGTGATCCGAGCGCGGTGCTCCGTGAGGGTGCCTTTGAAAAGGAACTTGCGCCCGATGCCGAGTATGCCGCTGTTGCATTGCCGCTGTCGCGCCGCGCGAGACTGTTTTTCTCTGTGCCTATGATCATCTTTTTTGTGCTTTGCGCCGCACAAATGGCAATGCTGCTGGGGCTCTCCTTGCTATTTTGATATGAGAAACGATTTTAATTTGCAAATCGATGAGGCGTTTATGAAGCTTGCTTTGGCTGAGGCGCAAAAGGCAGCCGAGGCAGAGGAAACGCCGATCGGAGCTGTTGTGGTGGCGGGTGGAAGGGTGATAGCCGCCGCACACAATACGCGCGAGCATAGCCATGATATTACCGCCCATGCCGAGCTCCTTGCCGTGCGAGCCGCAGCGAAAGAAAAGGGCGATTGGCGGCTTAACGACTGTACGGTGTATGTTACGCTTGAGCCCTGCCCGATGTGTGCTGGTGCATTACTTGCCTCGCGCGTTTCTCGCGTTGTGTATGGCGCAAAGGATCCCGCGGCAGGCGCAATGGGCACGGTTATAAATCTGCCACGTTATCCACTCGGCTCATCGCCCGCCGTAACGGCAGGTGTGCTCGAGGAAGAATGCCGCACCGTGCTCCAAGACTTCTTTAAAAATTGTAGAAAATAATTTACATCGCATGGAGGGAAACAACGATGGATTTGAAGTATTTTATGAAAAACGAGGGTGAGAAGCCCCTTGACCGCATCGTTCAAAACGGTGGCTTTTGCGGCATTTTTCGCAAGATCGCCTGCATTGGTGACAGTATGTCGTCGGGCGAGCACGAGTCCTTTGAAAACGACGCCAAGGGCTTCAATGATTACTATGAGTATTCTTGGGGGCAGTTTCTCGCGCGTGACGCGGGCTGTACCGTCTACAATTTCTCCAAAGGCGGTATGACGGCCAAGGCCTACGACAAATTCGCAAGAGAGCAGGGCTTTTACGACGAGGCGTATAAGAGCCAGGCGTACGTGGTGGCACTTGGCGCCAACGATGTTAAGCGTATCCTTGCAGGGGAGATTGAGCTCGGCACTCTTGACGACGTGGACCCCACCGATTACGCCAAAAATAGCCCGACCTTTATCGGCTACTACGCCGCGATCATCGGCCGATACCAAGCACTTCAGCCTAAGGCTAAGTTCTTCCTGATGACGATTCCGCACGACGGTCGAAGCGAGGAAACGCAAGAGCTTTACGACAAGCACGCCGAGCTCCTTTACGGCCTTGCAAAAATGCTGCCGAACTGCTACGTGCTTGATATCCGCGCGCACGCCCCGGAACTGGACGAGGAGTTTAAACGGGTGTTTTACCTGGGCGGCCACATGAACGCCTGCGGCTACCGCCTGTTTGCCCTGATGGTGGAATCCTACATTGATTACATCATTCGCCAATACCCCGAGGATTTTGCGCAGGTCGGCTTCATCGGCAGACCCTATCATAACGCAAATTACAAATGGTAAAGAGAAAGAGCCCCCTCTCAAAAGGGGGGCTCTTTTTCTTTACTTTATCATCCTTTTACGCCAGCATGTTTTCAAGGCGCTCCTTGATGGCAAGGATAAAGTTCTTGGAGTTTACTGCGGTTGTCTTTGTGCCGGGTACCACAAGACCTACAAGGTCCTTGGTCATAATACCGTCGTCAAGGGTCTTGATGCAGGCAGCCTCCAGCTTGTCGGCAAAGTCAACAAGGGCGGTAAGACCGTCAAGCTCACCGCGCTTGCGAAGTGCGCCCGACCATGCGAAAATGGTTGCCATGGGGTTGGTAGAGGTATCCTCGCCCTTGAGGTAGCGGTAGTAGTGGCGTGTGACAGTGCCGTGTGCTGCCTCATACTCGTATTTTCCGTCGGGGGAAACGAGCACCGAGGTCATCATGGCAAGCGAGCCGAAGGCGGTCGATACCATATCGCTCATCACGTCGCCATCGTAGTTCTTGCAAGCCCAGATAAAGCCGCCCTCGCTGCGGATCACGCGCGCAACGGCATCGTCGATAAGGGTGTAGAAATACTCGATCCCTGCCTCCTCGAATTTTGCCTTGTAATCTGCCTCGTAGATCTCTTGGAAAATGAGTTTGAAGGTCTGGTCATACTGCTTGGAGATCGTGTCCTTGGTAGAGAACCACAGATCCTGCTTGGTGGTCAGCGCATAGTTGAAGCAGGAGTGTGCAAAGGAGCGAATGGAGCTGTCCTTGTTGTAGGAGCCCTGCAAAACGCCGGGGCACTCAAAGTCGTAAACCGTTTCGCAGAAGGAAACGTTGCCCTCTTTATCGGTGAAAACAAGCTCTGCCTTGCCTTCTGCGGGCACACGGTACTCGGTTGCCTTATAGATATCGCCATAAGCGTGACGGGCAATGGTAATGGGCTTTTGCCAATTTCTGACCGCGGGCTTGATGCTGTCAATGAGAATGGGGGCGCGGAATACCGTGCCGTCAAGCATGGCGCGGATCGTGCCATTGGGAGATTTCCACATTTCAGTAAGGTTATATTCTTCCACGCGTTGCTTGTTGGGGGTAATGGTGGCGCATTTTACTGCAACACCGTATTTTTTGGTGGCGTTTGCGCTGTCAACGGTGACCTGATCCTTGGTTTTCTCGCGCTCGGGGAGCCCGAGGTCGTAATACTCGGTCTTGAGGTCAACGAAGGGGTAAAGGAGCTCATCCTTGATCATCTGCCAGAGCACACGGGTCATTTCATCGCCGTCCATTTCAACAAGCGGCGTTGTCATTTTGATCTTTTCCATATGTTACCTACCTATCGGATTATTTGCTTTGTGCCGCGTAGTAGTTCATCAGGCAACCACGCAGGATAATTTCTTTTTCATTTTCGGTAAGGCCCTTTACATAAAGGGTAAGCTCCTCAACAGAGCCATCGGCACGAATGACCTTTGCGGGGAATTCCTCGGTGCCTGCCGCAATCTTTTCGCGCACGCCCTCAACAAACACAAAGTCGCCCTCGGCATAATCAAAGGCGCTCTTTTCATCAAGCGTAAAGGGCAGGATGCCCCAGTTGATGCAGTTGGAGCGGTAACGCTTGGTGGCAAACTCGTAGCAGATGTTGGCAAAGCCGCCAAGCACCTTTTGGCAGGATGCCGCTTGCTCACGTGCCGAGCCGTCGCCCGGGCGGTTGGCAAATACACAAGAGCCAAACTGTGTATTTTGGGCAAGCTTGTCAGCCTCGCCTACCTTTGAGAGCGCAAAGCGGAGTTTTTCGGAGATTTCGCCCGTGCGGCGCTTAGCCTCGTCTGTTGCAACTGCCTTGGAGCGCCCAACGTATTGCGGGCAACGGCGAGAGAGCGCAAACTCGGAAAGGCGCAGGGGGTTGGAGCGATAAGAGGAGGTCTCACCCGAGGGGATGAGCTCATCGGTGGTGGTTACGGGGTCGTGAATAACAGCCGCCAATTCTACAAGCAGATTGTCGGAGAGCTCGTACATCTTAGGCCAATCGGTAATATTGGGGCCAAAGATGAGGTCGGCATCCTTCTGTGCCTTACCAAAGCCGTAGTAGCAGCGCTTTTCGTAAACAGAGCGGTCGTAGTGATATTCGTGTGCTTCGTGCTCGTATGCAACATCGGTTGCGGCAGTAATGATACCGCCGTTTGCGGCAGTCGCGGCGATTGAGCGCGCGTCCATGAGAGCGACACCGGAAAGCTGACCCTCGCCGGGCTTTGAGCCCTCACGGTTGGGGAAGTTACGGGTGGTGTGGCGCAGCGACAGACCGTTGTTGGCAGGTACGTCACCCGCACCAAAGCAGGGGCCGCAGAAGGAGGGCTTGATCACAGCGCCGTATGCAAGCAGCTCGGCAGAAACGCCAATGCGCGTGAGCTCAAGCGATACGGGTACGCTGGTGGGATAAACGGAAAGCGAGAAATAACTGTTGCCAACGTTACCTGTTTTTAAGATCGAGGCAGCCTCGTCAATGCTGTCAAACATGCCACCGGCACACCCTGCAATAATGCCTTGGTCAGCCATGACCTTGCCGTCGGGGCGCACCTTGCTGACAAGGTCAAGCGATGCCTTTTTGCCAAACTTCTCGGTGGCTTCCTTTTCTACCTCTGCAAGCAGCTCCTTTGCGTGCTCGTTGAAGTAGTGAATGGTGTAAGCGCGAGAGGGGTGGAAGGGCAGGGCGATCATCGATTCCATCTTGGAAAGGTCGATCTCGATCATGGCGTCGTAGTACGCGATGCCGTTTGGCTTCAATTCTTTATATTCCGCGCTTCTGCCGTGAGCGTCGTAGTGCTTTTTTACTACCTC
>JAFVTA010000122.1 GCA_017503525.1 Clostridia bacterium | reverse complement strand
GATACGCGAAAATCGCTTGGGGTATTATCCTCGGTATTCTATGGCGAGCCCTCGAAAGGTTTAAAAGTAATAGGGATTACGGGTACGAACGGGAAAACGACCACCTCGTATATGCTGGCCTCTATTTTAAAAGCAGCAGGGAAATCAGTGGGCGTTATCGGGACTTTGGGTATGTTTTACGGTAGGAAAAAAGTTCCTTCGGATTTGACTACCCCCGATCCAATCGAGTTGAATAGAACGTTTGCCGATATGTTCGTTAGCGGTATAGAATATGTGGTTATGGAGGTTTCCGCACACGCATTGCATTATCATAAAACGGCAGGGGTTGAATTTTGCGCAGGGATATTTACTAACCTTACGCAAGATCATTTGGATTTTTTTAAAGATATGTCCGCATACAAATCCGCTAAAAGCAAATTATTTTCGTCCACCGTTTGTCCAATTGCCATTTTAAACGGCGACGACGAGGTGGGACGGGAGTTGGGCGCTATGCGCGGAGCGCAGGGCAAAACCGCTTACTACGGCCTGCAAACACCTTGTGATGCATTTGCAGTGGTCACGGACGAAGGGTTGCATGGGACGGAATGTCTTTTGAATATTGATGATAAGTTATCCCGTATCACCTTGTCTATGGTAGGCAAGCATAACATATACAACGCCCTGTCCGCGGCGGCTTGTGCCTCAGCGCTTGGGATTTCCGTACATGCGATTTCGCAAGGACTCGCGGAGTTAAAAGGCGTTGAAGGCAGGCTGCAAAGGGTTGGCACGCATAACGGCGGAGAGATCTTCGTGGATTTTGCGCATACGCCCGACGGGCTTTCTAAATGCTTGGATGCATTACGGCCGCACTGTAAAAGCAGACTGATTGCGATGTTTGGGTGTGGGGGAAACCGAGATAAGTCCAAGCGCGCGCCTATGGGGGAAATGGTAGCCAAAAAAGCGGATTTTGCTATTTTAACTTCGGATAATCCGCGATACGAAGACCCACTGGATATCATTAGTGAGATCGAAAAAGGGTATCGTCGGTATTCGGTGCGCTACGTCGTCGTGCCGGATAGAAAACGGGCGATAGAGTACGCTTTGGAGTTTATGAGGAAGGGAGATATCCTGCTTGTAGCCGGGAAAGGCGGCGAGGAGTATCAAGAGATAATGGGAATAAAATATCCTTTTAAAGACCAAGATACTATTGAAAATTTATTGGAAAAGAAAGGGAAATGATAAAAGTTTATATTAGCGCTGCGCTCGTGGCTTTTGGGCTGTCTTTGTTATTTTGCCTTGCTATAATACCCGTTTTGCGTAAGTTAAAAGCAGGGCAAAATATATTATCCTATGTAAAAGAACACAAGAATAAAAGCGGTACGCCGACCATGGGCGGTATCGCTTTTATTGCCGCCGCGGTTTTTTCTGCAGCGATATTCTCAAGGGGAATAGATAAAAGTCTTTTAATTTGTTTTGCGGTTGGGTTGTCCTATATGTCGGTGGGGCTTTTGGATGATTTTTTAAAGATGCGTAGGAAAGAAAACTTGGGGCTGCGCGCTTGGCAAAAGTTTACTTTTCAAAGCGTTGTCGCTGTCTTTTGCGGTATATATTGCTACCGCGCAGGACTTACTGTTTTGCATATTCCTTTTCGCATTCGTTCAATACAAATCGGTTGGTTTGTAATCCCGTTGAGCGTGTTTTTGTTTTTGGCGACGGTCAATGCAGTCAATTTAACGGACGGATTAGACGGACTTGCCGCAAGTACGTGTATACCATTTTTTGCTTGCCTTGGGATTGTGGTGTATATGCAGGCCATGCAAGAGGGTATGGCGTTAGTATCCTTTTGCTTAGTAGGTGCGCTTATCGCATATATGCTATTTAATACTTCTCCCGCCTCCGTGTTTATGGGGGATACGGGTTCGTTAGCTTTGGGCGGTTTTGCTGCGGCGATTGCCGTATTTACAGGGAACGGCTTGTATTTGGCTTTGCTCGGCGCTTGTTTCGTGCTTTCCGTCATATCCGTTATGATTCAAGTAGTATATTATAAAGTGACGCACGGGAAGAGAGTTTTTCTTATGTCGCCCATTCACCATCATTTTCAACAAAAGGGATATTCGGAAAGTAAAATTTCTTATGCGTACTTCACAGTCACCCTCGTGATAGGGATTATTTGTATTTTAGCGGCGTTATAAAGGAGAGAAAATGTATTTTCAAAGACAGGCATTTTTTGTGTTAGGTTTATCGAAATCGGGATGCGCGGCAGCAAGATTTTTGCTTGAAAAGGGAGCCATCGTCTATGTGTATGACGATTTACAAACCGAGCGTGTAGAACAAACGGCGGCAGAGCTGGAAACACAAGGCGCACGCAAGGTGAAAAAAGAGGATTTGCCTCGCATGCACGAAGTTTGCGACGTACTTGTGCTAAGTCCGGGGATTCCTATCGACCACCCTTTAGCCGTGGCGTTTAAGCGCAGAGCCAGAGCGGTTGTAGGTGAAACCGAACTTGCGGCAAGATATATGCGTTGCCCAGTGGTGGCGGTTACGGGCACGAACGGTAAAACGACTACTGTGTCCATGCTCACTGAAACATTCAATAAAGGCGGCTTACAAGCAACGGCTTGTGGGAATATTGGCACGCCTATGATTGAGTTTTGCGATTTACCTGAGGAGTCGGTTGCTGTGGCGGAAATATCTAGCTTTCAAATGGAAACGCTGCAATCGTTGCGACCGCATATTGCGGTCGTGCTCAATGTGACGGAAGACCACTTAAACCGCCATTATAATATGGAAAATTACATATTTTTAAAGGCAAAATTGCTAAAAAATAGCACGGAGTCAGAATATGCGGTGCTCAATTACGACGACCCTATCGTTCGCGGTTTTGCGGAAAAGTCCAAGGCACAAACCATATATTTTTCGATGAAAGAACGGGTTGCAGGGGCATATTATGAGAATGGTGTGCTGTACTTTGGTAAGGAGAAAATTCTTTCTGCCGACGATTTGGCTTTGAGCGGTTTACATAATATCCAAAATGCGCTTGCCGTGATTGCTGCGGCGAAAATTATGGGAATAAAAAATGCGGATATTGCCACGGCATTAAGCGATTTTAAGGGGATAAAACACCGTATAGAAGAGGTCGGCGTTATAGACGGCGTTCGCTTAGTGGACGATTCTAAAGGCACAAATGTGGATGCAACGTTAAAGGCCGTGCAAAGCATGAAAGAGGAAACGGTTTTGTTGCTCGGCGGTAAGCATAAAGGATATGATTATGGAAAGCTGTTTTCCGCATTAGAGAACAGTAAAGTGATACATGCCGTCTTGTACGGGGAAAACCGTTTTGCTTTGCTCAAAAGCGCACGTGAACATTCGTTTGAGAAGATTACCTTGTGCGAGGGTTTTGAGTTCGCTGTCCGCGTTGCGTTGTTAAAAGCGCGTGCTGGGCAAACGGTGCTGCTAAGTCCCGCAAGCGCAAGCTTTGACGAGTTTGCCAGCTACGAAGAAAGAGGTGATAAATTTGTTGAAATTGTCCGTTCGCTCTGCCCCAAAAAACAAACCGTTCCCGATGCCGAACCTACATACCAAAGGGTCGAAGACGAGGAAACGGAGTAAAAGCAAAGGGGATATTTCCATATTAATTTTAACCTTCGTTTTGGCGGCGTTTGGTGTGGTGGCAATCTATTCCGCAAGCCGATACGTTGCCAAAACGCAGTATGGAGACGAGTGGTACTTTGTAAAGAAGCAGTTAATAGGGTTATTTCTCGGTACCTTAAGTATGCTCTTTTGCGCAAGAGTGGATTATACCAAATTAAAAGGCGGAAAGATAAGATGGGTTTGTTTGATTTTACCAATTGTTTTGCTTGCCCTCGTATTTGTTCCTGGGCTTGGAAAAACAAACTATGGCGCTACCCGTTGGATAGGGATCGGGGGGATTACACTGCAACCGTCCGAGCTTGCAAAATACGGCTTTGTCGTGTTCGCCGCGGCGTATATGTCCGACGATATGGGAAAAATCCGCACCTTCAAGGGGGCGCTTCCCGTGCTTGTCTCGGGCGGAGTAATATGCCTTCTTATTATGTTGGAGCCGAACATGTCTGTGACAATGTGCGTAGGTCTACTTATGCTGGCGATGTTATTTTTGGGCGGCATGCAGGTGAAACATTTTCTTATTATTTTTATACCGGCAATGCTAGCCGTACCCGTAATGATTATTGCCGAGCCGTATAGGCTTTCGCGTTTGAGCGCTTTTCTCGACCCTTGGGAAAATCCCAAAGGAGAGGGGTATCAGCTGATTCAATCTTTATATGCGCTGGGGAATGGCGGTTGGTTTGGTACGGGTTTGTTTAACTCACGGCAAAAGTATCGTTTTTTACCCTTTGCGGAAAGCGATTTTATTTTATCGATTATTGGCGAGGAGCTTGGGTTTGTCGGCGTATTCGTCTTGTTTTTATTATGCGCTTTGCTTATTTTTCGAGGGATAAAAACGGCGGCAAAGGCCAAGGATTTTTTCTCGTTTTTGATTTCGGTGGGCATTATTTTAGTGTACGGTATACAAACGGTGATTAACGCTTTGGTGGTAAGCGGCAGTATCCCGCCGACGGGCTTACCGTTGCCGCTTATAAGTTCAGGAAACACCTCTTTAATTATTACAATGTCTTCCATGGGCGTGCTTTATTCCGTAAGCACAAAAACATAAGAACTCTTCATACGATAAAGCAAAGGAGCTTTTGCGTATGGATAAATATATCATTGACGGCGGCGAGAAGTTATACGGTACGGTACGCGCGCAAAGCGCGAAAAACACCGTGTTGCCACTTCTTGCCGCATCGGTTTTGACGGATGAACAGGTAAAAATCCGCGGCGTGCCTGCGATTAACGACGTAGAAAATATGCTACGCATTCTAACGGAGGTTGGTTGCTCGATAAAACGGCAAAAGGACCTAACGGTTATCGATAGCTCAAACGCAGTTTCCCACGAAATCCCGGCGCGGCTGACGAAGGAACTGCGTTCTTCCGTTTTTATGCTTGGCTCGGTGTTAACGAGGTTTCAACGCGCAAAAATCTCTTATCCGGGGGGGTGCGATATCGGGCTTCGTCCCATAGACTTGCATCTTTCGGGATTGAAACGCTTGGGCGTAGAAATCGTTGAAAAGGATGGATATATTCATTGTGAGGCAAGAAATCTTAAAGGGGCGGAAATTTTACTTGATTTTCCAAGCGTCGGTGCAACGGAGAATATCATTCTCGCGGCAGTGAAGGCGGAGGGGATTACCGTTATTCGCAATGCGGCAAAAGAACCTGAAATCGTCGATTTGCAACGCTTCTTGAACGCCATGGGCGCAAAGGTGCGCGGTGCGGGCGGTGGAACGATTGTCATTGAGGGGGTTAAGCGCTTGCATGGGTTAGAATATACACCCATCGGCGATCGGATTGAAGTAGGTACATATCTGATTGCGGCGGCTTCTTGTGGGGGCGAAATTGAAACAATCGGTGTTTCTGCTGAAAATGTTGCCGCACTTTTACATAAATTGCGTGAAAATGGTTGCAAAATCTATGCAAAAAATGATAGAATAGTATTGCGTAGCCATGAAAGGCTACAAAGCGTAGATCTTGTCGAAACGAATCCTTTCCCTGGCTTTCCCACGGATATGCAGGCGCAATACTCGGCGCTTTGCTGTACGGCAAGGGGAACAACCCTTGTCGTAGAGAATTTGTTTGAAACGCGTTATAAGTATGCCGCAGAGCTTAAGCGTATGGGTGCGGATATCATCATTCGTGGGCGTACTGCGGTAATCAGAGGGGTAGAAAAACTCCACGGGGCAAGCGTGACGGCAAGCGATTTAAGGGGCGGCGCGGCGCTTGTTTTGGCTGGGCTGAAAGCCGAGGGGCAAAGCTCCGTTATCGATATATCCCATATTGATAGAGGATATGCGGATTTTGAAGGAAAATTGCGAAAGCTTGGCGCTAAAATTAAACGAGTCAGGATATAAGCAAAAGAGGAAAATGACATGCAAAAGAAAGTATGGGTGATTTTATTAACGGCGCTGATCTTTTTATCCGTGTCGATTTTGGGGATTTCCGCTGCTTGCAGGGTGGAACAGGTGAATTTGAACACTTCGCTTGTCACCGCTGAGGCGAGAACGCAAGCGGAAAAATTACAAGCCCGATTAAACGAGGCGTACGATAAAGACAGTCTCTTTTTTGCAGATGATGAAAAGGCAAAAGACATATTGAAAGAGTTTCCCTATTTCCATATCGTTTCCTTTGAAAAGTCCTATCCTAATCGTTTGATTATCAATGTGGTAGAGGGGGCGGAAGTCTACGCGTTGGAAAAGCAAGCCGGCGAAGAATATTATATCCTCGGGGCAGACGGAACGGTTTTGGATATTCGTTCTACTTTCGTGAATGAATTAAACGGCGAAGAAAACGTTGTAATCAAAGGGTTGAACGTATCGGCGGAAAATGGGGAAATTCCAACAGGGGACGGGTATTTTTCTTCCGTTTTAAATCTTTGCGAGGAGATCTCCTCTGCGCTTGGCGGTATACGCCGCAATGTGACTATGGTAGAGGTGTTCGCAAGAGGTCCGGAACCTATTTTTGTTGTCACGATGCGTGAGGGCGTAAAGCTGTATATCGGTGCGCCTGACGTGTTAACAAAGGAAAAGGTGCAAAAAGCGCTCGGCGCATACATGGGCTTATCGAATCAAGAAAAAACGTTTGGCAGAATTGCTGTTTCCGATAAAAATGGCGAAATTCTTTGTTCGTATTCAGCAAACGACGAATTTATCGGTTGATTTTGTAAAAGTATATAGAAAAACGCGCTTCGGCGCGTTTTTTTCGTACACTTTTTTTTCTTATCTCATTGACAAATCTATATTAATAGTGTATAATAATAAATAAGATTTTCTCTTTGGAGTACGTATGAAGAACGAAAGCGTTGCGATTTTGGATATACGGTCAGACGAAGTTTGCTTTTTACTCGGTTCAAAAGGGGTAAATAAGACCTTTGTTTTTCGCGGTATGCATAGCGAGCCTCACGAGGGGTATTGCGTAGACGGTTTCTTTGACGAGGGGTCTTTCCGTAAGGCGGTCATGCGTGCAATTTCTTCCGTACAGCAAAATTATCAAGGAGTAATCAGCGAAATCTATGTAGGCGTTCCTTCGCCGTTCGTATCGGTGTTGACGAAAGGGCATACCCTTTCTTTTCATGCAAAACGCAAGCTTTGCGCACAGGATATCGATTCCTTGTTCGATAGCGGTATAAGCGAGCTGTCGCAGCAGGGCGTATGCATCGAAAAATCTGCAATGTATTTTACGCTGGGAGATAATCGTAAATATTTTAACAAAGAGGATTTGTACGGTGTTCCTACAACCCTACTGAAAGGTGCGCTTTGCTATTACTTCGTCCCCGAAACGTTTTATGCGTTTATCAATGAAACCCTGGAAGAGCTTGGATTTACGAATACAAAATTCATTCCTTCAACTTTAGCGCAAGCGATGTATCTTTTGCCTGAAAAGAAGAGGGAAGGCTATGCATTTTTGCTGGATATCGGGTTTATGACAAGCTCCATTTCCGTCGTTTACGGCAACGGTATTGTACACGAAGAAACGTTCAATTGCGGCATCGGTAGTGTGCTTGTGGCGCTTATGGACGGATTGCATATTGATTGTGCAGTTGCGAATGAGATTTTAACGATTGCCAACATTTCAGGCGGCAGTGTGCCTAGGGATATGTTGTACTATACGGGGCAAGAAGATATTGCCTTTTCCGTACAAACTGTAAACGAAATTATAAAGTGCAGTTTGGACGAGCTGTGCGAACAAGTGGATGCTTTCTTGCGTAGCTACTATAAAGAAAAAACACCGCTGATGCTTTTGTCAAATACGATTAGCGTGACGGGCGAGGGGATTAGCGCCATTCGAGGGGCGGCAGAACACGTATCAAGACGGGTCAACTGGCTGACAGAGATTGTGTTCCCTGATTTGCCTTATTACGATAAGCCGACTTGTTCCTCAAGGATTGCATTGCTTTCTGCGGCAATTTCCACAAAGGAAGAAAGGGGTTGGTTTAGAAGAATTTTTAACTGTTTCGGAGGAAGAAAGAAATGATGGACAACTACGAAGAAAGATACGGCTATAGTGAACAGCCTAACATAAGCTCGCCTTCCTTAAATCATTTTTCAGGCGTAGCCAAAATAAAGGTTATCGGCGTAGGTGGTGCAGGTAATAACGCTGTAAACCGCTTAATTGAATCGGGTTTGCAAAGTGCGGAATACGTTGTTGTAAATACCGATAATCAAGATTTATTGCGTTCCAAGGCAAAAAATCGTATTCAAATCGGTGCGGAGCTTACCAAGGGACTTGGCGCAGGGGCAGACCCCAATGTTGGTAAAGCTGCTGCAGAGGAGGATAAAGAAGCGCTCCAAATGGCGCTTAAGGATACCGACATGCTTTTTATTACCGCAGGTATGGGCGGTGGTACGGGTACGGGTGCGGCTCCTGTAATCGCAAGAATCGCCAAAGAAATGAAAATTTTGACGGTTGCTGTCGTCACCCTTCCTTTCTCTTTTGAAGCGAAGCTTAGAATGACTAATGCGCTTGCCGGGATAGAGGAACTTAAAAAATCGGTTGATGCAATTATTACCATTCCCAACGATAAAATTTCGCAGGTTGTTCCTAAAGGAACTTCCTTCCCTGATGCGTTAAAGGTTGCAGATGAAGTACTTCGTCAAGGTATTCGCGGTATTGCCGAACTTATCGTAAAGCCCTCGCTCATCAACTTGGATTTTGCTGATGTTAAAACGACTTTAAAAGGTCGTGGGCTTGCGCATATGGGTATCGGCGTTGCTAAGGGTGAAAAACGTATTTACGATGCAGTACGTTGTGCGGTGTGCAGTCCTTTGCTTAATACCACGATTGAGGGCGCTAGTTCGGTAATACTCAACGTTATCGGCGGTAAGAGCCTTTCCTTGGATGAAGTGACGACGGCGGCAACTCTTGTAAAAGATGTAATCGATTACTCGGCAAACGTTATTTTTGGCGCATGTATTGACGAAAATATGTCGGACGAAGTGGAGGTTGTCATTATCGCAACGGGCTTTACCGGCGGACAAAATGGATTTGGAATGGAAATGCAAAATGCAGCCTTCCGTCAAGCGTCTATTCTTTCGCAAAAGTTGGACAATTCCTATAACAATCAAACGCCGGGAGCGTTTGCACAGCCTACTTATGCAAACGAGCCTGCTCCTGTCGCGTTTGAACCCGACGACCCTATCCCTGAAGATAATCAGGAGGATAAAGGAGATAGAAAACACCGTCCTCGTTTTGTCGATTTCTTCATGAGAAAAAATTCTGAAGACAAATAAAATAGTTAGCATACATAAAAAACGGCGCATAAAGGCGTCGTTTTTTATGTATAAGTTATGCTTATATAAATACTATTGTCAACCCTAAGATAATATAAATAGTATATGCGTTTAAAGGGTTTGCAAAGAGCGACGAAAATTTATTTTATCGGTATCGGCGGCATTAGCATGAGCGCGCTTGCGAAATTTCTCTGTATATGTGGTTATGAGGTTGCAGGCAGTGATGCTGTACGCGGTGAAGAAACGGAAAATCTTGCCTTCTACGGTGTGCGCGTATACATCGGTGAGGATGGGGAAAGGACGGAACTAAAAAACGCCGATGCGATTGTGTATACGGATGCGATTTCTCTTGGAAATAAAGAGTTTTCGTGGGCAAAGGAGCATGGCAAAAAGCTGTATTCTAGGGCAGAACTTTTGTCGATTGTTTCTTTGGAATTTCCCCATGTTCTTTCTGTTGCAGGCAGTCACGGGAAAACCACCTGTACTTCCATGTGTGCACATATATTGAAAAGTGCAAGCGTACCATTTACCGCTCATATAGGCGGCGAGGACGGCACATTTGGAAATTTCTATTCTTCAGGCATGGATTATTTTGTGACCGAAGCGTGTGAGTATAAGAAAAATTTATTAAAACTACGCCCGAATACAGCCGTTTTGCTCAACATTGATAAAGATCATATGGAGTGTTATGCGGATGAAAATGAACTTTTGACTTGTTTTAAAAGATATTGCCAAAATGCGGACGCGACGTTTGTCTGCGCAGATGATGTAAAATGTCTTTCCCTTGGGGATTTTCCGAGTTTTGGAATAATCAGTTCGCTTGCAGATTACCGTGCCGTGGATTTGCGCGCTAATGGGGAGCGGTATTCCTTTACCGTTGAGGAGTATGGAAAAGCGCTTTGCAGAGTACGCTTAAATGCTATCGGCCGTTGCAACGTATATAACGCTTTGGCGGCGTTTGCTGCGGCGCGCTCGTTCGGTTTTGATGAGAGGGAAATCGTCAAGGGATTGGAAACTTTTACGGCGGTAAAGCGTAGATTTGAAAAAGTGGGTGCGTATCGCGGCGCAAGCTTTATTTGCGATTACGCGCATCATCCTCGCGAAATTGCATCGACGGTTGCAACCGCGGAGGGGGTATGCAAGGGAAAACTGTTCGTTATCTTTCAACCGCATACCTATTCACGGACTAAGCTACTTATGCGTGAATTCGTGGAGGTATTGCGCCCGATTAAAAACTTGATGATTTATAAGAGTTTTCCTGCTCGTGAAAAGTACGACGGGGAGG
>JAFVTA010000121.1 GCA_017503525.1 Clostridia bacterium | reverse complement strand
GTGGATTTATCGTAGCAGGTGGCAACTACGGTCAAGGCTCGTCGCGCGAACACGCGGCGCTCGTACCCCTATACCTTGGAATTAAGGGTGTAATCGCAAAATCGTTTGCGCGTATTCACCGCGACAACCTTATTAACAGCGGTATTTTGCCCCTAACCTTTGCTTGCGAGTGCGACTACGACAAAATGAGCCAAGGCGACGAATTCGTTATTGAAAACGCAGTAGAGCAAGTTAAATCGGGTGAACAAATCACCGTTAAAAACCTTACTAAAAACTTTGAATTCAAGTGCGATTTACCCCTTACCGACCGCCAAAGAAAGTTCATTTTGGCAGGTGGCGTGCTTAACAGTTTGAAAAAATAGTAAACGGCAAAAGCCGAAAGGAAAAATTATGGAAAAATTACACGAAGAAGTACTCGCGTTACTTCGTCAAGACGCCAGAATTACCGCGCCTATGATGGCTAAAATGCTGGGCGCAACCGAAAGTGAAGTTGCAAGCGCAATCGCCGATATGGAGAAAAGCGGAGTTATCGTAAAATACACCGCTATCGTAAACGACGACGCCATAAACAAAGACGGCGTAGAAGCGCTTATCGAAGTAAAAGTATCGCCCGTGCGCGAAAAAGGTTTCGACGAAATCGCGCAATATATCTATCAATTCGACGAAGTTAAAAGCGTGTATCTTATGAGTGGCGCGTACGACCTAGCGGTATTTGTCGAAGGACGCTCGCTTCGCGACGCGGCTCGTTTCGTAAGCGAGAAACTTTCGGCTATCGACAAAGTTTTGTCTACGGCAACTCACTTCATACTTAAGAAGTACAAACTCGAAGGCATAGTTTTGGAAAAAAATAAAGAAAAGAGATTGGTATATCAACCGTGAACTACGACGAAATTCTCAATCCGCGCGTAAGTGGTATGGCGCCCAGCGGGATAAGAAAGTTTTTCGACCTAGCAAGCGAAATGGACGATTGCATTTCACTTGGCGTGGGCGAACCCGACTTTATTACACCGTGGGAAATTCGCGATAGCGCGATAAAGGCTATACAAGCGGGAAAAACTCAATATACTTCCAACGCAGGACTTATCCAGTTGCGCGAAAAAATCGCGCAATATTTGTCCGCGCGCTTTAATCTTTGTTACGAGCCAAAAGACGAGATTATCGTTACTATCGGCGCAAGCGAAGCAATCGATATGGCGCTTCGCAGCGTGGTGGATTTTGGACAAGAAGTGCTTATCCCCGCGCCCAGTTATGTTAGTTATCAACCTAATGTTTCGCTGGTTGGCGGAGTGCCGGTAGCGGTTAATTTAAGTGGCGACAACGGCTATAAACTCACCGCCGAAGTTTTGGAAAAGGCTATCACGCCCAAAACCAAAGCGATAATTTTCCCCTATCCTAATAACCCAACGGGCGCAATTATGACAAAAAGCGAAATGCTGGAAATCATACCCGTAATTAAAAAGCATAACCTTGTGGTAATAAGCGACGAAATTTACGCCGAACTCAACTACACGGACGAAGGGCATTGTTCAATCGCGTCATTAGAAGGAATGCGCGAACGCACAATCGTCCTTAACGGTTTTTCCAAGGCGTTCGCTATGACGGGTTGGAGATTAGGCTATTTTTGCGCGCCCCGCGAAATCACTACGCAAGCGTACAAAGTTCATCAATACACGATAATGTGCGCTCCCACTTTCTCGCAATACGCAGGTCTTAAAGCGCTTACCGAAGGATTAAGCGACGGCTTTTCGTCGGTAAAGAAAATGCAACAATCTTACGACACTCGTCGTAAATTCTTGTACGGCGAATTTATGGATATGGGGCTTACTTGTTACGAGCCAAAGGGCGCGTTCTACATTTTCCC
>JAFVTA010000120.1 GCA_017503525.1 Clostridia bacterium | reverse complement strand
CCGTCACGTTCACCCGTACGATATGATAGCTGGGCGCGGTCGCTCTAAACTGCACGCCATAGCCCGAACCTTTTTTCGTAAGACGGGGTTTATCCAGTTCGTAATCCCCGCTATCCGGGCAAACGATACCGTACCCCTTTTCTTCCGCGTCCGCCAGCGCGCCTTTTACCTTGTCGTACGCCTTTTTCACCCCCGAAACCGCCGTAATATACTGCATAAGTGCCAAGGCTCCGTCCAAAGGCTCTCCGCAAGCCTCGCTCAAAGTTTGATAGAACAACCCCTCGCTTGCACCGACGCAAATTTCTACCCTGCCTTTGCCAAGCTCCATTTTGATTTCCTGGGGATTGATAAAACCGCACCCTTCTTCAAAAAGCTTTTCAAACGCAAAACAATCGCGCATTTTGACCACCTCGCCAGCCGTCTTTTTCACCGCGCAAAGGAGAGCGTTGACCTGAGGCGCGCTTTCCGGCAAAGCTTGCAGCCACTTGGGTATTTGGATATCAATACGCATAACGGGAAACTCAAAAAGCGCCTTTTGGAGGAGTTCTTGTATCTCCGTTTCCCCCATGGTTTCCGCATTCAACGCGACCACGGGTGCCTCGTATTTTTCTTCAAGCGACTTACGGAGCTTTTCGTTTTTCGTCGGCTCTTTACAATTCAACAAAATGACAAAGGGCTTATCAAGCGCCTTTAATTCCCGTACGGCGCGCTCTTCCGCAGGAATATATCCGCTTCTTGGAATGTCCGCGATGCTCCCGTCCGTCGTCACAAGCACGCCGATGGTAGAATGTTCCTTGATGACCTTTTCCGTGCCGAGGCTTGCCGCTTGTTCAAAGGGCATTGCCTCTTCCTGCCAAGGGGTTTTGACCAGCCGAGGCGCGCCGTCCTCTTCAAAGCCGTTTGCGCCTTCCACGGCAAAGCCCACGCAGTCGACGAGCCGCACGGATGCCTCCGCGCCCTTTGCCACCGAAATTTTCGCGGCTTTGGCGGGTACGAACTTGGGCTCCGTCGTCATAACCGTTTTTCCCGCCGCCGATTGAGGCAATTCGTCCGTCATTACCGCACGCTCCCCGTCCTTTGCCGAGGGAATAACAAGCGTTTCCATAAAACGCTTGATAAAGGTGGATTTCCCCGTACGCACGGGACCTACTACGCCTATGTAAATATCTCCGCCCGTGCGATTTGCTATATCCTGATACACGCTGTAATTTTCCATGAGCGACCTCCCATCGCAATAGCCGAAGTTTTTTTGCAAAATAAAAAACCTCCGCTAATTTTCTTACGATTTACTATATGCGGAGATTTTTATATTTATACGATTTAATTTTGCACCGCACTCGAAGATGCAGCCTCGATTGCTAAATAATCCTTGTCTTCGGAGAAGTCGCGCGGCTCGTTATACTCGCCGCCCAGCGCCTCTATGGCGTATTTGAGTTCTTGAAATTCAACGAACCCTATTCCCCTGTCCTCGATACGCTCTAATAAAGGCTTTAACGCGCGCGTATCGCCGTACGCCGCCAAATAGCTTGCGCGCATGGGGCTTTGCGTTTCGTCCGCCGTCAGGAAGGCTTTTAACAGCGTTTGGTAAATTTCCTCTTCCTTTTCCTTGACACGTGAAAGAATTTCCAGCATGTATTCCTGCGCGTACCCCTCGCAGTAGGTTGCGTACGCCTGCGCCTTTACCTCATCCGCATGCAAACGGAAAATATCGGCAAGGTCGCTGCGGATATCTTCGTTTAAGCGTCCTTCTTTTAATATAGAGAAGTACGCCCCGAACGCGCGCGTATCTTCTCCCAAAAGGTTAATCGCATACGCCGCTTTTTCGCAATCATCACCTTCCAAAAAGGGCAACAACACTTCCGCCGCGTCGCGGCTTTCCAGCTCCGCGCACAAAAATTCGGGTACGGGAATATCCTCTTCCAAGTGCTGGGATAAAGTGTCCGCAAGCTCGCTATCGCTCATTTTCGCGTAGTACTGCTTGGGGGTGCTTTTTAATTTTGCAATATAGGTATCCCCGAATTTTTTATACAGCTTGGGGATAATATCTTCCCATTGCTTTTCCGAATGTTTATTCTTATTCTCTTCCATGTATTGCGTTAACTTTTCGTCAAACAATCCGTCAAAATCAATCAATTTCATCTTTTTTATCCTTTTCTATGCCGTATTCTTTGCTTATCGCCGCCGACAGCAATACCTTTACCCGATCCGCGTTCGCATCGAACGCCGCCGCAATCATTTCGGGGTTGTTTCCAAGCTCCTTAATTCCCGTCAAAAGGAAGATCGCACAAGCGCAATCGTCCGTATTATCCACCAAATCCAAACTGCCGTATTCGGCGAGAGCTTGATACAAGGTTTCCGTTGCCGTGACGATTTTCGCCCCGTAATTTTCCTTGACGACAATAAACTTCGAGGCGAGTTTAGCGTACGCCTCTATAAACTTTTTATGCCGTTTTCTGCCTATGTTTACGCGAGGCAGGCATATTCTTTTATAAATATTACAAAGGACAATCCCCAGCTCCATTTCCTCGTTGCGCTCAAGCAACAGGCGCAAAGTTTCGATTTTGAGTACGTCAATCACCTCATAATCAAGCAAAATATCCCGAATAAACTCGTCTGCGCGGACGTGCGCCGCCGTCACGAGCCCAAGATACTGCAAATCGTGATCGCCGCCGTCCATTTCATCGAAACACCAGCTAAAATATCCGTCGTGCAATAGGAGCAACCCAAAAATTTGCGCCTCGTCCTTGGGACTTTTGCCCACTTGAATGAGAGAACGGCAACGCTTTTCCCGTTCTTCTTGGGGCAGGTGGTAAAAATAAATCAACTCGGGCTTTTCCGCCTCCCCTCTTTGATATTCATGAATGGCTTTTAAATAATATTTAGCCACTTCCGCATCGGGATAAATCGTACAAAGCTGACTCAAAGTACGCTCCGCCTCGTCGATATCACCGCTTTTATACGCGGAAACCGCTTTAAAATACAGCGTTCTGCCGTCGTAGGGCGCTTTTTTATCCAACGCGCGGAAACGCTCGTACGCCTCGGCGTGCAGTTCGTTTTCACAGCATACCGTAGCAATTTTATACAGCTCGTCCGTATCTTCCGTTTTACGGGCGGAAAGTTCCAACGCAATCGCCTTACTTTCCTCTGTCCTGCCTTGCTCCAAATAGGTAGCGGCTAAAGTTGCTCTCACCCGTATGTCCGTAGGGGTTTCCTCTAACAGCTCCAAACATGCCCGCTCCGCTTCGTCCGTTTTTCCCGAAAGGAGAAACGCCACCGCCTGCATTTCCTTTGCCTGCGCGTACTGTTTAGAGCCTTTTGCTACCTTGGACAGCTCTTCAGCCGCCCGTTCGCAATCCCCCGATTTTAAAAATTTTGAACCCGTATCCACTTCCTTCGTATAGTCGGCAAGCCAAGGGGGATATACAAAACGCATTTTACTCTTTTTCGCCGTCGCAAACGCGTCTACGATATCCATTTTCACCTCTTCGGGTAAAGTATCGTCCACGTCGATTAAACGATTGTAATAATAGGCGGAAATACTGTCGTTGCCGATATGCAAAAAATTGACGGCTAACCCCTCGTAGATTTCGGGCGTTTCCTCTTCGCTTGCTCTGTCGAGGAATTGAAACCACCATTTAATTGCCGAACCGCGAAGCTCCATCGCCTCGTAAATATCGCAAAGGCGGACGAAAACCTCCCCGTCCCCCCCGTAGTTTTCGTATTCCCGATACGCAAAACGGAGTGCGGAGAGAAATTTCCCCTCGTTATAAAATTTATCGGCAAGCGCGCTGATGTTTTTGCGGCTTAAATCGATTTTTTTGCTCTTATTCTCACTCATTATTCTTTCGCAAACAGCTTATCCGCGTCCTCGTCCGTAAATTCGTAATCGGTATTGCAATAATGGCAATGCACGCGCACCGCGCCGTCCTCTTGTATGATACGGCGCATGCCCTCTTCTCCAAGCGATACCAAAACCCTCGTCAAGTACTCCCTCGAACAGTTGCATTTATACGCCGCCTCTCGCTCTTCCCAAACGGGGAAGTCTTCCTTAAAATGCGCTCTTGCGCAATCGAACACACCTTGTTCTTTGACACAGTCAAGCAATCCTTTCAAATTCAAATTCTCTGTTTTTTGCAAAGTTTCTTGATCGGCAAAAGGCAAAGGCTGAACCGCAACCACACCGGCAAACTCAACCATGCCCCCCTCGTTTGTTTCCACCGCCGTAAGAATACGGGTAGGGAGCTGTTCGCTGGAACGGAAATATTCCTCAAATCCTTTATCCATGTCCGCGCCATCCGGAAAGGCGCAAGCCCCAACGAATGGACGGCTGTATCCATCGTCCCGAATTACGGTGACCGTAGCGTTTTTTATATCCTCTTTCCCAGCCTTTAAGGCGATATTGTCGATATATCCGCGCATACGGAGCTGTCTATTCCCCGACACCGCAATTTCTCCGCATTCGCCGTCCCCTTTCAAAGAAAGGGAAATTTCTCCCCTTTCCCCTTTTAAGCAAGCGCTCATAAAAGTCATGGCGGATAAAGCTTTGCCAAACAGTGTCGCCGATACCCTCGAAAGCCCGTGCAAATGCGCACCCTCTTGCACGAGGGCGGTCGTATCCGCAAGCGTCAAGGATACTTGTCCGCCGTAAATTAAAGTACGCAAAAGATTTGCCATAGTTTCACCTTTTTTGGGCTAAAATGCAAAGCCTATCGCTTTCCGCTTTATCCTCACCTAAATGTCCGCAAATATCAATCACTTCAAAGCCGTTAGCTTTTAACGCCTCGCAAACCTCTTCTTCCGTATATATATACTGTCTATGCGTTTCGTCAAAGCGGTTGAACTTTCCATCCCCGTCCTTGACAAAGAGGGTGACTTCCATCGTCACGCCGTCCTCTTCTTGCTTATTAAAGCTTAAGTAGGTAATATCCTCTCTATCGTCCGCGCAAACAGTATTTGCAATTTTTTGTCTGATTTTCCTTTCCGAGCTGATATCAAAAAGGAAAATCCCACCTTTTACAAGCGCGCCCTTGATATTTTTTAAGGCGCTATTTAAACGGTTTTTAGGGATATAGTTGACACAATCGTTAACCGCCGTAGCGAAATCGAAGCGGGCAGGGAGCCTGGTTTTCGTGATATCCCCAAGGATATATTCGCTCCTTACCCCCTCTTTGAGGGCGGTTTCCTGCGCAAAATCCAGCATTTGAGGGGACATATCCATACCCGTCATGGCATAGCCGTGTCTTTGGAACGCGCGCGTAAACCAACCGCCGCCGCAACCGATATCCAGCCCCGTGGTAAGGGGATAAGCAGAAAGGCGTTTAATTAAATACTGCGACCAATTTTCATAGCCGCAGTCGTCGTTGAGATATTCAAACCATTTTGCAAGGTGGGTGTAAGCTGTGTTATGCATCATAATATAATACCTTTGACAAGTGCTTAACGGTGCAGTTTTCCTTGGTAAGAGGGAAGTTGCGGAAGTTCGTCATCCTTCCGCAGCTTGCCTTAGCCAGTTTCTCTTGCCGTTGCTCAATTTATTGCAACATTTTAGGCGGTTTCAACTTCTTCTTTTTCTTACTGTCCTGTTCTTCCAAAGCGCGTTCGCGCTCTTCAAACTGCTTGTTATACTCCACGTAGCGCAAGTCGTTCTTATGCTCTTCCGCGTACGCTTCGGTATCCTCTACGATATTCTCCTTGCTCTCGCGAAGGCGCTTTAAGTCCTCACGGGTGAAGGATTGAGGCAGTTCATAAACCTGCAGGGAGTCATCGATAGGCTTGATCGGCCGAGCCACCAAACGGGATTTGCCGTGCGCCAAAATCATGCGTTGGTATTCTACCCCTGCCGCGCTGTCGCCCCCGACAAGCTGCGCGCTGCCGTCCTTGTTGTACATACCTCTGCCCACTTTTGCACCTTCGAGTTTGGGATTGATATATCTATCGAACACCCATTGACCGAAGTCAAGCCAAACCAAAAGCGCGTACGCGAACCCAAATAAGAATACGAGGAATACGCCGAGCATGGTGAGCATCGTACCGCCGATTACAAACAGTAAGAACGGCACAGCTGCCAAAACCCCAAAGAATACCGTTTGAGGAAGGGTTCCTATCGTCATAAGCAAAGAATTTCTAATAAGGGTAGGGAAATTCATGTTATAGTTTACCCCGAGCGCAATCATCCAAAGGGACATCATTGTTGCCATGATGATCATGAGGTAGCTGAGAACCTGCGAAATCGTCAGCCAGACCTTTTGCGATCCGCTTGCGCCAAGCGCGATATTAAACGCCGCCACATCCAGCATGAGCTTGCCCACAAACAGTACGATCCCTAAGAACAACGCCGTTTGCAAAGCATTCTTATAGTTGAGTTTAACCCCTTTCCAAAAATCGTTGCCTACAAAGATACCTTCCGTCCAAACCATGTTGCGGATAAC
Organism: Clostridia bacterium; assembly: GCA_017503525.1. Taxonomy (GTDB): domain Bacteria; phylum Bacillota; class Clostridia; order Christensenellales; family Borkfalkiaceae; genus Scatosoma. The sequence continues at coordinate 4,242 of JAFVTA010000120.1, read as the reverse complement.
GTACATACCGCCCGAAAGACCTATCGCTGCAATAAACAAGGTAATGATCATTACCAAGTAAGCAGTAAAATCCCCCTGCATGGTGAGCCATTCGGACATCCCTGCAATTTCAGGCATCGCCGGATACCCTATCCCGAGGTTTGCCCCGAACGGATACACTATACCATTCGATTCGTTAATCAAAGAACTGAATATAATTACCGCCAAAAGGGGGACAAAGAAAAGCAAAATCAAAATATTTACTTTAAAGATTTTCCCAAAGTTTCCCTTGAAAATATCCCAAAACAACTGCCAGCGATTAGTAGGCAAAGTGCTTCTTGCATATTCTTCACTGCGTTCTTTCCCTTCGAGCATCCGGGCTACGAACCCTTTTTTCTGTTGCGCCATGTGTATTACTCCTTTTTCATTCCTTTCTATTTTACTACAAAATTGTGATTATTTCAAGGAATTTACGGAAAAATTTAAAATTATTTCTTATAAAGATAAGTTTTTTTTGCCGTTGCGCGAAAATAAGCGGAAAAATCTTTGACTTTTGCTTGCAAATATGCTACAATAAGCACGTAAATAGAGGAGCGGACGAACATGAGTACCCTACCGCAAGCAAGCTTTGGGCAAAGCTTGCGTCGAAGCGATAGGCGATAAGGGTATCTCCGCCGAAGCGCAACTCGCCCTTTTGCGCTGGGCATACGGGAGAATACCCGTATGACTGTCACCGTCTGTGAAGTGCTATTTCGTGTTATCCGTAAAATCGGGGATCTTGCACTTTTATGACGGCGGACTATCCCCGTCTTTTATTTTTATCCCCGTAAATTTACCGTTAAGGAGAAATGAATATGAAAAAGTTTAACGTAGGTGTTATTGGCGCAACCGGCATGGTTGGCCAGCGTTTTATGCTTTTGCTTGCGAACCATCCTTGGTTTAACGTGACGGCGCTCGCCGCGTCCGCCCGTTCCGCAGGCAAGTCTTATCCAAACGCCGTAGGCGATAAGTGGGCTTTTGAAACCCCTATCCCCGATAAGTACCGTGACATGGTCGTCCTTGATGCTGAAGCGGATATGGAAAAAATCGCAAACTCGGTAGATTTTGTATTCTGCGCCGTCAATATGGACAAAGCAAAAATCCGCGCGTTGGAAGAGGCATATGCAAAAATGGAAGTTCCCGTAGTTTCCAACAACTCGGCGCATCGCTTTACCCCCGACGTACCCATGGTCATTCCTGAAATTAACGACAATCATATTGAAGTTATCTCTTCCCAAAAGGCTCGTCTTGGCACCAAGCGCGGTTTTATCGCGGTAAAGTCTAACTGCTCCTTGCAGTCCTACGTCCCCCTCTTGCACCCCTTAATGAAGTTCGGGGTAAAAGAAGCGGCGGTGTGCACCTATCAAGCAATTTCCGGTGCAGGCAAGACCTTTACCACCATGCCCGAAATTTTGGATAACATTATCCCCTACATCGGCGGCGAAGAAGAAAAGAGCGAAAAAGAACCCCTCAAAATCTGGGGCGAAATCGCAAACGGCGAGATTGTTTCCGCCACTGCCCCCGCCATTACGGCACAATGCCTGCGCGTACCCGTTTCCGACGGGCATACCGCGGCAGTATTCGTTCGTTTTGAAAACAAGCCTTCCAAGGAAGAAATCTTGCAGGCTTGGGCAGAGTTCAAGGGCGCTCCTCAAGAACTCAACCTTCCCTCTGCGCCTACGCAGTTCTTGAAATATTTTGAAGAGGATAACCGTCCTCAAGCCAAGCTCGACCGCATGGAAGGCAACGGCATGAGCGTTTGCGCAGGCAGACTTCGCGAAGACAGCGTATACGATTATAAATTCGTTGGGCTTTCCCATAATACCTTGCGCGGCGCGGCTGGCGGCGCGGTATTGCTCGCGGAATTGCTCGCGGCAAAAGGCTACTTCGATTGATTGCACAACCACAAGGATAAGGAGAATAGTATAACACTATGAAAGGATTTTTTAAGGGCAGCGCCACCGCTTTGATTACCCCCTTCGATGAAAATGGAGTAAACTACGAAGTATTAGGTCAGCTCGTTGAATACCAAATCGAAAACGGTACGGATGCAATCGTTTTCCTCGGCACTACGGGCGAACCTTCCACCATGTCCTTTGAGGAAGAACACGTCCTCATGGATTACGCCGTGAAAAAGGTGAACAAACGCGCGAAAGTCATCTTCGGCTGCGGTAGCAATAACACCGCCGACGCAGTCATGACCGCGCAATACGCGGAAAAGTTCGGCGCGGACGGTTTGCTCGCCGTCACTCCTTACTATAATAAGTGCACGCAAAACGGACTTGTGGCGTATTATAAAGCCATTTGCGAAGCCGTGTCCATTCCCGTTATTGCTTATAACGTACCCGGTCGTACGGGCGTAGAAATTCAGCCCGCTACTATGGCAAAGATTGCGGATATCCCCAATATCGCAGGCATCAAAGACGCAGGCGGTAATATGAGCAAAACTATGGAAACCTTCCGCCTTGTACGGGAAAAGTGCGACGTGTATTCAGGTGAAGACGCGCTCAACTTCCCTATCCTCGCATGCGGCGGTGCAGGCGTAATTTCGGTAGTATCCAATATCGCGCCCAAGCAAGTAAAAGAACTTTGTACCCTTATCGAACAAGGCGAGTTGTCGAAAGCAATCGCGCTTAACGATAAGCTTTTGCCCCTTGCAAACGCTTGCTTTGTCGAGGTAAATCCTATCCCCGTAAAAGAGGCGGTAAATATGCTCGGTTTCAATGCCGGCTCGCCCAGAGCACCTTTGACAAGGCTTGAAGACTGCAACCGCGAAAAGTTGCGCCTTGCCATGGAAAACTTCGGCTTGGAGTGTAAAGCATAATGGAACAAACGAAAATTATCCTCTGCGGCGCTTGCGGTAAAATGGGCGGCAACGTCCTCTCTTTACTTGAGAACGACCCCGAAGCCACGGCAGTATGCGGCGTCGATTTATTCCCGAAAGAGATAGGCATGTCCGTGTTTAAGAGTTTTTCGGGGATAAAAGAACCCGCAGACGTTATTATTGATTTCTCTTCCCCTATCGGGCTGGCGGAACGGCTTGACTACGCCAAAACGCATGGGCTTGGCATCGTGCTTGCCTCTACGGGCTTTTCCAAAGAGGATTTAGAGCTTATCGGGGAATACTCCAAATCCATAGCAGTTTTTAAAACGGCAAACTTGTCTTTAGGCGTTAATTTGATGCAAGCGCTCTGCAAAGCTGCGGCGCAAGTTTTGGGGACGGGGTTTGATATTGAAATTATTGAACGCCACCATAATTTGAAAAAAGACGCCCCCAGCGGTACGGCGCTCATGCTTGCAGATAGCATTAACGAAGTATTCGAAGGCAAAAAACGCTACGTAGGTGGCAGAGAAGGCATCGTCGGTGCAAGAGAACAGGACGAAATCGGCATCCACGCTGTTCGCGGCGGCACGATTGTCGGCGAACACGAGGTTATGTTTGCAGGCGAAGACGAAGTTATTACGATTACACATAGCGCAAATTCCAAACGCGTATTTGCCGCAGGCGCAATCCGCGCCGCAAAGTTTTTGAAAGGAAAACAAGCAGGCATGTACGAAATGAAAGACCTTTTAGCCGAAGAGAACGCATAAAATTTAGCTACGGGCAAAAGAAAATCTTTTGCCCGTGCTTTTTTAATAAAATACTTTGCATAGCTTGTTAAAACTGTTTGACTTTCTTACAGGTATTTGATATAATAACTTCGTTGTCAGCCAATCAAGATTTGGCATAGTTGGTATACCATTATATTCTGGACACCCACAAGGGCTTTTCTTGGTAGTTTTTTTCGAACCTTTGAACCCCTTGACAACACTGACAATTTGGGCGGTACACTTTTCTAAAAAACGTTCGAAATAAGTGGCTTGACCACATGTTTGACCACTTACGAAAATAGATAAAAACTTGAAAAATCGAGGCGTAGCGCAGCTGGTAGCGCGCAGCGTTCGGGACACCGCCACCGGTCTTGAAGCAGTGATTTTTGAAAATCGCTGAACCCCTTGAAAAACCTGACAATTCGGGCGGTACACTTTTCTATAAAACGTTCGAAATAAGTGGCTTGACCACATGTTTGACCACTTACGAAAATAAACTAAAAATTGAAAAAATCGAGGCGTAGCGCAGCTGGTAGCGCGTCGCGTTCGGGACTCAATCACCGTTCTCTGCGTTGTAAATTTCTAAAACTCTGAAAACCCTTGAAAACACTGACTTTTTCGGCTCTCCCGAAT